>CAVELL010000061.1:0-45042 GCA_963616775.1 Eggerthellaceae bacterium | reverse complement strand
GATAGTCACGCTCGGTAGCCTTTGCGCTGTCATAAGAGCCTGCGGCTTTCAGGAAAACCTCAAACTCAGCACCGCTTTCGGGTGTTTCGATCTGCGTTTCGCCGTCATCGGTGTGCTTGATGATAGCGACATTGCCCTTGATGACCTGTTCAGTCACATCATTTGCTGTCTGATTATCCAAGACAAGTCGTGAGATCGCCCTGCGGGTCAGCATCCACAAGAAGCACTTTCTTGCCGAGCCGTGCAAGCCCTATCCCTAAATTGACCGTTGTGGTCGTTTTGCCTGTGCCGCCTTTCTGATTGCAGACAGCAATGGTTTTACAGTTTGGCATTTTGGCTTTTCCTCCTTCTTTGTAGATTTCATAACTGCTTTTGAAAACAGCTATGTATATGTCCGCAGTATTTGTCCTCGACGCCCCCTGCGGCGGCTTTCGCCTTACGGGAAACACTTGGGTCACGGTGTGCTGCACCGTGTTCATAGGAATCTCACCTCTGCCGGGTTCTCCGCCAGCTCCGTAGAGAAGTATCATTATCATTCTGACTGTCATCGCCGTTCCGGTGGCAAACCGGATTTCAGATCGGGAATTCTCGCTCGTTCTTTCAAAGGAAGAAGTCACGGCGTACCCATCTTCGGGCTATCATCAGAACTAATGTCCCAAGTGTCTGTATATTCAATTTTCAAGGATCACGAAGCGGCTTCTGACCGGAGTCAGAAAAGAACCCCTTCACTTACTCTGAATAAGGAAGCGATTTTTGAGGGTGTTTTTCAAAAAAAGTTTGAAAAATTTTTGTGCTCCGTCGAAAATAAAAAAACGCCCTTCCGAAAACGGAAAAGCGGTGTCAAAAAGAGGCGTTGGGGTAAGATAACGAAAAAGCCGCTTACTCCGATTAGGGAATAAGCGGCTCATATATATTCAGATGTATACGACCTTGAGTTTCTTCTTTTTTGCTCGGATTACCTTCACCAATACCTCATCAACGGCATCGGTATATTTTCCTTGCTGCATAAGGCGGTTTTTGAAAGCAATTAGTGACTCTATAATCTCAGACTGCTCCTGATCGGTTAGATAAATATGATATTTCGGCTCTTTCATCGTCAGACACCTCCCACTGTGTTCATTATACTCGAAAAGATGCAGAAGTTCAAAGATGCGATTATTGCGATTATATTTAATCCTTGAAATAACAATAAGGCTCCGACCTTGTGAGTCAGAGCCTTATTGTTTGCCTTTGCGAATGCCTTTTTCAGTGTTTTGAAATTATCGCCTTACTGGGCTGTGGCATTTAGCGCAGCCCCTTAGCTTATGGAAATATTATTCTTGCCGCCCCCTGAGAAGCAATGTCATTAGTTTAAGGCTTTTCTTTTTAAGACTAAATTTTTCTCGATGTGTCTTTTTAAATATTCTTAGTTGCTCTCAAATGTTGTTCTTAGTTGCTCTTAAATGTTGTTCTTAAATCCCCACCGTCGCTCACGCGACACCTCCCCTTGAATCATTCAAGGGGAGGCAAAAATAGATTTTAGACGGTAGATGTTAGATGATGTTATGGGAAAGTGCTGTTTCTAACTTTTCGCAAAATCTAAAATCCAAAGTCTTCCGTTTAACATCTAAAATCTACAATCTAAAGTCTATCACGATGCCCACATCGACCCAAGGTCAGCAGAAGCCTTGCCAAAGTCTAAAATCTACAATTTAACATCTAAAGTCTATCACAATGCCTACATCGTGCTGTAATTTTTCCGATTTTTTGCGCATATCGTGAAATTTTTTCCGTGATTTTCAATAAAAAATGATAAAAGTTTATTTACAAAAGGTGCGAAATATTTTATAATAGCATTAACGTTATCGGATTTTCACGCAATTGTCGGCAAGGGGTTTGCCGCGAAAGCTCCAAGGGGCGGAGCAAGGCTCGGTGCATTAACAGGCTCCTCGGCACCGAAAATTGTGTTGTTATCCGATCGGCGGTTACTCAAAAGCAATTTCAAAACACAAAGGAGGCAGAGTTATGAAAAAGAACACATTGGCGAGGATTCTATGCGTTATCCTGACGGTGTGCATGCTCTTGGGCGTTGCGCCGATGGGCGGGCTTGACCTGACGGTGACCGGCTCGGCAGCCGACGGGATCGACTGGTCAACGAAAAATACCGGCGACACAATCACCTACGGTTCATATCCGCAGAGTGAGGTCACTGACAGCGACCTTATCACGGCGATAGAGGAAGCCGGCGAAAGCATTGCTTGGGTAGACTACAACTACTATGCAGGCACAGGTAGTGAAGATGACGGCGAGATGAACCCCGTCGCAAAAATGATGCTCTACAAGGACATCAGCTACAACGGCAGCAAATACCGTGCGGTTAAACTGAATCAATACCGTCCGTGGCGCGCAGGTGATAAATCTTCCAAAGACTTCTCATTGCAAAACAATAAAGGTTATTATACGGACAATACATACTATTTCAAATATGAGCCTTTAACATGGCGTGTCCTCGATCCGAGCGAAGGCTATGTAATGTGTAACCAAATTATAGATTCACAGGCTTATCAGAACTTTATTTATTGGAATGAAGAAAAGTTCGACCACTATAACAGCACAGATTGCACAGCTTATGCTTCGGATTGGGTAACAAGTTCGCTCAGAGAATGGCTGAATGATGATTTTTACAATGCTGCATTTACATCTGAAGAAAAAGAACAGATAGGTACATCATATCTTGAAAATAAAAGTCGATATTCAAGCAAATACGACAGCGCAGATACCTATGACAAAATCTTCCCCATCTCATATAATGACGCAATAAACAGCGCATACGGCTTTAATTCATCAGAGGACGCTTCTGACACAGCACGACAGCTCAAAGGCACGGATTACGCAAAATGTCAAGGATTATGGGTATACAATTACGAAGACAGTATTTACAACGGTCTCTCTGGTTGGTGGCTGCGGTCACCCCACGGTTCCTACAGTGCCTCGGCAGTCAACTGCGACGGCTTGGCGGACTGCACCGAATCCTGCCCTGTCGGTGTCACTAACTCGGGCATTGTTCCGGCTTTCAAATTCAATCCAAAATCCATAATCATCCATTCTCACACTTTGAGCCACATCACAGTACCGTCGAGCTGCACGGTCAATGGTATGGAATACGATCTCTGCACGGAGTGCGGCGAAACTTTCAACGAAAAGGTTATCCCGATGGGTCACAAGCTCAACCATGTTGTCGTTCCCTCCACCTGCAAGGTTGCGGGAATGGAATATGACATCTGCTCGGAGTGCGGCGAAACTTTCAACGAAAAGACGCTTCCGCTTGAGGCTCACACATGGGGCGAATGGACGGTTGTCAAGGAAGCCACAACGACCGCCGAGGGTCAGGAAAAGAGAACCTGTTCCGCTTGCGGCGAGGTCGAAACCCGTGCGATTGAAAAGCTCAAGGCTCTTGTGGACGAAAAAACCGGCGTTGAAATCAATTACAACGACGAGTACGAAGCGAACACCGAAATCAAGGTTGAGGAACAGTTCAGCGGCAAGTCGTTCCAGCTTCTCAACACCGAATACGGCAAGGTAAATTCAAAAATTTACGACATCGCAACCTACAAGAACGGCATAAAAGTCCAGCCCGACGGCGAGATAACCGTAAGAATTCCGCTCCCCGAAGGCTTCACGACGAACAAGGTTTTCGTCTGCTATGTCGATTCTGTGAGCGGCAAGGTCACAAAGATTCCGTGCGAGGTCAAGAACGGCTATGTCACATTTAAGACGAACCATTTCAGCGAGTACGCAATCGTTGAGCAGCTTGCAAATGTGAAGTCGGTTTCTGTTTCTGACATCACGATGAACTACAAGTCATCCGCAAAAATCAACCCATCAATCACCGCCGACGATGGCGCAGAGTACACGGTAAAATATTCCTCGTCCAACACAAGCGTAGCAAGAGTTGACAACAACGGAAACATCTACGGAGCAAAACGAGGCAGCGCAACAATAACCTGCACCGTAACCGACTCCAACGGCAACACCGTCCAAGACACCTGCAATGTCACCGTAAAATACTCCTTCGGCCAGTGGTTGATCGTGATTCTGCTGTTTGGCTGGATATGGTACTAATCATCGCAAGATAAACAAATAAATCAAAACGACCGCTCCAATTCGGGGCGGTCGTTTCGATAGATGTTAGATTTAGCAACACCACACCCTACGACCGGCGGCGATGAGACTTTGTTCGTAGGGCATGATGCCCACATCGACCCAAGGTCAGCAATAGCCGCCCTCATTATGAGAGCGGCTAAAATCGCTAATATTCAGTTTTGCATTATTTATGTAATTCTATTTAATTAAAACGAAAAGTACTTTTCCCTCATCTTCTTCATTCTGTCGTTCATAAGACTGAGCATGGCGATGGCGGATGCTCTTTCGTCTGCTGTTCCGTAAACAGCCTGCTTCATCATTCTGCCCTCTTCAAAGCAGGCATCATCGTGAATCGGAAAATAATTTTTAAGTAGGAAGCAACCGTAACGGACATACCTCATTTCGCCGACGAGGCGGAACTCCTTGCTGATTGTGTCAACGGCTACGCTTCGGAAAGCTTTGATTGAATCAATCAGGGCTTTTCTCTCATTTTCGGGAGAGAAAACGATCGTGGAGCAGATATAAGCATTGCGGTTTTCGGGCGTACAGTTATGGCTGTCGGTACTGCCGACAACAGGGTATTTGTGTCCCCTCGCCCTGTCCTCATAATAGCGCACCGTTTGATAGCCGTTCTGCTCAAAATAATTTTCACCGCCGAGAACCTCGAAGGCATCAAAGATTTTGTTCTCTACCATCCAGTCATTGAGTGCGTCGGGATCGTGGAAGGTGTTTCCTGTTATCCATGTCGGATGGACAAAAATCGCGAGTCCGTCCGCTTTTCTTATCTCGTCATAAATCCACTTGAGAGTCGAAGCAACAAGCGAATCGACATTGTCGGGGACGGTTATTTGCTTTGAAAGCTCCGTCATCTTCTTTTCAAACTGCTCGCGTGTCATAACATCGGGGCAGTCGTCACGGGTGGCTCTGACGCTTTTGTCCTTGCCGACTTGCTCAACCGCATCACCCTCAACGAGAGAGTTGATGCTGTACTCGCCGCCGAAATTGATTGTGTGCGAATCAACTCTGAAGCCGTTGATAGGAGGAAGGTGAACCTCCTCGCCCGCAATCAGATTGAACTCGGTCGGGATTTCCTTAAACCGCTCAATCGCATAAAGCGACGGATAATAACGTCCGTGATCCGTTATCGAGAGAAAATCATAGCCGTGCGCGCGGTAGCTTGCCGCAACATTTGCCGGATCTTGCGCTCCGTCGGAATAGTTCGTGTGTATATGAAGATCACCGATAAACGGATAAACGTTGACAAGGTCTTCTCCGACCGCATAAACGCAGAAAGTCAAGTCTTTGTCTTTCTCGTTAGTGAATTTAATACGATATTCACCCTCAAAGGGAAGAGATATTTTTATGTCGATTCCGTTTTCGGTTGCGGTAACGGGGATTTTGCGACGATAGCCCGTTGCAGGATAATGATCCTCCCCGCCGCCGTTGAGCCAGGTTAAGACAGCCGTGTATTCGTTTCCGACCGTAAAAAACAGTCTGTCGCCAAACGGTCGAATATGAACGGTCTTCTCTTTCCCGACTGAAACTACCTTCGGAAAAATGTCAAACGTCCACAACTCATGTCTTCTTTCAAATGCCATTTTACCGTATCCCTTCAAGCTGCTTATTTAACCGTCGCAAGTGTGTATCCGTCCTCGTCAACATAAACCGTCATAACGGTTTTGCTGTCCGTTTTGTCTCCGGTCTGAGTGTCGAGTAAGAATGTAACCTTCCAAATACCTGCCGTTCTGTCAAATGCGAATTTGATCTTATTGTACTTATCCGTGACTTCTTTTTTCGCCACATTGAGTGCCTCGGTTTTGGTCTTGACTCCGCTCTCGGCATTGTCCTGATTGGTAACAAATCCGCTCGTTTTCGCATTTTCGTTACCCTTGAAGGTGTCTTCCTCGTCGCTGTATTTGAAGGTCAGAACCTCTTGAATTACAGTGTAGCCGTTGGCGTTGTCAATAGATGTTTGCTTGCCGTAATCTCCGTCCTTCTTGCCGCAGGCATAAAGCGAAAGGGCAAGCGCAAAGCTCAAAGTGACTGCGATTATCTTTTTCATAGCTGTCATCCCCTGTATTTTTTATACTCGCCGCTGAGTATCATCTGCCACCACTCGCGGTTGTTGAGATACCAGTCGATTGTTTTCCGGATACCGTCGTTGAATAAGGTTTCCGGATACCAGCCCAGCTCCGCATGAATCTTTGACGGGTCTATCGCATATCTCATATCGTGACCGGGTCTGTCCTTGACAAAGGTTATAAGGCTTTCGTCTTTGCCGACCGCCTTGAGAATCGTTTTTACAACATCAATATTCGCCTTTTCATTGTGTCCGCCGATATTGTAGACCTCACCGATTTTTCCGTTTTCGAGAATCATATCAATTGCCTTGCAGTGGTCGTCGACATAGAGCCAATCGCGGACATTGAGTCCCTCACCGTAAACGGGAAGCTTCTCGTCGGCAAGAGCCTTGGAAATCATAAGCGGTATCAGCTTTTCGGGGAACTGATAGGGTCCGTAATTGTTCGAGCAGCGCGAAATGGTTGCAGGCGTCCCGAATGTGCGGTGATATGCCATAACCAAAAGGTCGGCAGACGCCTTGCTCGCAGAGTACGGAGACGATGTGTGAATCGGCGTTGTCTCGGTGAAGAAAAGGTCGGGACGATCAAGCGGAAGATCGCCGTACACCTCATCGGTGGACACCTGATGATAACGCGGAATCTCATATTTGTTGCAGGCATCAAGCAGAACTTGAGTGCCGAGTATGTTTGTCTTGAGGAACACCTCGGGATTCTCTATTGAGCGGTCAACATGACTCTCCGCCGCAAAATTGACAATTGCATCAAAACGCTCCCCTTCGCAAAGGGCAAAAACCGCCTCTCTGTCGGTGATATCGCCGAGAACGAATCGAAAGTTACCCCTACGGGCTCCGTCAAGAGTGTAAAGATTTCCCGCATAAGTCAGGGCGTCGATGCAAACAAGCCTGTAATCGGGATGCTTGCGCTGCATATAGTAAATAAAATTGCTGCCTATGAAACCGGCACCGCCGGTGACAAGAATATTTTTACTCATAAAGAATCTCCTTTGGAAATAGCTTCAAGGGTAACTGCCGATCGAGCCGGAATACAATTATCGGCAAAACAGCCGCTGAGGATTGTGCCGTGGTTTAATCGGCGGTTACCGAACAAGGCGTGCGCCGCAAGCGGCGTTCTTCGGATTTATTATACACTACATATCTGCAAAAGAAAAGAATTTTTTGTAAATAATAATTTATATGCATTATAAACAGCGATTTTCAAATGCAATAATAAAAAATTTCAAAAAAAGGCGATTTTCGCTTGACAAATTCGGCATTTGATGATATGATATCAACCGTTGCAGATATGCGGGTGTAGTTTAGTGGTAGAATTCCAGCCTTCCAAGCTGGTCGTGTGGGTTCGATTCCCATCACCCGCTCCATTTTTTCTCCAAACATTCTGCAATGTAGGAGATTTTAATGCGCTTGTAGCTCAGGTGGATAGAGCAACTGCCTTCTAAGCAGTGGGTCAGGGGTTCGAGTCCCTTCAAGCGCGCCATACGGTGGGTATAGCTTAGTTGGTTAAAGCGCCAGTTTGTGGCACTGGAGACCGTCGGTTCGAATCCGACTATCCACCCCACACAGTCTGCAGACTCTGCAGGCTTTTTTTAAACTTCAAAACAGGTGCACGCCGACAAAACGGAAGCTGCGCAAATATTGGGGTGTCGTCAAGCGGTAAGACACAGCACTTTGACTGCTGCATTCGCTGGTTCGAATCCGGCCACCCCAGCCAAAAAAGCACCTTTTGGCAGTTGTTGATAAAACAGTAATATCAACAGACTGCCAAACTGAGTTGCTAAAAATACACATATCACTTTTTAATGTGGTATGTGTATTTTTGTTATATACTCATTATACTTTTCGCGACATGATACGCAAGCATAACCGGAACAGCATTTCCAACCATTTTATATCCATCGGCAACATCTGCATAGTAAAATATAAAATCATCGGGGAAAGTTTGTATTCGCGCACATTCCCGAACAGATAGGCGACGATACAAATTTTCCTTGCCCGGCACAAATATTCTTTTATTCTTTTCAACAAATATCATTTTAGGTGCTTGTGGGTGGATAGGAGCGTGCCTTCCGCCGGCTTGAATTGTAAATGATTGCTCGTCCCAATTTCGAACTCTGTTTCTTGACATATAAATTGTTGAAAAACCGCCATTCATATACTCGTGATTCGGAATCAAGCATTTATCTCCATTAGTTTTATTTTTGTCCTGTGCTTTAATTGCAGTATCTTTTAAATCCCATATTGCGTCCTTTAAAGTGGTTTTATAATTTAACGGTTCGGGAAATCTATAATCAATATTTAAATCTTTTCTAAATCCAATATAAAAAACCCTTTTCCTATCCTGCGGTACATCATAATTTGCCGCATTTACCAAATTAACAGTAATATTATATCCCGCTTCTTCAAAATGAGATAAAATATTTTTTACTGCTTCCTTATGCAAATCCGCAAGCATACCCGAAACATTTTCGGCCACAAAAAATTTAGGGCGTTTATCTTTAAGTATTCGGATAAACTCATAAAATAATTTTCCACGACTGTCATCAATTCCTCGACCTGCGCCGGCCTCACTCCAACTCTGACAAGGCGGTCCGCCGATAATACCGTCGCAATTTGGAATATCACTTGACGGAATGTTTCTTATGTCTCTTTTATCAAGAGGGGTGCTGTGGTTTTTTTCGTAGGTATCCCAAATTGTTTTGTCATATTCATTTGCCCACAGTATATTAAACCCGGCCTTCTGAAATCCTAAATCCAACCCGCCAGCACCGGAAAATAAACTTATAATATTCATTGAAATTCTCCTATACAGTAAATGTAATCAATTTTGCACTTTTAAGTTGTGCCGGGTTGTTGGGATTCTTAATTTTAACATTCTCAATATGCAAGTCCTGAATGTTTTCGCATAATTTCTCTAATTCATTGTAATTATTAAATGAATAATATTTTTCCTCATTTATGAGAGCCATAAAATTAAAACTTTTTGAATAGTCTCGTTTATAAATATAGTTGAAAACGCTAAAAGGATTTTCAATACCCCACATACCGCGAACACGTAAATATGTAATTCCCAACGGGTCAACTCTGTTTACTCTGCCTAATTCTTTTGTTTCAGAGAACTCCACACCATTTATACTTTCCACACCATTTTTAATTACACTTTTAATTTGTTCATAAACAGTTTTTTCGGCACAGTAATCATCGCCATATACCAAAGCCAAAGATTTAAGATTATTGGCGTCAACCACTCCGACAGCATAAATCATATCTTTAACATCCCATTTTTCGCAAGTTCTGCAAGCCTTTTTAATCATAGGACTATCACAATAAAGTTTAGCTTTTGGATAACTGCTGTTTAATGCTAACGGCGAATCGTTTGACTCTATTTTCTTAACCTCAATGGCATCACCGCCCCGCAGCATAGAATCGGGTGGATTGTTTTGATTTCCTAAATAGCTAAATGCTTCTGATAGCTTTTGATTTCTTGTATTTTCATCTTTTTCCTTTACCGTTCCCGCAAATATGTCTTTAATATATTCTTCTAAAGCCTCACCCATATTGTTCGCTCTGTTATGGTTTTCTGAATAAGCCTTTAATTCAAACTTGGGATTTATAACAAGCTGCATTATTGCATTGATTATATTTGTCACGATAAATCACTCCTAAACTTTATGTTTTCAAACCAAGGCGGGTTGTTTTTCTTCTGTCTTCTCGACATCAAACAGACTTGTGAAATTAACAAGGAACAGGAGCAGGTAGGCGGCCCACATCGGGAGGCTCTCGATAACACCGTCCTTGCCGACCGTTGCAAGCAGAACGAGCATTGCAGCAAGAACAGCGCAGAAAATAACCGTTAAAGCAATAAATCTTTTGTTCTTCCTTTTTGCCATGTGCAAAAGGAACATAACAATCGGTGCGGCACAGCAGAAAGCAAACACGAGCGCGCCCGTCCAATGGGACATACACCTCAGCGATGTAAGTATAAGCTCCTCGCCTGCCGACGGAACATTGATTGTTACAAACATCGCCGCGCAGCCGACCGAACCGCTTATGATGCCGCCCCTGTTACCGTAGCCGAACCTGCGATACATATAAATCGTATTGACGAAAACCGAAATCGGCGCAAAAATTCCCCACATCTTGAAATGCCACGGGTATTCAAGACCTATCATACTTGCCGTGAATTCAAACGGATTTTTGAAAAAACCGTACCATGTTATGAACACACAGCCGAAAACAAGACTGATAAGCGCAAACGCCCTGCTGCCCTTTCCAAGCTCGCCGTAAAGATATTTGTTGAGCAGAAATATGTAGGAAAGCATAATCAGGCACGAAGCCGCGACCCATATCGGATAATAAATCGGTTTCAGCATTCCCGTATCTGCCGCAGGGTATGTATCCGCTTTCATAAAAAAGCACATCCATACGGCATAAATTGCGGTGAAAGCAAGCCACATTATTGAATAACCTTTAGAAATTTTTATATTGTTTTTCGACATAAAAATGCCCCCTCGATAGGATTATACCTTAAAAGGGGGCTTTTGACAACTGTTATTTTTTTCGTAAAGACTTAAAGAAATTCGACAAAAGAGCCGCGCACTCTTCGCCTTTCAGTCCTGCGACAACCTCAGGCTTGTGATTATACGGCAATGAAAAGAGATTGACAACGCTTCCGCACGAACCGGCTTTATAATCCGACGCGCCGTAAACAAGCCTCTTTATTCGGCTGTTTATTATCGCTCCCGTACACATCGGACACGGCTCAAGCGTAACATACATATCGCACTTCCAGAGCCGCCAGCCGCCCAAAGCTCGACACGCCTCGTTAATTGCCTCAAGCTCGGCGTGGGCAAGGGCATTTTTTTCATTTTCACGGCGATTTCTGCCGGTTCCGACAATTTCACCGTCAAGCACAACCACTGCGCCGACGGGAACCTCGCCCTCTTTTGCGGCTTCCTTGGCGAGAGCAATAGCCCGATTCATAAAATATTCGTCGTTCATCTTCCTCGCCCTTTCTTTAAAAATCTTACTGTGCAATTCGCGCACCCCGATTGTGCGGTATTGCCTTAAACTATCTGCTTACCAACGAAAAAGACATTACAAAGAACATTATAAAGAAAGCGGCAACTGCGGTCAAGGCTATCGAAAAGCTGTATATGGAGCTTTTTGTTATCCTTGTGTCGCGCTTTGCGTTAATTGACCCTTTGATAAGCAGGAAGGCAATCAGTGCAACCGTAACAACGGCGAAAAGGACGCCGCCAGCCGATGTGATGCGTGTGTATTTCAGCGAAGTAAAAAGCGAAATCAAAAGTGCTACAACTACCGACGGGGTGCAAAAAACGGTTGAATATTTTAATAAATTACCGATTTCGTCCGTTGCCTTTACAAGCTTTTTCGGCTTGAGCCTTATGAAGAGGATAAACGCAATTATTCCGAGCACGAGTATCGCGCCTTCGACTGCATAGAAACAAAGCGGGTCATCCCCGGAATGCTCGGAATAATAAATTGAAATAACGGTTGCCGAAAGATTGTTGAGAAAGTGTATAGCAACCGATGTCCAGATCGAATCGGTGACAATCGCAAAATATCCGAGTGAAAGTCCTGCGATAAACGCAAACGGAATCTGCACCATATTGCCGTGAAGAGCGGCAAAAACCACGGCGGAGGTAACTATCGCAAAGCCGTCGCCGTATTTTCTGAGCGGCTGCATAACAACACCCCTCATCGCAAACTCCTCAACAAACGCGGGAATCACGGCATAAGAGACAAGCTGCAGGGCATAGCCCAGCGGAGTATTTACCTCAAGCCCCTCGGGCTGTTCAAAGCTTACGCCCGCCGCATCAATCAACACGGACGCAATTGACGTCGCCCTGTCGCCGAGCGAGCAGATAAGAAGTCCGGTAAACACCGAAAACAAAAAAAGCTCCTTCGACTTCGGCAGTTCAAAAATATCAAGGCTGTCCCTGTCCTCCCGATCATACAGAGCAAAAACCAGCGCAAACGGCAGGACAACGTAAATCATCGGGGCTATCGCGCCGACGCCGGTTTGAATTACCGCGTCGCTCTGATACAGCGAAAGCAATCCGAAAAGCTGTAAAAGCGCAGCAACGGCATATTGCATCAGCGTGAAGCAGATCATTCCGCAGCCGATGATAAAGCCGAGTCGGCGCAGCTTTTTTACCTTGGAGTCGAGCAGCGGGTTGTAGCCGCCGAACATATTATATAGGTTCTGGTAGTACGAATATTGAGCCTGATTTTGATTATTATCCATACCGCACCTCTTTTCAACGTTTGTTTATACATTATATATTATTATTATATATTTATCAAGGCAATAAACTGTGAACTTTTTGAAAACAAAATAATACCGTGAATATTTAAACTTGTTTTTTAGCTCAATATACTGTATAATAATTTTCATACTATTCAAGGAGATGGTTTAATGGATCCCATTAAGGTAGATTTTACCGGCGGCGGAGCAGAGAAAGGTCCCGACAATAAAAAGACCGGTATAGTCATTCCTCCCGAAAAAAAAGGACTTAAAATCGTTATCAACATCATTTTGACAGCTATATTCGGCGGCATTTTATATTACTTTATGCTTCCGGTTATGAACTTCAAGGATTTCAAGATGTATATCTTCTTCGGTGCAGCCGCCGTTGTTTACTGCGCGATAAACTATGTGACAAGCGGTGCACTGAAAACTCCGGACTATGCGCCCTACGCAAAAAAATCGTCGCTCATACCCAAAATTTTCATCGGTGTGCTGGCAGCGGTCGTTGCCGTCGGACTGCTTGTTTCGTCGGTGTTCTTCCGCGCAAACAGCTACTCGAAAATAATCGACGTGCAGACGGGCGATTTTGTCAAAGAGGTTGACGAAGCGGACTTCGCCTCTGTTCCCGTTATCGACGAGAGCACAACCTCGGTTATGGCAGAGAGAGCACTCTCCGACCTTTCAAAGCTCGGCTATGTTTCCCAGTTCACGGTTCAGCCGAAATATTATCAAATCAACTATCACGACACTCCTGTAAGAGTTTCGTCTCTTCAGTATTCAAACATCATCAAGTGGCTCACCAACGCAAAGAACGGTCTTCCGGCTTACGTCATCGTTGACGCAAGGACGCAGAAATCCACCCTTGTCGAGGTTGAGGGCGGTATGAAGTACTCGACCGCCGACCACTTCGCACACTATGTAACACGTCACGTTCGTTTCAAGTATCCGACCTATATTCTTGACGAGCCGACCTTTGAAATTGACGAATCGGGTCACCCCTACTGGATTTTCGCAAAGCTTGACAAGACCATCGGTCTTTTCGGCGGCACGGACGTAACAGGTGCAATCATTGTTGACAGCGTAACCGGCGAATGTGTGGAATATGCCATTGACGAGATAAGAAGCAGAAACGACCTTGAATGGATCGACCGCATTTACTCTGCCGACCTTCTTATTCAGCAGTTCGACTTCTACGGAAGATATCAGCGCGGCTTTTGGAACTCCGTTCTCGGTCAGAAAGACACTTATTCAACGACCGAGGGTTATTCCTATCTCGCAATGAACGACGACGTTTATATGTACACGGGCGTTACCTCGCTGACAAACGATGAATCCCTCACCGGCTTTATCCTCATCAATCAGCGCACCAAGGAAGCAAAGTATTACAGCGCATCGGGCGCAAAGGAAACCTCGGCGCAGTCCTCGGCAGAGGGTCTTGTTCAGCAGTATGAATACGAAGCATCGTTCCCGCTTCTTCTCAACATTGACGGAGAGCCGACCTACTTTATGTCGCTCAAGGATTCCAGCAAGCTCGTCAAGGGTTATGCGATGATAAATGTCGGTCAGTATTCAATCGGTGCTACGGGCAGCACGCTCACAAGCTGCATTGAAAGCTATGTTGCGGAGCTTGCGAAGAACAACATCAAAATTAGCGTTGACACCGACAACATTCAAGAGGACACGCAGACAGAGCAAAAGGAGCTTACGGTCACGGGCAAGGTTACGGATATCCGAACAGCCGTTATCGGCGGCGAGAGCGTATATTACATCAAGCTCGACTCCTCCGAAAGCTACTATTCCCTCAAGGCTGCCGACTTTGAAAATATCGTGCTTGTGAACGACGGCGACACGGTAACCCTCACCGTAACAACCGACAAGGGCACAATAATCCCCGTTTCCGGACTTAAATAAAACTTTATAAAATTAAGGGCTGTCGCAAATCGTAAAAACGAAGAAGCGACAGCCCCTTTTGCTTTTATACCTCCTTTTTCATCAGCCCGTGGCGGTTGCAGCAGGAATAAATAATGCCGCGGTCTCTGATTACGAAGCGTGTTTCGGCATTGCCTTCGGGATAGAGCTTAACAAGCTCGGCGCAGTCGAAAGATATGAAATGTGAACAAATTGTAAATAAATTGATTTTTTGAGGATTTTATAATGCTTTTGCGTTATAAAATCCCTTTTTTTATTCTTAGGTTGAGGGGCGACCCTCGACAAACGGTTGACCGTATTAAGGCAACACTGCACAAATAGTGCGGTGCTGCCTTAAAAAGAAAGGAAGTTTTTATGGCACTTGAAGAAAAAGAAAAGCTGTTCTGTCTGTTCTTTTCTCAATCGCGCGACGCACGTTCCGCCGCAGCAAAAGCCGGTTACGGGCTGAAAGCAAGAAAAATCGGCATAACCCTGCTGGAACGCGGCGACATCAAAAAGGAGATTGAGAAAATCGACAAAAAGCGCAGAATACACCGCGACGAGGTGATCGCCGGCTACCGTCAGCTCGCGTTCGGGAATATCTCGGACGCCGTAAGACTGGCATGCTCCGACGACAAAGCCCCGCTCAGCCCCGAAAAGCTTGACCTGTTCAACGTCAGCGAAATCAAGCGACCGAAGGGCGGCGGAATGGAAATCAAATTTTTCGATCGACTGAAGGCATTAGAGCACCTGGAGGCACTTTGCACCGTCGGCAGCGACGATTCCGCACTCCCGTTCTATGCCGCACTTGAGAAAAGCGCGGCGGACATAAGGAATGATCGGCTTGAGTAACGCACTTTCTTCATTCAAACGGTTTTCCAAAAAACAGCTTGAGGTCATGACATGGTGGTGCCGAAGCTCCGACAGCAGGCACTACGACGCCATTATATGTGACGGAGCTGTGCGTTCGGGGAAGACCGTATGTATGTCCCTTTCTTTTATTGCCTGGTCTTTCTATCAGTTTAACGACACCTCCTTTGCGATATGCGGCAAAACTATCGCTTCCCTGAAGCGCAACGTCATAACGCCGCTGAGCCCCGTGCTTTCCGCGCTGGGCTATTGCGTGAAGCTGAAGTCGTCGCAGAACTGCATCGAAATGACCTACAAGAACAAAGTCAACCGCTTTTACCTTTTCGGCGGAAAAGACGAAGGCTCGGCGGCACTCATCCAGGGTATGACGCTCGGAGGAGTTCTGCTTGACGAGGTTGCGCTGATGCCGCGTTCATTTGTTGAGCAGGCAATCGCAAGATGCTCACCGGAAGGCTCACGGCTGTGGTTCAACTGTAACCCCGAGCACCCGATGCATTGGTTCTACCGGGAGTGGATACTCAAGGCGCAGAAGAAAAACTGCCTTTATCTCCACTTCACGATGAGGGACAACCCGTCGCTCACTCCGTCAATAATCAAGCGATACGAGAGTTTATACTCCGGAGCCTTCTACAAACGGTTTGTGGAGGGCAAATGGGTAGCGGCTCAGGGTGTAGTCTACCCTATGTTCAACGAGGAAATCCATATAAAAGTTCCTCCCGCACGGCAGATCCTCGAAAGATATTTCATATCCTGCGACTACGGAACGGTCAATCCCTGTTCCTTCGGTCTGTGGGGCGAATATGAAAAGTGCTGGTACCGTATCCGCGAGTATTATTACGACTCCCGCGTCAGGGGTGAGCAGCGCACCGACGCCGAGCATTACGAAGAGCTTGAAAAGCTTGCGGACGGTCTCGACATTGAGGCGGTTATCGTCGATCCCTCGGCGGCAAGCTTCATTCAATGCATCCGCAGAAAAGGACGTTTCACGGTGATACCTGCCAAGAACGACGTCGTTGACGGAATACGGCAGGTTTCCGATGCCCTTAAACAACGGTTGATTTTTTTCTCTCCCGAATGTAAGGACACCCTCCGTGAATTTTCGCTTTACAAGTGGGACGACAAGGCCGTTCGGGACGCGCCGCGCAAGGAAAATGACCATGCAATGGACGATCTCAGATACTTCGTCACTACGGCGCTGAACGCGCCCCGAAACGACTTTTTCGTTATGAGCGTGTCGCGCTGACCGCTCCCACCGTAAAAAAGAAAGGAGAATTTCAGTGGGAATATTCAAAAAATTATCCGCTGCAAAAACCGCGGTTTCAACGCCGCAGACCTACAAAAATAATCCTTTCACTCTTCTTGACAGCTACACTCCGCTGTCCTGTATGCAAAACAGTCTGTACCGTGAGCTGCGCGAGGCAATTCCGATAATAGACGCCGCGATCTACAAAATCATCAGACTGACCGGCGGGTTTCACATTGAGTGCGAAAGCAAGATGTGCGAGAGGAATCTCAACCGTTTTCTTTCCGAGGTGAAGGTCGGTTCCGGTCAGCGCGGAATCAACGCGTTTATGTCGTCGTACTTCGAGCAGCTTCTCACCTACGGAACGGCTGTCGGCGAAATCATCACCGACCGAAGCGGCAATTTCGCGGCGCTCTACAATGCGGACATTGACGACATTGAGCTAAAGCGAGGAGACGACGGATTTTCGGCTGTTGTGTGCGTGCGTGACGTTGCAACGCCAAAGCCCGTCGCCTACCCTGAGCTTGTTCTGCTCTCGGTTCTCAACCCTGAGGCAGGTCACCTGAACGGCAATTCCCTGTTAAAGGGTCTGCCGTTTGTCAGCAACATTCTTATGAAAATCTACAACACGATCGGTATCAACTGGGAGCGCGTCGGCAACGTCAGATTCGCCGTCACCTACAAGCCGCAGAACGATGTTGTTGACCGAGCCTACGCCAAGGACAGAGCTCAGCAGGTTGCCCGTGAATGGAGCGAAGCAATGCAGCCCGGCAATCAGGTCAGAGACTTCGTTGCCGTCGGCGACGTCAGCATCAAGGCGATCGGCGCGGACAACCAGATCCTTGACAGCGAGGTTCCCGTCCGTCAGATGCTTGAACAGATTGTTGCAAAAACAGGACTGCCCCCGTTCATGCTCAGCCTGAGCTGGTCGTCAACCGAAAGAATGTCGTCGCAGCAGGCAGACGTTTTGACAAGCGAGCTTGAAGCCTACCGCAGGCTGCTGACCCCCGTGATAGAGAAAATCTGCGGATTTTGGATGAGAACGCAGGGAATCAGCGAGTTCTTCTCGGTCGAATGGGATGACATCACGCTTCAGGATGAGCTTGAGCTGGCAAAGGCGCGTCTCTACCGCGCGCAGAGTGAAAAGATCGAACAGGAGCTGAAATCAGTTGAACAAAGAATTTAAAACTAACATTTCACCTTGCGAGGTCAGCGAGCTTGACCTTGAACAGATCAATCGCTTTACGCTGAAAAAGCTGAACGCCGACGAGGTTTTCACTTTCAACGTAGTCCTCTGCGACAACGACATTGACCGCGACGGGGAACGATTCGACATTGAGGCTCTGCATCAGCTTGCAAAGCTTTTTGTTGGAGTGACGGGCATATTCGACCACGACCCCAAGAGTGCGAACCAGAGCGCGAGAATCTACGCGGCTGAATGTGTTGCCGTGCCCGGACGTGTGACGGCGACAGGCGAAGAATACGTTTGCGTCAAGGCAAAGGCGTATATGCCGAACAGCGAAAAAAATGCCGCTCTCATCAGCGACATCAACGCGGGCATAAAGAAAGAGGTCAGCGTGAGCTGTGCCGTCGGCGGCTTTACCTGCTCGGTGTGCGGAAGCGATATGAGATATGATCCCTGCCGCCACATTAAGGGCGAAGCCTACGACGGAAAGCTGTGCTGCTGTATTCTTTCCGATGTCAGCGACGCTTACGAATGGTCCTTTGTCGCCGTCCCGGCGCAGGTCAGAGCAGGAGTAACTAAAAGCTATACAAAGGAGAATGAAACCATGGATTGTATCAAGGCAATAAAGGACGGACATACCGTCAAGCTGAGCGAATCGGAATCAAGGCAGCTTGCCGAATACATTTCAAAGCTCGAAAAGATGGCTAAGGACGGCGAGATCTACCGCCGTTCATTGACCGAAGAGACCGCAAAGTTTGCATCTCTCAGCGTGCCGTCTTTGAGCTGTGAAAGTATCGAAAAAATGTGTTCGGGCATCGAAACCGACGAGCTTATCAGCATAAGAAACGCTTTCAGGAAAAAGGCGGAGGAGATTATTCCCCTTGCGCCGCAGCTAAAAGCGACCGCAGAAAAAGGCACATCGACAAACAACGAATTTAAATTTTAAGGAGGAACCGATATGGGTTTTGACAATTTAAAACTTGAAAAAGGAATGTACGGCACAGGCCGCAGCTTCACACAGGTTCTGGAGGGTCTCGACCCCTCCGAAAACTACAAGGGCACCAACCTTGAGGGACTCGACGCATATCAGCGTCAGCTCAAGCGTTTCGGTATCAAGCCGCAGGGCGCGGACAGCTCAGTCGTCGGAAAGTTTTTCCAGACAAGCGACGCCGCAGTGCTCTTCCCGGAGTATGTTTCAAGAGCGGTACGCTACGGTATGGACGAGGCGAGCTTCCTCCCCGATATCCTTGCTGCCACAACAAACATCGACTCCCTCGACTACCGCGCAATGAACCTTGAAATGACCTCCGCAAACGCCGAAATGAAGGAGTTTAAGGAGGGTGACACCCTTGAGACAGCCGATTTCAAGGTCAGCGACAGAACTATCCGCCTCAAGAAGAGAGGCAAGCTCATCACAACATCGTATGACGTTCTCCGTTTCCAGCGTCTTGACGTGGTTTCCATCGCGCTCAAGAGAATCGGCACATATCTCGCGCAGAGCCTTATGGCGGACGCGGTGGACGTGCTCATAAACGGCGACGGCGGCAAGAACAATGCCGAGGTCTGCGCACTCAGCGGCGACGAGTACACCTACGACGATCTCATTGATTTCTGGAACAAGTTTGCACCTTATGATCTCAACACGATTCTCGCTTCACCCGGAGTTACGGCTACAATGCTCAAGATGACCGAGTTCAAGGACGCCGCCGCAGGTCTCAACTTCCACGGCACGGGCAAGCTCATCACTCCTTTCGGCGCAAATCTTATCAAGTCGTCACACGTCACAAACAACACAATGATGATCGGTCTTGACAAGAGCTGTGCCCTTGAA
The DNA here is from genome assembly GCA_963616775.1 of Eggerthellaceae bacterium. GTDB lineage: Bacteria > Bacillota > Clostridia > Oscillospirales > Acutalibacteraceae > CAG-488. The sequence goes on along the minus strand of CAVELL010000061.1, from coordinate 25,513 downwards.
ATGGTCAAGGTCGGCGACATCGAAACCGATTACGGTAAGCTTGTTGACCGTCAGCTTGAGCAGATTTCCATCACATCAATCAACGGCTTCGCAAAGATTCTTCCGGGAGCAGTCAAGACTCTCGCACCTGCCGATATCACCACGACAGGAGACAGCGGAGACACAATTTCCGACAAATGAGTTGCTGGGAAGTAAAAGACTATCTCGGTGAACTGACAGACATAACGGCATACGGGGAAGATGAAATTCTTTCCCTTTGCCGCTCCTGCTTCAAGGAAATCGAAGCCGGTCTGCGAGCAGAAGCCGATCGCACCGATATCAGAATCACCGCCGCTGCCGCAGGGCTTGCCTTTTACAAGCTCGCTCTGCGCAAAAACGACAGCGACGAAACCGAGGTAACGAGCTTCAAGGCGGGAGACGTCAGCATCGAACAAAGCAGCGGCGAAAAGGACAAGCTCCTTGACCGAGCGGAAAGGTTCTACGAAAAAAAGCTTCTTGACATTATTCCGCTCTGCCGCGACAACAGCTTTGCTTTCAAAACAATAGGGTGACCGATATGACGCTTAAATCAATGTTTCAAAAATACGGTCAGGAGGTCACTCTGAAGACCGAGGACGGCTGGAGCAGTCCGATATTCGGTGCTTTCATTCAGCCGCTGCGGTACAAGAACAAAATGTACCTCAACGGCGTCAACACGGTCATTGGATTCAACAGCCAGGGTCATTACCTTTACATAGGTCCTCCGGAACACGACCCCGAAAGCAGCGACTGCTTTGTTGAATCCAACGGCAAAAAATACACGGTTGACCGCTGTGAAAAGGTGTATTTTAAAAACGAAGTGATATATATTTGGGCGATCATCAGAGAGATCGTGGAGGTGGAGTAAATGGACAGTATAGTTTCCCTGCCGATACGCATTGTCGAGTGGCTCGGCGAACAGGAGGATATGAAGGATCTGACGTTTTTCGTTGAATATCCTCCGATAAACAAGGCGGTTCCGCTGAAAAAGGCAATCGTCGCGGTCGGCATTGACAACATTGAAATCGTCGATAAATTTGTTGCCAACGACGACGGTGTGCTTGAGCGTCAGGAATATTGCAGGACTGCTCAGATAAAAGCAAACCTGAGTATATGTGTTCCTTTCTCGAAGGGCGGACAGCTCTGTCACGATATTTTTACGCGAATTGCCGACGCTCTGACATTCAGAACGAATCTGAATATCGAAAAATCGGGTTGTGAGGACATCGTCTCCGACCGTGACACGGACGCGCTTGTAATGAACGGCTGGTTTCTGATGAATGCCGACTTCTGTCCTGCGGCAAGCACGGACGAAAACTATGCAAGCTTTCTGGACAAGGAGCTTCTGTGCGGAAGTCACATTCGAAACGGTGACATACACGTCACGCTTGAAGACAAGAGCAAGTGGGACGATCCCTTTGCAATCGGATTTTACCTCGGAAACGGCTCTTCAAGCCGCTCCGTAACCATAGGTTTTGAGCCGCGGCTCGTGATTCTTATGGCATCCGGCTGCCCTGCGGTAACAATCGACTTTACTCAGAGCACAGCTAAAAGCTATATGGCGATTGCAAGCAGCGACTTCAGCTCCCAGGGCATTCAGATAAGCTCGACCGGATTCAAGGTCAGCACTTCCACCTCGGGGAATGTGACAAGCAACCTCAACTCTATGGGCACGTCCTACATATACATTGCTTACAAATAACCGAACCCATCCCCTTTCGTAATTTTCTTTGCAATCTTATTCAAAAAAGCCGCAGATTCCGACACGATAATCGGGGTCTGCGGCTTAAGTCAATACCGCACACCTCAATTTGTGCGGTATTGACTTAACTCATATTTTACAGGAATATTCTTTTGTGTTTATTATCACTTTCAGGTCGGTTTCCTCACCGTCGGAGAGCTCGAAGCACGGCATAAAATCAAGCGGATCGGTGTTCTTTCGGTCGCGGGAAAGAGTGAAATCCACTTCCCTGCCGCCGCAAAGTATCTTAATTTGGCTTTTGTTCAGGCAGAAGAACACGGGCGACATCAGACGCGTTTTTCCGTCGGCTTCGATCTCCGCCTTTATACTGTCCGTTTCGTAAATAAGCTTGCCCGATAAAACAATCGACAACTTTTTATCGCCGCACAAGACGATCGGGTGACTGTTCGGGCGGCGCATAAGCCAGTAAAACCGATGATATTGCGGCACGGACGGGTGCAGAACAATCGTGTCCTCCTCAATTTGTGAAAGAAGTCGGTCAATTCGCCGGTCGGCACGCAGCCACTCCTCACCGTCAAGATGAGTCGGCAGGAAACGTCCGTCCTTGTATTTCCAGCGAAAATCATTGAAAACTATTCCCTGAAAATAGGTAGGAACAACATCTCCGAAGCTGTCAAACAGCTCCTCATAAAAATTCATCGACGTGTCAAACGTTGTCTTCGGAGAAAACTGCGACGAAACAATACCGTCGGGATTGTCGCGGTTGTAAATGTACTCTCCGCGTGCGCAAAAGCCTATTTTCATTTTTTCGCGCAGGATATCACAGCAATATTTTTCATCCTCGTGGCGGAAGTTTTCGGTCGTGTCAAAAAAGCGGTTGTTTTCGCCCCTGTTTTTCACGCAGATATTCACATTCGTCTGGGTGATAAAGCGATTGTCGGGATCCCACAGGTCATAAACGCCGCTCTCCGTCAGCGTGCGGTACCTGTAATGGACTATGATCGGTTCGGAGTTATAATACTGAATTATTTTGTATGTGACCAGATCAACTTCATCATAAACGGAGTCAAAAAAATCCGTAACGGCTTCAACCGTATTATTTTTCAGGCAGTCGTCGGCGTCGAGATAAAAAATATATTTTCCCTGCGCTTTCGGAAGTCCGTAATTCCGCGCACTCGCACAGCCGCCGTTCTGCTTTGAAAAAAGCGAAACATTCTCATACTTTTCCGAAAAGCTGCGGCATATCTCTTCGCTCGAATCCGTTGAGCCGTCGTTCACAAACAGTATTTCAATGTTTTCAAAGCCGACTGTCTGCTCGGTCAGCGACTCAATGCACTTGCCGATGTATTTCTCGGCATTGTAAACGGGAATCAGAATCGTCGCTCTGTACGCGTACTCAGACATTATAGCCACCTCCGAGCCTGCGCTTGCAGAAGCCGCATATTTTTTCTTTCAGGAAAGCACTGCCCATTCTCTTTGCCTTGTAATATATGTAGGCGTATATGCTTCTCTTGAGCACGGAAGCACTGAGCCTGCCAAAGAAAAAGCCGTCAACAACATCTCTTTCTCTTATCGGTGCCCTGACCTCGCGGTACCATACGCCTGTTCCGAGACGCTTGAAATCTTCGGGGGAAATGTCGGACTTCAGAAGCTCAGGATCCCAGCCGTAAGCCGCCTTGAACCACGCACACACGGCGTAATCACCCATAAAGGGAAGCAGTACGCTTTTCAAAAGCTCAAAGGTCTGCCTGTGCTCGCAGGAGGAAAACACACTCATAACGCCGCGAATAAAGAGCAATGTAACCTTGTCCCCCGCGGTCTGAGAGAACAGCCATGCGTAGTTTTCGAGATTTTCTATGTCGTCCGCGTCGGCGGTTGCTTCGGGCACGTTTTCGATATAAAGCAGCGTCTCGTGAACCGTCTCTATTTCGTCGTACCTCGCGTAGTCGGCAATCAGATTCATAATCGAAAAGGACGAATCGCTTACCGGCAAAATTCCGTTGTTTTTCAGCACATCCGCTTTCATCATACAGCAAAAATACAGTCCGTCACGGCCGATTTCATCGAGACAAAAGTCTTCGGAAAGCAGACTGCCGTTTTTCGACGAGCCGTTGAAAGCACAAGCTCCCCTCTCACTCAAAGCCGTCAACGCGTCCGCCGAATATGTAACCCCAACGTCGGAGAAAAGAAGGTATCTGCCCTCTGCCGCGGTAATTGCGTTTTTGAGCGCGTCGGCAGAGCGAACGATTTTCACCCTTGAAAGCTCCTCTTCGCCGAGACGGGAAAGATTCTCCGTATTGACCTCGGAGCATATAATGACCTCCGAGCTTGCCTGCAGCGATAATACGCCGCTCAGAAAAGCCGCCAGCTTTTTTTCATCTGACACACGCGGAAGAATTACACTTATATCATACATTTAAAAACACCTCTTGCTTGTGAATAGTAATATATTAACATAGACGGCGGTAAAAATCCACAGAATATAATTTAAAATTTACTTGACAATATAATTTAAAATACTTGACATTGTAAATTTCTTATGGTAATATAGTTGACGTTGTGACGTGCTGCTATGGCTCAGGTGGTAGAGCACATCCTTGGTAAGGATGAGGTCACCGGTTCGAGTCCGGTTAGCAGCTCCAAAAGGCGGGTTTTTACCTGTCTTTTTGTTTTTTTACTTATATAAAATTATTCCAAAGCACAAAAAATCAAAAAGCTATAATTCACTATCAGCATTAAAGACAGCTGAAATGTGTATTATAGCTTTTATTGTTTTTATTCATCTGTACCGAAGGTGCAGCCTCTTTACACGCAATACATTACAATATCCACCGCAAGAGTTACAACGGCAAGCACAAAAAGGGTCAGCGAAAGGAAAACACCGTTTTGAATTTTTTTGTCGACCCAAAACTTTCTGTGATCCGACAGCCCGTTTCTTACTTTCAACGCCGCCAGGAAGAATACACCCAGCATTACGGTCAAGCATATATCGACAATAAGCAGTGCCTTTGTCCTGCCTATTTCGATAACATCATAGACAAGAGCAAAGTCGGAATTGATGCCGAACAGCTCACCCATTGTTGTGAAAACAACCAACAAATCCATTGTAGCAATTGTAAGCAGGAGTCCGTTATTCAGTTCAATAGCCTTCAATGCCCGTCTTCGGCTTTTTTTGACCCATTTGTTTAACAGCGGTATATACAATACGCCGAACACAACGGGAATTATTATGAATAAGAAGCCCAATTAAACAATCCCTTCCCTATCGTTTTCTGAAAGATTATAATGATTTTATGACAAAAAGTCAAGTTTTCTGAGCGAAATTCCCTCTTTTTTTACAGGTAGAACCTCTTTATTAAGGTCTGCGCCGTTCTTTTTGTACATTTCGTACAATTCATCAATTATACCGTTCAAAGCTTGTCGAAAATGGGGGGGAGCCGTTATCGCTGCCCAAGCCGCCATTGCATTCATTCCGCATTATCTTTCTTAGTCTTTTTGGCGATATAAACAACTCCGGCGGCAATCACAAGCAGCATACAGGCAGCGGCTGCCGCAATAATCACAATCTTCTTTTTGTCGTTGAGCTTTGACGAAGTGCCGCTGTCGGTCTTGTCGGTTTCCGACTTCTCGCTGACTGAGGAGCCGGCATTTTCCGTCGTGGTCTGCTCCGACTTTTCGGTTGCGGATGTTGTCGTAACAGACACATCGGATTTTTCGGTCTCGGAAACAGTCGTACCGACCTGACCGGGAGCCGCTGCAGAGCCGCCGTCCGTCTTTTCGCCGAGCTGAGCGACGCTCGTGCCTATCGGGTCTGCGCCGCCGCTTGCGGAAGAAATGCCGCAATTCGTTACGGTGAGCTTCACGTCGTCGGCTGTCAGCTTATCCTTGGTCGTTTTCTTCAGCGTTATGACAAGCAGATCCTTGCCGTTGACCGCCTTGAAGTCTGCGGTTGTGGCAAATGTAAAAGCAATCGGATTGGAGTCCTTATTAAAGCTCGAAAGAGTTGCGTCGTCAGAGTTCAAATCGTCAACATAAATTTTGAAATTTCTGAGCCCCGCACCGTTTTCACACTTTTCAACCTTTAAACGGTCGGAAAGCTTAACCTCGAAATCGAGACAGTTAAAGGTTGAGCCGCCGTTGTAATCAACGGAAACGACAGCTTGAGAGTCGTCCTCGGAAACAATGGTTACTCCGAACTTTGCCTTGTCGGCGGCAAACGCCGGGATAAGCATACAAAGAGCCGTTACGGCTGCGATAATTACCGAAATAAATTTTTTCATAACATAACCTCCGTTTGCACCAGTATACCACATTACAAAACTTTTTTCAACCGCCGTATATTTGTTGATATTGCATAATATAGCCTTGAATTTTTTGTTGACTTTTCAATATTCAATCATTATAATATATTTCAAAGCTTATTCCAAGGAGGGTTATTTATGGAACAAAAAAGCAGGTACAAGTTAAATCAAATCGTTTTGGCGGCACTCTTTGCGGCATTGACGACTGTCCTCACCTACTATGTCAAAATTCCGACGCACAACGGATATATGCACATAGGTGATTCGATGATCTATCTGTGCGCCAGCATTCTCCCCTATCCGCTTGCGGCATTGAGCGCAGGAATCGGCGCGGCTCTGTCCGACGCAATCGGCGGATATACGATGTACATCATTCCGACGTTTATCATCAAGGCACTCTTGGCTTTCTGTTTCACCTCTAAGGCAAAAAAGCTTATCTGCAAGCGAAACATTATCGGTGTTTTCATCGCCGCTCTTATCACGCTCGGCGGCTACTACGTTGCAGAGGTAGTAATCCTTGCGCTCTCTTCGGGAAATTTCAGCGATTATCTTTTCAGCCTCCCGTCATGGGTCAGCGCGCTGAACACCCTGCCCGGCAACGCCATTCAGGCAGGCTCCGGCGGCGTGCTTTACATTGTGCTTTCCGCGGCTCTTGACAAGGCAAATATTAAAGACAGAATGAGGAAATTTTAAAATGGCAGACATTGTTTACACTTACGGCGGCAGCGTCTATATGAACATAACGAACAAGTGTCCCTGCTCCTGCATTTTTTGCATCAGGAGCAACGGCGACGGTCTCGGTTCGGCAGAATCGCTGTGGCTGAAAAAGGATCCCACCCTCGAAGAAATCGAAAGTGAGATCGACAGCTTTGACTTTTCACCGTATTCGGAGGTCGTTTTCTGCGGCTACGGCGAACCGACTCAAGCACTTGACAATCTTATTGCGAGCGCGAAGTATCTCAAAGAAAAATACGGTTTGAAGATTCGCCTCAATTCCAACGGTCTCAGCGACCTTATCAACGGAAAGGAAACCGCAAAGCTTCTTGACGGCGTTGTTGATTCGATTTCGATCAGCCTCAACGCCCCGAATGCCGAGCGTTACCGAGAGGTCAGCCGCTCACGCTTCGGCGAGGACGCCTACCCTGCGCTCCTCAAATTTGCGGCGGACTGCAAAAAATATATTCCGAAGGTCAAGTTCACCGTCGTTGACGTTATAAGCGAGGAAGAGATAACCGAATGTCAAAAAATCGCCGACGGAATGGGTATTCCGCTCAGGGTAAGAAAATGGATAAAATAAGCCAAGCGTCATCATTGGTTCTCAGCCGATGATGACGCTGTTTTTTTGTACAGCTCAAGGGTTTGCGAGCAACGCTCATTGTCGTCCTTGCAGCCTGTGACAACTGTTATGTAAGTCTTTTCGTCCCTTTCAAACGCGGCAATCAGCGAATATCCCGCACCGTCCGTCGTCCCCGTCTTGCCGCCGATAAAGTCTGCGCAATAATATTCGGAGGACGAATCAATCAGCTTGATGTGATTTTTCCATGTTATGCTGCCGCCGGCAATAAAAGTCGCCTTTATCTCTTTCTCTGCCAGTATTGCTCTGATTGTCGCGTTCTTCAAAGCATTCTCCGTCAGGATAAGCAAATCCGCCGGAGTTGAATACTGCCCGTCATTATCCCAGCCGTCCGGGTTTACGAACCGACTGTTTACCATACCCATTTTTTCGGCGGCGTCATTCATCAGACTGCAAAAATATTTTATCGCTCGGGCGTCGCTCATATTGCTTTTCGGGTCTGCCCTGCGCGCTGTTCCGACGGCTATCGTATAAGCGGCGTCGTTGCCCGAAACGAGGAGTAGCCCTGCCAGCAAATCGCTGACCTTCAAAACATTGTTCTTTTCTATAAGACACAGACTTGAGCCTTTCTCGACATAATTCAGCTCCGAGCCGACGGTAAGCTCCTCGTCGGGGCTGACATATTGCAGCGCAACATACGCCGTGAGCAGCTTAGTGAGACTTGCAGGGTATACTCTCACATTCGCCTGCTTGCTGTAAAGAATCGAGCGATCCTCAACGCAGTAGGAAATCGCCGCCGCACACCCGGGGACGATATCCTGCGCCGCGGTGGTCTGAGGCTGTGAGCTTTCCGACTCGGTCGGCAAAGCTGTTGTTGTGCTTTCCTCTCTTTCCAAAGTGCAGGCAGACAGCAGAAAAGAGACAATCAGCAGCAATGCCATCAGCTTTTTCGTGGGTTTAAACACTTTCATTTCATTTATCCTTTGCAACCGAATCGTATATTGTCTGCGCTATCGTCTGAGCTGTTTCTTCAAGACGGCTGTCGAACATTTCATTATCCTTGGTGTTGGTGATAAATCCGACCTCAATAAGGAGCGACGGCATATCGGTGTCGGAGTTTATGTAGTAATCGCCGTAGGAGTTGTCACGGAAACCTTTTTTGACCCCGCGGTTCTGCTGCCCCGTCAGCTTGCAGATGCTTGCGACAAGATCCTCCGCAAGCGTGTATTCGTCGCCCTTCGGCTTTCTTGAAACCCACGCTTCGATTCCGTTTGCGTTTTTGTCGTCGGCGGAATTTCTGTGAACGCTGACAAAGAGCGTGCAATGCTTCTTGTTGGCGTTTTTGCAGCGTTCGGCGAGAGTGACATCGGAGTCGTCGCTGCGGGTGAGATAAACCTTGATACCCATCGCTTCAAGCTTTTCTTTGATTTTCAGCGTGAGCCTGAGGTCGTCGTCCTTTTCGTAACGGTCGCCGTCGGTTGCGCCGACATCGTCTGCTCCGTGACCTGCGTCAAGGCAGACGTAGGGCTCGCCCGAGTAGATGTATCTTTTACCGAACACACCTCCGCGCACGCAAACAACAGCGGCGACCACCGCAACGATTACGACAGCAATGACGATATTCCGTTGTTTTTTCTTGATTTTGAACTTCATTTTATCACCTTAAAATGATTTTACTTCATCAGTTTATCATAAACCTCACCGGTTATGCAATAGGTTGCGATCGAGCCGTCGTTGAAGGTTATTTCGGCAATGCGGTAATCGTTGCCGCAGAAGCCAAAGATGAAGCTGTTGTCAAGCACCTTTTGAATGGTCGATTTGTTTGTTATCTCGTTCGGCACATTCTTTTTAATATCATGGAAGGACCATTTCGGATTTTCTTTGGTTTCCTTGTCCGTGTTTTTTACATCCTCGGCACTGCTGTAGCCTCCCGCAAAGATCGGCAGCATATCAATATTATTCTTGTTGACCGATTCCGCCTTTGTGCAAAGTCTTATGCTCTTGACATCGCTTGCCGTGATTTTAGACTCAAGATATTTCATATATCCGTTGTCGGTGAGATATTTCACGGTGTTTGTCATCGACTTGGTGAGAACGATCGCCTTCACGGAATATCCCATTATACCGATTGTTCTGTCCTTTGAGACAAAAGCGGTTTTTGCTGCGGCAAGCTCTGTCTCTCTGTCGGCAGATGAACTGACTTTTCCGGTTTTCCGATTGACATATTCGCCGTATTCGTTGAGGAACCAGTCGGCGTCTTCATAAAAGATTTCCCTTCCGAAGGTGATAACTCCCAGCTCGTCCTCCGGCTTGTGGAAGAAAATATCCTCCGAGGTTTGGTTCTCAAGGTCGGTGAGGACGGCTTTCTTCAACTCGTCCGTAATAAATCCGCCGCTTTGGTTTTCCTTGAGATATTTTGAGAAAAGGAAGAAATAGTTGTTCGGATTTTCTTCCTCCGACAGATTCTTAAATTCGTTATTGGCAAAATATCCTGTGTTAAAGAAGCCGTCAATTGCACTTTTGATGACAGTTGTGTCACTCAAGCCGAAAATCCGCTTTGCATTTTCTTCGGTCGTTGCGGAGTAGTAACGCTTAACGGTTTTTCCGTTTTTGAGCGTGTAGGTAATTTGAAAATTCATTGCGCAGGCGTCCGAAGCCGTGGCTTTGATGTTTCCCTTTTGAACAAAGCTTCTGTGTATCTCAATCAGTCTGCGAACCGTGCTTTCGTCCTCAACGGAAAAAGTCGGATAGTAAGTGTTCTGCTCTCCCTTGCCGCTAAAGAATGTAATCAGTGCTCCGCTGCTGTTATATCCGGAAAATGCCTCCATCGACGAATAGCCGTAAGTGGGATCTCTTTTGAGAGAATTGTCTTTGTTTACGGTGCTGTACGGGTTGGTAACGGCTGCTCCGAATTTAATCGACTGTACATTTTCGGCGTCGGGGATTCTTGAAGCGTAGCCGAAAAGACCCGTTGAAAAAATCGTTGTAAATATCGCCAGCGCGGCAATATATGCCGGAATCCTTTTAAGCATTGATTTTAATATCAGCCTGCGTCTGTGACCGAATACCATTTTAAAGATGAAGTAAGGGACGATAAACAAGCCGGCAGATATAAGGAAGGTCAAAAAGCTTCCTCTTTCCATGCCGTACACAACCCCGGAAATTACCCAAACGCTGAAATCTACGACAAAAGCTCCGACGCAAACCGCACAAATTTCATTCAGCCCCCTTGCTCTGCCGAAAGAACCGCTGATTTCATTCTTGCGCTTTGAGAACGCAAGATAAGCGATTGCGAAGATAACGGCGGCATAGACAAGGCACATAATTGCGCCCGAGTAATCATAAATTGTGAGATTGTAGAACGGTGAGCCGTCCTTCTTGAAGTCGAAATACATCTCATAATTGCCGCTGTAATATATCATATCCTCTGCAGCATTACCGTATTCACCGACGAGAAAGCTTGCGCTGTCCTTGAATCCCAAAAAGTCGGTGTACGGACTAAAGAAATTCCAGCTGCCCTCGTAAACGACTATTCCGCCGAGAGTGTAAAGACCTCTGAACAGTCCGAAAAGGAAGCCTGCCGTCATCGGAATCAGCGAAATTATGCCGGTGAATATCAAGCCCTCAACAACATTTCCCGAAAAGGCGAAGGCTGCGGCGGTGACGGTGAAAAAGAAGGTGTATATTCCCGCAAAGTACAAAACAAAATATACCGCTATTTTTATCAAAGCCGCAGTCGGAGTGAAGCCGCTTGAAAATACGGCAACAAGCTCAAAAAATGCAGCTGTTATTACGGCAAAGCAGAACGGCAGAAGTCCGCCGAGATACTTTGCAAGAAAGATTTTTTTCCTGCTCATACCGAGCGAAAAAATAACATTACAATGCTTTTTGCTCTGCGCAAACGAGAAAAGAGATATTCCGGCGATAACTCCGAAAAGGACAAGCAGTATATTTACCGCAAAATCCAAATTGGCGACCGTCGGCCAAAAGAAGCCGAATGATTTTTTCAGCAAGACTTCCTTGGTTACCGAGGCAAAGGTGTGATTTATTTCAATATAATTTGAGAGCGTTGAAAGAAAAAGAAAGACAAAAGAAATTATCGGAATAAAGCAGGTCTTTTTGCATGAATTCCAAAACATTGCCGAAAAAGGACTTGCTTCGAACTTTTTATTTTTCATAGTGTAATTCCTCCTTGTTTGATTCGGTGCAACGTTGCTGTCGTTCATCGTGAGAAGATTTTATCAAAATCATAATCCGTGTCCTCCATTTCTTCAAGGAAAATCTCTTCGAGAGAAAGAGGGAAGCGTTCGCAAAGCACAGGGTCAAGCGAGTTGATAATTTCCTGAGCCTTTTCGACATTTTCCGACACGGTAAAGGTGATTATCTTGCCGTCCTTTTTGAAATTTTTGAGCTTCAAATCTCCGAAAGCTTCGCGGTCGAGCTCGTCCTTGAACGCAAGGCGGTATTTGCAGCGTGTTCCGTTCATATCGTCCACGGCGCAGTCCATTGCGATAGTCTGACCGTTGATGAGGGCGATATGGTCGCACATATCGGCAAGCTCATGGAGGTTGTGCGAGGAAATGATTATCGAGCATTCCCTTTCCGCCATATAGTCGAGCAAAATTTTCTTCGTCAGGTTTCGCTTCGCCGGGTCAAGTCCGTCAAAGGATTCGTCGAGAAGTATCACCTTCGGCAGGCAGGAAAGACCGAGTATTACTTCCGCCTGACGCTGCATTCCCTTTGAAAAGCCGATGAGCTTTTTCTTCGGGTCAAGTCCGAAAAGCTCGGTCAGCTTTTTGAATGTATCCATACAAAAGCTCGGATGAAAGCCCTTATAAAACTTCGCCATGGAGTTCATTGACGAGCCGAGACCGAAATAAATATCATCGGGAACATAGAAAAGATCGGTTTTAAGCTCCGGGTGCTTGAAAAGGCTTTGACCGTCCAGCTTAACGTCGCCGCTGTCGGGCAGATAAACTCCTGCGATGATTTTCAGAAGCGTTGTTTTGCCCGCTCCGTTGTAGCCGACAAGTCCGTAAACCGAGGCTTTGCCGACCGTGAAGGAAAGGTCTTTGATCGCCGTGTAATCATCAAAGGTTTTTGTAATATTGTTTATTTCAATCATAATATTGTTCCTCCTCGTATATTTTGTTAACAAGCTCAATCACCGAGTTCCTGTCCACTCCTTTTAATTTGAGCGAACGCAGATCGGGCTCAATGTCCCTGAGAGCTTTTTCTGCAATCGAGGTGTTGTCAGCTGCGTCGGAGGAAACGAAGCTGCCCCTGCCGACCAGCGTGTAAATAATTCCCTCGTCCTCAAGGTCTGCGAAGGCACGCTTTACAGTGTTGACATTGATGCCCGTTTGAAGTGAAATTGCTCTGATAGACGGGAGCTGCTCCTCCGCCTTGTATATGCCGAGGCGAATGCAGGTTATCAGCTGGTTTTTGATTTGCTCATAGATAGGTATCCTGCTCCTTGAGTCTATCTCAAACATAGCATTCTCTCCTTTCGGGTGTATTAAGTGTGATATCTGTACTATCACACTTGCATAATATCATTGATTTTCCTTTTTGTCAATAGTTTTTCTGTAAATTTTTATTTTTCTGTAATTTTTTATTTTTTCTAAATTGCAAGATCAAAATAAGGCACTTTGAAAAATAAAATCAGGGCAACGGTAATTGAAGATTTTTCGGGGCAAGTTTTTTAACTTTTCGCAAAATCTACAATCTACAATCTAAAATCTACCATCTAACATCTATCTTGCCTCCCCTTGAATGATTCAAGGGGAGGTGGCTCGTAGAGCCGGTGGGGATAAAGAACAATTCAATATTCTTTTCTTTTTTTATCCCTTCCACCGCAAGCGGTCCCCCTCCCCTTTCAAAAAGGGGATGCAGGCGATAGATGTTAGACAGTAGATGATGTTTAAACTAAAAACTGCTTTTTGCCGTCAGTGAAACCTAACATCTAAAGTCTTCTGTCTAAAATCTATCATCGTGCCGTGAATCATTTTAAATATTGACAATCACTTGTTTCTTTCAACAAAGCAAAAGACCGATGCTGAGCATCGATCTCGATTTTTATTCGGTTTTATTGCCCTCTCCGGGGACTTTTTCTGTTTTTATCGACTCAAAAAATCCGTCATAGTGCTCCGACCATTTTATGACCGATTCGCGGTCATATTTTGTCGGGAACTGCGGTTCAATGAGCTTTTCTCTGCCGTACCATTTGATAAATTTGAGAGCCTTATTCCTCAGCTCCGGCATTTCGTTCAAAAGCTTCAGCTTATTGTGGACTGTTGATACAATATTATTCTTTTTCAAATACTCGATCTTATCAATGCTCAGCTCCGCAAGCTCCTCCGCAGTCATTATTCCGCTGCCGATGAAGTCGCTGACCTCCTTTGCCGTCAGGTAAGGCAAAAGATTTTTTTCAACCGCTATCGAGCAGGCATTGAACCCAATCTCCTGATAATAGCTGTGCTCGTATTTCCATAGCGTGTCGCAGTTGTAAAGTCCGTCCGTGTCCTCCTCAACCGCCTTGGCAAGCAGCACACCTGCCTTTACGGAATAACCGATTCCCGAACCTTTTATCGGTACGGTCATACAGGCACTGTCGCCCACCGCCGCATAGCCGTCGGCAACAAAGACCGAAAGCGGCTGGCGGATCGGTATATCGACAACATTTCCGCCCCTGATAAGCTTTTCGCCGATATGCTCGTTCTCCGCGCGGAGAGCTTTGATATTTTCGCGGATATCCTCCTGCGCAACCTCGCCGAATCTGGCAATCAGAATATCAACGCACTCCGGCTCGGTAATCAGCCATGTGAAGCCGACCGTGCCGTCACGGTTGACATAGACGTAATATCGGTGTGCGGGATCCGGCTTGCCCTCCACCCTGTCAAAATATGCGCGGTAAACGTGCAAACGGTCGTAGTTGCAGAGCTCCTTCTGAATGTGCATAAAATCGGGAAGTCTCATACGAAGCGGAGAGTCAATTCCGCAGGCGTCAATAATCAGGTCGGCATACTCGGTTGATTTTTGTGTCCTGATTCCGACAACGCGGCTGCCGAGCACGAGCGGCTCAAGAACCTCGCAGTCAAATTCAAGCTCAACCCCTGCCTGCTCGCAAAGGTCGATAAGGAACGCCAAAAGCTCGCGTCGCTCCACAATGAGCGTTGACGCGCCGTTCTCCTCCGGGAGAGTTATCGGCTCAATATTTTTGTCGATCGGCACAAGAGTGATAACATTGTTGGGAGCTTTCCATCTTTCGGGATATTCAATGCCCGCGAAATCAAAATAAGACGCGTCAACAGGATCCTTTTGATCGTATCCGAGATTCTCTCTGCCGTGCTTTTCAATCACCTTTACCTTATGTCCGAGCTGAGCAAGCTTCCACGCGGCTGTAAGTCCTCCGTGACCTGCTCCGGCGACAATTATCCGTGACATTCTTGTTTACCCCCTTTTCGTAATCGCTCATTCAATAACAACCGATGTGTTCACAATTTTTCCGTTCTGCGCAAAGCGGTCGCTCGTCTGGCTAACGGACTTGCCCGCCTTCACGTTTTCAAATGTTCCGCGGAACGCAATTCCGCCGTAATATGCCCCGTCGACATAGTATTTGTAATAGATAATAACCTTGGATATGTCCTCAGCCGTGAGATTGGTAACGGTAATTTTGCCGCCGTCGGTCTCGATTTTTATTTTATCGGTATTCATTGTCGGGTCGCAATATGCGGCAAAGGTGGATTCGGCATTGTTAATCAGCTCATATTTGTCCGTTGAGGTGTAGGGCTTAGCCGTGATTTCCATAACGGTGGTCGTTTCGCCCGACGGAAGAGCCTTTATTTCAAATTCCGCCCTTTCTATGTCGTTGACCCTGAACGAGATTTTTGAATATTCAACCATTCGCTCCGAGTCGTTCCGCACCTTTATCGTGGCAACACCCTTGACCTCGTCAAAATTTCCGTTTTCAACGAAAAGTCCGTCGCCGCCCTCAAGCGAAAGCACCTTGATATTGTTATCGACAACGCAAAAATATTTTTCTTCCTCCGTCGGCTTTTCGCCGCAGGCACTTATAAGGAAAAGAAACGAAACAATCAGCAAAAAGCTTACAGCCTTTCTCATATATTTTTCCTCCTCATTTCTTTTTTCCATGCCTGCGTCATTCGGCAAAGGTAGTCGGGACGTCCGTTCAAATCACCGGTTTCCGCCTTGGCTATCGCGGGGCAGATATGGCAAACCGCCCTGTCCGCGCAGCCCTTACAGCCGAGCATAACCTCGGTCTCTTCCGTCTTTTTTCTTATTTCGTCCCAGCAAGCCTTGAAGCCGTCCCCGAACGGGTCAAGATAGGCGTCGCTCATCATACCGCAGGAGTTCATTCTGCCGTCCCACGTTATCCAAAAGCTGCTTCTTCCGGCACGGCAGTTGAATTTAATCGGCTGTTCCGACGGAACAATGCCGCTGTCCGCAGAGCTTATCAAATCGAGCTTCGCCTTGATTTCCGCGTCGGAATACCTCAGCATATCAACCTTTGCCTGATATAGCCCTGCCGTCACCGCGTCAAACCTGTCCGTTGAACCGTTGTCCCTGCGAACGGGAGGAAACATATAGCATCCGACCGAGCACGGCGACCCTATTTCACGGGCAAAATCAAATACACTTTTAATATCGTCCGAATTTTCGGGAGTTATGCTGCTGTTGATCTTAATATTCAGACCTGCCGCCCTGAGCTTTTTTATCGCGGCTGTTGCCTTCGTGAAGCCATCGGGCGTCGCGCAGAGCCGCCCGTATGTTTCGTCCGAGCCGCCGTAGAGCGTGATATTCAGCCGATTCGGTCTGTTCTTTATGAAATATTCGGTTGCTTTATCGTCAATCAAAACGGCGTTTGTGTTGATTGAGACTATGATTCCCATTTTTTTAAGCTCTTCGTAAAGTTTTTTGAAATCGGGGTACAGCAGCGGTTCGCCGCCCGTCAGCAGGAGGAAGACCATGCCCTCCTTTTTCGCCTGGCTCGCCATATCGAGCCATTCATCGACGGTGCGTTCCCTGCCCTTTTTTTTCATCTCGTCGGGAGTCATTCTGATATAGCACATTTTGCAATTCATATTGCACCGCGGCGTGAGCTCAAAGGTACCGCCGAGCGGTGTTCCCGATGCCGTCGCCTTGTCATAAAGCATACGAACCAAATCCGGATTAAACATTGAGCCACCCCCTTACATCTGATAAAACAATTATAACATATTGTAAATTGTTGTCAACTTTCGGTGCGGAAGCAATTTTACTTGTTTGTAAAAAAAAGACTGCCAAATTCAAACCGAAAATGGCAGTCCTTGATTTTATGGCAATATCGCACAATTGAGGTGTGCGGCATTGCCTTAAAGCTTGTCGGCAATATCGAAGATAAGCTTTTCCGTTTTTTCCCAACCGAGGCACGGATCGGTAATCGACTGACCGTAAACACCGCCGTCGGTCTTTTGCGCGCCGTCAACGATATAGCTTTCAATCATCAATCCCTTGCAAAGCTTTCTGATATCCGGATTCTCCCTCATGCTGTGGATAACGTCCATCGCAATACGCGGCTGTTCCCTGAACTTTTTGCCCGAATTGGCATGATTGGTATCAACTATAACGGCGGGATTTTCAAGTCCCGACTCGTTGTAAAGCTCGTTGACCCGAAGGAGATCCTCATAGTGATAGTTGGATACGTTCGCACCGTCGGTTGTCAGAAAGCCTCTGAGGATAGCATGGGAGAGCGGATTTCCCTGACTTTCAACCTCCCAGCCGCGATAAATAAACGTGTGGCTGTGGTGAGCGGCGGTAATTGCGTTCATCATTATTGTAAGGTCGCCGCCCGTGGGATTCTTGAGTCCTACCGGCACATCAAGTCCGCTCGAAGTCAGTCGGTGCTGCTGATTTTCAACCGATCTCGCGCCGACAGCAACGTATGAAAGCAGGTCGGAAAGATAACGGTAATTGTCGGGATAAAGCATCTCGTCCGCCGAAGAAAAACCGTAGTCACGCAGGGAGCTCATGTGAAGCTCACGAATCGCAACAATGCCCTTGAGCATATCGGGGCGTGAATTAGGGTCGGGCTGATGGAGCATACCCTTGTAGCCGTCTCCCGTGGTACGCGGCTTGTTGGTGTAGATTCTCGGCACAATTATCAGCTTGTCCTCAACCTGCTCGCTGACCTTTTTCAGCCTGCCGATGTAATCAAGCACCGAGTCGTTTCTGTCCGCCGAGCACGGACCGATTATGAGAATAAGCTTGTCGCTTTTGCCTTCAAAAACGTCCTTTATCTCTCGGTCTCTCTTTGCCTTGACTGCCGCCATACTGTCCGTTACGGGATAATGCGCCTTAACGTCCTGGGGAATCGGCAATTTGTGATAGAATTTCATATTCATAGCTTATCCTTCCTTTACTGTCGGTTTATCAAATTTTTCTCTGCGTTCTGTCGATATCCGCATCATTTCGCACATACCGTCTCTGTCTTCCCTTTCAAGCATATCTCTCAAGTTTATAAATTTATCAATAAAATTATCCATTTCTTCAAGAAGATAATCCTTGTTTCTTATAAAAAGCTCGCTCCACATATTCGCGTTGATCTTCGCAATTCGCGTAAGGTCGCGGAACGAGTCGCCCGTGTATGCCTCGAAGCCGGGAGTGTCGTTCGTGCACATCAGCGCAACCGCAATGCAGTGCGTGAGCTGGGAAAGAAATGCAATCATCCTGTCGTGTGCCTCGGCATCCAGCACACTGATGTGATAGAATCCGAGCTCCTTGCCGAAAACCTTGCAGTTTTCTATGGCTTCGGACGTGTTTTTTTCGCTCGGCACAACAATGTAATTGGCTCCGGCAAAAACGGAATCGTCGCTGTGGCGAACGCCGCTTCTTTCACGACCTGCCATCGGGTGAGCCGCAATGAACTCAACGCCGTCGGGCATAAGTGCCTGTACCTTGTCAAGAACACACGACTTAACACCCGTAACATCGGTGCAAAGCGTGCCCGTCTTTATGAGCCGACCGTATTTTTGAAGCCACTCGATAAATGTGTGAGGATAAAGGGAGAACACTATCAGATCCGCCCAGCCGAGATATTCCTCGCTGACGACTGTCGTTCCGTCCTCCAGAAAGCCCTCGCCGACAGCGTATTCAATATCCTTGCTGTCAAGCGTAATCGCTCTGACCCTGTAGCCCTTTTTCGTAAGAGCCTTTGCATAGCTTCCGCCGATAAGTCCGAGACCGATAATCAGCACTCTTGTGTTTGAATCTATTTTCTTCATAAATCAACCTGCTTTTCCTTAATTCCGAGGGATCGGAGCAGTTCCCAAAACTGCGGCATACTTTTTGAAACCGCCTGCGCGTCGTCAATAACTCCGCCCACCTGCGTCAGCAGAATCGCCAGCGACATAACTATTCGGTGGTCGTTGTGTCCGCAGAGCTTCTCGGTCGGCGCGCGCAGTCCCTGTGACGAAACCGAAATCGTGTTTTCTCCGACCTCCGCACTCACACCGAGCTTCGCAAGCTCCTGTGCCATCGACTGTCCTCGGTCGCTTTCCTTTATTCTCAACCGTGCCGTGTCCGTCAGCACCGCACCGTTTTTGCAGGCGGCAAGTACCATCAATATCGGTCCGAGATCGGGACAGTCCTTTATCGAAATTTCCGCCCTGTGCGAAGAAATCTCATCAAAAAGCTCCCGCCATACACGGTCGCCCTGAACGCTGTTTTCATTGAGATTGAGCAGCTTTACGTCACCGCCGAGGCAGTTGAGTGCTCCGAAGAACGCCGCTCCCGATTCATCCGCTTCCACACTGACCTCTTCGGGGGACAAACGCTTCTGTCCGCCGGGTATCGCCAACTCGCTCGGTGAGATCCTGTTGACTTCAATTCCGAATTTTTTAAGCGAATCAACCGTCATTTCAATATATGAAAGGCTTTCCGCCTGCGTCGTCAGCCGTATCAGGCTGTCGCCCTCAAGCGTCGGGAGTGCGAGCATCAGTCCGGTTACAAACTGACTGCTGATGTTGCCCGGAACCTCGTAAACGCCCGATGCCAGCTTTCCCTGCACGGTTATTTTTTCACCGTCGCATTGCCAGAGAAATCCGTTTTTTTCACAGATATTGCGGTAAACCGTATGGGGTCTTTCAATCAGCCTTTCGGAGCCGTAAAGCTCGGTTTTAACACCGTCCAGGCAAAGCGGCAGCATAAACCGCAGGGTGCTTCCGCTCTCCCTGCACCGAAGTCGGCGAACACCGTCGTCAGTCGCTTTCTTCGCTCCGCTGACGGTAACTGAGCCGCCGTCAATTTCTATCCTTGCGCCCATCGCCGTCAGGCAGTCCGCCGTCGCTTTGATATCCTCGTTGAGAGAAACATTTTTCACAACGGTCGTCCCGTCTGTCAGCGCGGCGTTTATCAGCAGACGGTGCGCTATACTCTTGGAGGACGGCAAAGTCACGCTGCCTGCGGCTCTGCCCTTTTCTACAATCATATCCATAAGTTCACCGCTTTTCACTAAGAAGAATATCTATCGCTTCGCAGTAGCCGTCCGTTCCGTGACCCTTTACGCAGGCGACACAGCACGGTCTTACATAGCTTATCCTGCGGAAATCTTCGCGCGAATCGACATCCGTGATGTGGACCTCCACGGTCGGTATTCCGACAGCCTTGAGCGCGTCGGGTATTGCAATGCTCGTGTGGGTGTATGCCGCAGGATTCATAACGATTCCGTCCGTCTTTCCGTAAGCCTCCTGAATCCTGTCAACGATCGCGCCCTCATGATTCGACTGGAAAAATTCGACCTCGACGCCCTTTTCTTTCGCGTATTTTTCTGTCTTTTCAAGAAGCTCCTTATAGGTTTCCCTGCCGTAAATCGCAGGCTCCCTTATTCCGAGAAAATTTATATTCGGTCCGTTGATCACTAATATCTTCATACTTTTTCCTTTCCGCCGAAGGCTTCAAGCTCGTTCATAACTCCGTCGGCGACGGTCTCAACGTCGCTGTTTGATTCAACCCTTACGTCCGCCGCAGCGCAGTATATCGGATATCTTTCGCGGTATCGCTTTTCTATCGCGTCCCTGCTGTTTCCGAGCGGTCTGTCGGCGGTCGGCACAATCCTTTCAGTGTCACGGTCAAGGAATACAATCAAGCCGTTCTGTCCGAGCGCATTGACATTTTCCTCTCGAAGCACCGCTCCGCCGCCCGTGGCAATCACAATTCCGTTCTTCTCGCCGAGCCTCTTAACAATCCCGCTTTCGGCATCACGAAAGACCGCTTCGCCGTGCTCGTCAAAAAAATCGGATATTGCGCCATTTTCTTTCACAAAAACGTCGTCCGTATCATAAAATTCTCTGCCGGTTTTCTCGGCAATCAGTCTGCCGATTGAGGATTTGCCGCTTCCCGGCATTCCTATCAGCACAAGGTTCAGCTTGCTTTTATATATCTCTGAATAAACCCTGTCCGTCTTTTGCGTCATTGTGTCGTCGCCGAAGAAGTATTCCGCCGCCTTTGCCGCCTGCGCGACAAGCATATACAGTCCGTTGACGGCTTTCACTCCGCATTTTCTCGTCCGCCGTACAAGCTCGGTCGTCAGCGGATTATAGACTGCGTCCGCCGCACCGCTGAGGTTCGGGAATCTTTCGGGTTCGATCGGCGAATGTCCGTTTTTCGGGAACATTCCGACGGGTGTTGTGTTTATTATCGCTTCGACGAGGTCATTCATACCGTACATTTCGTCATACGATATTTCACCCTCTTTCGGCGTTCGGGAAACGACGTACACCTTTTCGGCTCCCTGCGAAGCGGCAACGGCTCTTGCGGTTTTCGACGTACCGCCCGTTCCGAGGATAAAAACATTTTTTCCTTTCAGCTCGATTCCGCCGCGCTTCAGCAGCTCGGTCATACCGTAGAAATCGGTGTTATAGCCGGTCAGGAAACCGTTTTCGTTGACTACCGTGTTGACCGCGCCGATGCGCCTTGCCGAATTGTCAATTCTGTCAAGGTGCGGAATAACCGCCTGCTTGTAAGGAATCGTGACGTTTATTCCCTTGAAATTTTTTTCTTTCATAAATGCGTCAAGCTCGTTTTCCTCCAGCTCGACAAGTCTGTAATCGTAGTCGCCGAGCTTCGCGTGAATCACAGCGGAAAAGCTGTGTCCGAGCTTTTTGCCGATGCAGCCGTACTGCATAGAATCACCTCGCCAGCCAATCTGTACCGTATCTCACCGTCAGCATATCGGCAAGCGTCAGCGCCGTAACAGCGTCAACAACCGCTCTTGCACGGTGAACAATGCACGGGTCGTGTCTGCCCTTGATTGCAATTTGCGTGTTTTGGTTGTTCAGGAAATCAACCGTATTTTGCTCCTTTGAAACGGAGGGGGTCGGCTTCACGGCACATCTGAACACAATCGGCTGACCGTTTGTAATTCCTCCGCCGATACCGCCGTTACGGTTTGTGGTTGTGACCGTTTTTCCGCCGCTGCCTATTCTGTAAGCGTCGTTCGCCTCGCTGCCCCTCATATCGGCAAGGGCAAATCCGTCACCGAACTCTACACCCTTGACCGCAGGAACCGAAAACAACGCGTGTGAAAGCATACTTTCAACCGTGTCGAACCACGGCTCACCGACGCCCGACGGCATACCGACAACCGTTGTCTCAAGTATTCCTCCGACGCTGTCGCCGTCCTCTCTCGCCCTGAGTATTGCCGCCTTCATCGGCTTTTCAAGACTTTCATCGACCAGCGGAAACTCCGCATTTTCAAGCCTTTCGGCATCTTCTTCACTCATTTTTTTGTCATCAATATTTGCCAACCGGCTGATGTGGGTGCCGATTACAATGCCCTGCTTTTTCAGCGCGCTCTGCACGATTGCACCTGCCGCCACAAGAGCTGCGGTTATTCTGCCGCTGAAGTGACCGCCGCCGCGTGCGTCCTCGAAGCCGTGATACTTGCAAAAAGCCGGATAGTCGGCGTGTCCGGGTCTTGCTTTGCCTGCCAGCTCGCTGTAATCGGAGCTGTGGACGTCAGCGTTTTTTATCAACAGGCAAATCGGTGTTCCTGTAGTGTGTCCGTTATAAACGCCGCTTTCAAAAATTACGCTGTCACCTTCGCTTCTCGCCGTTGAGATTTTTCCGTTCGGTCTGCGAAGTGCAAGCTTTTTTTCAATATAATCCGTGTCAATTTCAATTCCGGGTGCAATTCCGTCAATTACCGCTCCGATCGCGGCACCGTGGCTTTCGCCGAAGAGCGTCACGCTCAGCGCATTTCCGAAAGTATTTTTCATGACAGCGTCAGCACCTCCCTGCACCTCTGCGTTATTTCGTCAACGATCATTTTTTCGGTCTTGTATGAGCCTATCTCATCGACCGTTATAACCGTTATCGCTCCGTTTTTAGCCTTTTTGTCGTGGAGCATGGCTTCTTTAAGCTCGTTTTCGTCGCCTCTCCACGCCGTCGGTATATCCATTCGGTGAAGAATGTGTCTCAATCGTCTTGCCGTTTCGGGGCTGCTCATACACAGCATTCCGATGCCGACACATTCGCCGTGGAAGAGCGGATAGTCGTTGTTTTCCTCTATGCTCTCGATCGCATGACCGACCGTGTGACCGAAATTGAGCACCTTGCGCAGTCCTTTTTCTTTTTCGTCCTGCTCGACGACCGATTTCTTTATTTTCAAGGCTTCAATAATTATTTTGTCGATATTTTCGGAGCCGTTTTCTTCAACCTCTTCAAACATTTCTTTGTTGAACGTTGCAAACATTTTGACAGCCTCCGCCATTCCGCAGGCAAGCTGCCTTTGCGAAAGCGTTTTCAGCACGTCGGGGTCTATCAGCACGGCCTTCGGCTGGTAAAATGCACCGACAATGTTTTTATATCCCTTGAAATCAACGGCAACCTTGCCGCCGATTGACGAATCTATCTGGGAAAGAAGTGTTGTCGGAACATTATAAAAATCAACGCCCCTCATATATGTCGAAGCAACGAATCCCGCAAGGTCTCCCATAACTCCGCCGCCGACCGCAACCACACAGTCATTGCGGTCAAATCCGTTTTCAACCATCGTTTCGAGCAGCTCCATATACGTTCTCATACATTTGTTGTGCTCACCCTGAGGCAGGGAAATTATGTGAGGTTCGCCGCAGAACGAAGCAACCTTTTTTGAATACTCCTCAGGCACTCCGTCATCGGTGACTATCAGCACCTTTCTTTCGAGCTCCATAAGCTTTCCCGCTTTTTCAAGTGCGCCGCGCTCAACGGTAATTTTGTATCCGTCGGCACCCAACTCCATATATAATTCGCTCATTGTCCTCACACTCCTCCGTTAAGTATTCTTTCGTCAACAAAGCTTCCGAGTATTTTTACATTCTCGCAAAGCTCTTTCAGCTCTTTTATCATTTTCCGTCCGCTCGGCGAGTCTATGTTTCCCTCGCCCTCCGCATAGAAGTAATATTCCCAGTTTTCGTTTCCCGTCGGGCGGCTCTTCAGACTTCTGAGGTTGAATTTGTTTTCTCCGATGACGGAAATCGCTCCGCCGAGAGAGCCCGGCTCGTTCTTTGTCGTGAACATCAGCAGAAAATGTCCGTCGTTCGGAGATACAACACACTCGGCTCTTGTGAAAACGGCAAATCTGGTCGTGTTGTTCTTGTTTTCGTTTATATCTTCCTGTAAAATTTTCAATCCGTAAAGTACCGCCGCGTCCTTGGAGGCAACAACGGCAACGTCATTTCTGTCGCACTCTGCAACCGACTTTGCTGCCACGGCGGTATTCACAGCCTGAGTCAGCTTCCAGCCGTGACGTGTAAGATACGGCATACATTGCGACAATGCCTGCGGATGGCTGCGAACCTCCTTTATGTCCTCGATGTCTGTTCCCGGCTTTACCAAAAGGCTTTGACCGAGCGGCATATCGAAAATTCCCGAAACGGAAAGTTTGCCTCGGAATGCAAGGTCAATCACACGGTCAACGTCGCCGGCATAGCTGTTTTCAATCGGCAGAACCGCGCAGTCGCAGATTCCGTCCTCAACGGCTTTGTAAGCACTATCGAAATCCGGGCAGGACATTGTTTCGCCGCATTTGAAGATTCGGCAGGCGGCAATGTGAGCGAAAGCTCCCTCGACACCGCTGTATGCGATCTTCATTCCCTCAAGTATCCGCTTCTGATACTGCTTGGAAACATCCATAACGTTCTGTATAAACTCTTCGTAATAGGGACGAAATTCAAATGAAACACAGTCTGCATTTTTTGCCGTGAGCTGAGCCTCGCGGTTTTTGTCCTCGATCGGCATAGCGTTCTCGCGCTTATATTCGGCAACGGCTTCGGCGGCTCTCATTCTCTTTTCAAAGAGCACCGCCATCTCTGCGTCAATGGTTTCGATTGTTTTTCTTGCATTTTCAAGACTGTTCATCGGATATCCCTCATTTAATAAATAATGACAACAAAAAATCCGCATAGCGTATTCTCAACGAATCTTCTATGCGGAATCTCTACACTTTATTTTTCGGCAACGGCGAAAAAGCCATCAGATCAGCCGACTTTTGCAAAGGCAGATAGGCCGCAATGATGGTAGTAATAAAATCGATTGTACTTTTTATTATTAAACATCGCACTGCCTCCAACCTCAAATTTTTCTATATTATAGTCCCACGCTCGCCGTTTGTCAATAGGATTTTTTATTTTTTTGTGTATTTTCTCTAAAAACAGCGGTACTTTTTTATTCATTGACCCAATAACGAGCGTTAAACGATGATAAAAAGCAACGAATAAAGTATCCGCATTATGATAGATGTTAGATGCTGGATGTTAGATAATGTTTAAACTAAAAACTGCTTTTTGCCGTCAGCGAAATCTAAAAGCCAAAGTCTTCTGTCTAAAATCTATCATCGTAGGGGGCGATGACCACATCGCACCGAGAGATTTTTCTTTTTTATCTCTGTAAATTCTAACGCCGCATTTAACTTTTCGCAAAGTCTACAATCTAAAATCTAACATCTAACATCAGCCTCCCCTTGAATGATTCAAGGGGAGGTGTCGCGTGAGCGACGGTGGGGATAAAGAACAACATTTAAGAACAATTCAATATTCTTTTCTTTTTTATCCCTACCACCGCAAGCGGTCCCCCGTCTCGCTGCGGCTCGGTCACGCTCCGGCTCTGACAGTCCACCGGACTGTCATTCACTACCGTCGCGCCGCTTCGCTACCCTTACAA
>CAVELL010000060.1:0-2419 GCA_963616775.1 Eggerthellaceae bacterium | reverse complement strand
CAATAAAGAAAGACGCTTTAGGCATGGTGTAACCATGCTTTGAAAGCGTCTTTTTATGTTTTATCGGGGATATGCACCAATATGTCCTCTACCCGACACGAGAGGATATTGCACAAGTCGTTCAGTGTCGCGGTCGAGATGTTGCGACCATGCTTCAAAGAGTCCAGCGTCCCACGGCTGAAAGAGTAGTCCTTGATGAGCGCATAGGTCGTGATTCCCTTGCGGCGCATGGTGTTCCAGAGCGGTTCGTAAGAGATAATAAAAACCACCTCTTTCGTGGCTTTTATTATATTGTGTCCCTCCGCCCTTGACTATTCCCGATATATCGGGTATAGTAAAAGTGGCAATGGTTGGTGGCTGAACATAAACTATACCATAGTGTGTGCCGCCAGCCCTTGAACAAGAGAAAAATGGAGGATTCAAAATGAAGCGATCTATCCGAATGCTTGCGCTGTTCTGTGCATTAGCCATCGTATTGCTGACCGCCTGTGGGGAAGCACCGTCAGCGGACGAGTATGAGCCCAGCACGGAGACATACTACACATCGGAGGAATACGACGATACTGTCCCCACGCAGGAAACATACCCCCGATTGTCAAGCCAAGTGCAACACATGGGTGATGAATTCGTTTGGAGAGAGGAAGCCGAGGCATTTTCGAGGCCTGTTGTTAATCAGCTCCAAAACGGCATCCACCTGCTCATCGGAAACCTTGGTGAAATCAGTCCCTCGCGGGAAGAAAAAGCGGAGCAGTCCATTAACATTTTCATTACTACCGCGTTGCCAAGGAGCGTGAGCATCAGCAAAATAGACTTTCATATCCAAAGCGCTCTCAAGATCCTTGAAAGCAAGGAATTCTGTGCCGTTATCCAGCGTCAGGGTGATCGGCGGAACCAGCTTTGCCTTATGAAAGGCAGCAACGAAAGCGGCGTTGGTAGCTTCCTTTGTTTTTTCGCTGGCGATGGCAGCCACGGTCAGGCGAGATTGTCGGTCTACCGCGGTGATCAAATAACCTTTGCCAACGGAGCCATAGACCGTGTCGCCCTCATAATCACCCAAGCGGCCTCTCTGGTTGGCGATTTCCTCGCGGTCATGGATAGAGCTGTCAAAGTAACGGGTGTACGACTTCTTCTTGTCGGCGTAAGGCTTTGCCTTTCGGCGGAAATGCGTATTTGGCCTTATGCCGGGGAAGAGTCCGGCTCTCACCGCACGGTAGATGGAGCGCAAAGAAATTTTATCTTCATGGTCTCTATTCCATCTGCCAGCAATAATTTCCGGCGACCAGTACTGAAGGAGCTTGTCGAAGACGTAAGCAAAGGCAGCGGAATTCTTGGTCAGGTTGTTCTTGCGGTGGCATTTCTTCCGCCTGTATTTATAGCAGTTATTGGCGTTCCACGGATGATAGCGCTTAGCCTTTTTGCTCCAGTTGCGCCGCAGCTCTCGGCTGATCGTAGAGGGGCTGCGGCCTAGGAAGTCGGCGATCTGGCGCAAGCTTCTTCCCTCTTTTAATTTTAACGCTAGATATTCTCGCTCAGATAGTGTAAGATGTGTGTAGACCCTCATATTAACCTCCTTGTGAATGTTTTTGTGGTGATTACATCTTACACCTTGGTTAATATGAGGTCTACTTTTTTCTGTTGCACTTGTTATTGTAATCTGCCGTTCAACTTCGGACACAAAAATCGCCGAAACATCTCGTTTGTCCTGCCTTCACACGTCGTCGCGGACTACGTATCGTTCGCGACGGCGTTTTTTTACGCCGTCGCTCATTCACGCCGTCGCTCCTCCTTTCCAAATCGAACCCGCTGCGCTGGGCTTCGATTTGGTTTTTCCTGCGGGAACTCGGCTTCGCCGAGATTTACGGCGGACTCCCGCCGACGGCTAAAACATCTCGTTTGTCCGGTCTTCACATGGGGCTGTAGCAAAAAGCGACATCCAAAAGAAGAAACCCATATGGCGGCATAGCTGCGCTGCCGGCCGGGAAAACCTTATATTTTCACTATCCTCTTGACGGGCTGCGGTTCATACTCCGTTCGGGCATCGTCACACAAGCAAAGGGCGCGTTCCGCAGTGGGAACGCGCCCTTGTTATCCGTGGCTCAATCGAGTATGCCGAAGCCGGCGACCTCGGTGACGGGGAGCGAGAACACGATCGCGCCCGCCTCTGTGCCGGGGCCCGCCGCACGGAGAATGGCCTGCATGATGGCGGCCTTTTCCGCCTTGGCCGACACGATGAGAACAAGCTCCTTTTCCTCTGCGATGGAGATGTTATAGAAGCTCGGTGCGCTGTCCGCGCCCGTGCCCTTACCGTGCAGCACCGTACCGCCGCGAGCACCGGCGGCGCGGGCGGCGTTCATGACCATATCCGTGCAGCCGGAGCTGGCGATGGCGACGATAAGCTCATAATCCGCATTGATGACCG
>CAVELL010000059.1:0-68442 GCA_963616775.1 Eggerthellaceae bacterium | reverse complement strand
TCTGTTTTGTTATACTCTTTTTCCTCTTTTGTATTTAAGTTTTGTTTTCAGACTTATCAACTCCGACTTTGATTATATAATATTATTACCGTTTTGTCAATTACGGCTGTACGGTGATCGGTTTGTCCTCACTCTCGTGCTCAAATGAAATGAAATTGTTTCTTTCGGCATAAGCCCATCTCATATCGAAAAGCTCACAGGCGGGAGCAGGCATATAGAGCTGGTCGTGAAGCCTGAGCACCTTGGCGCATAAGGCTGTTTGCGTACCGTTGACGATTGCTCTGTCGCTGTTTTCAAAGAACTCGACCCTTTTTCCGTAAACCTCAAGCGTGATTTTGCCTTTCTCCTTGAGAACATATCCGCCGATGTAGCCGATCAGAGTGCCGAAGCAGGCGTACCAAATTCCGTCAACGTTTTCGCACGGAACGGGATACTGGCAAAGCCCCATAAGCGCACCCTTGAAGGTCATTCTTGTCTGATTGAACTTAGGTGCGACGGCGTAGGGCGTAATCTCATCTCTACCCTTGTCAATCGTGCACTTGTCAACGATTCTTCCGTCCTCAACCACCTTTGAGGTGAGTGTGATTTTGTCACCGTCAACCTCAACTATCGCAACAACGGAGACAGGCTCCTCCTCGCAGTAGAACGCCGAGTGCCAAACCTTTGATATGGCTCTCGTTCCCGGAGGATTTTGGTTCGAGTTGCCGAGCATATAGTGAACCGTTCCCTGCGACGGGTGTTCAAAAAGCTCCTCGTTGCGCCGCGGAAAGCTTCTTGCAAAGTTGTGCTCGTGACCCGAAAAAACAATGTCGAGTTTTTCAAAGGCTTCCGTCATTACGGGGTATGCGTCGTAGTTGGCGCAGTCCGAGCCGGAATAGCAGATAGGAAAGTGGTATGTACCGATGTTCCATTGCCTTTTATTCTTTTTAAAGTCGTCAAGCATCCAGTCGCGCACATCTTCGGGACCGTTGATGCCGATGACCTGGAAATGAACATTACCGTAATTGAACGTGTAGTTTTCGGTTTTCCAGCCCTCGGGACCGTCATAGGCGTAAGAGCCCTTGAACTGGT
Organism: Eggerthellaceae bacterium; assembly: GCA_963616775.1. Classification (GTDB taxonomy): domain Bacteria; phylum Bacillota; class Clostridia; order Oscillospirales; family Acutalibacteraceae; genus CAG-488. The sequence goes on along the minus strand of CAVELL010000059.1, from coordinate 67,371 downwards.
TGTCAAAGAACTCGGCAGGCTCGGCATAGTATCTGCCTGTGAAGTTTTCGGTATCCTTGAATCCGCGGTTGTCATGGTTGCCGAGAGCCATCTGAATCGGAATACTCTCAACGATACCCTTCATTCCCGCAAAGGTGCCGTTCCATTGCACCTCATGCTGTCCGCACTCCGTGTTGTCGCCGCCGGTAAGAATGAATCTTGCGTCGGGATTTTCGGCAAGAACGGTTTTGAGAACCTCGGTGAAATGAGAATAGTCGGGACGCTTGAGATCGCCCTTTTGCTGATCGGAAACGCATATAAACTTAAATTTGGTTAGGTTTTCCGGCTCTGTTGTGAAGCTGAACTCCTCGCTGCGGTGTCCATCGTCGCCGCAGGTGTAGAAATACCTTGTGTCGGGCTTTAGTCCCGTCAGCTTTACCCAAAACATATTGCTGATATCAATGTCACTTTTGAATACCTCGGTGGCGGCTTCGGTACGCATAACCTTGTCCGAGCCGTCCTCGCGGTAAAGGACATAGCCGTTTGCGACGTCGGTGCTTGTGCGCCAGGTGACGTTCATCGTCGTCTTAGCGTCATCGGCTATGCTGATGAAAATATGGTCCGGCCGGGGCTGCGAGCCTCTGAACGGTTTTTCCGACATTATTTTGCCTCCTTATGATATGCTTGAATCGTTTATGATGATTGTTGCTTTCTTTCTGTCTGCGGACTCGCAGAACGCCCTGATCGTGGGCATTGCCTGTGCCGCCTCAACAAAAGAAATGTTGCAGTTCGATTCCGTTTTTGAAAGCAGACGCTGATAAACGGTTGAACCGTTTTCAACGTTTTCCGTGTTGATGAAGCTGTCGAGCATGGCGCAGATGAGCTGTCCCTGCGTTCTCATTCCTTCGGAGCCGAGGGTCTTGCAATACCTGAAATATTTAATCAGCGTTTCGCCCTTGATTGTCTGACTTCCCTTGGTGAGAATGAGGGTGTAGTCGTCGCTTCTGTATTCAAGACGATCCGACATGGTGTACGGGAGTCCGTCCATATAGTTTATTGCAAGGGCGAATGTCTCCGCCGTGGAGCCCGCATATTTGCTGATATTCACTCCCTCACGCTCTTCGACCGCCGCAACAAGACTTTGTGCGCCTCCGTCCTTGAGCACCTGAACAAAGGTCTTGCCGCTGTTCGCCTTCCCGTCGGGGTTTATCGGATAATCCTTCAGCACGCAGTTGTCCATATCCGCCTGTATGATGTGAAGAAAATACATTTCCGAACAGTCGTCGGCAGAGCAGAAAACAAGAAAGTTTGTTTTTCCGCTGAGCTTCACGGACGACAGCGGCTGTTCCTGAGTTGTCGTATCCTCTGTTTTTTCGGACGTTGCTTCTTTTTTGAAAATACTTTTGAGCGAAATTTCGTTATGTCGCAGAATCACGACCGCCGAGATTGAGCCGAAAACAAGCGCAAAGGCGAGAAACGCAATGAAAAAACGAACAAGGTCGCCCTTTTTATCCTCTTTACTTGTCTTGAATTTATGACTTCTTAATGCCATTTGTATCACTTTCTTTTCAAAATTACTGTGGATTTTTCTTCAATGTCCACCATCGTGCCGCAGACATTTGCGTTGCCGAGCAGGTCGAGAGCGTCGCACCATTCGGCTTTGACGTGGTAGGTGATAGGGTGGGGGTTACTGTTGGAAATTACAAGCACGGCGTCACCGTCTTTTCTGCGCGCGAAAGCGGCGCAGCCTGCAACGCAGGAAACGATTTCAAAGCTCCCGTCCTTGAAAACGGGATTGTCGGCTCTGATTTTGCCGAGCTTTTTGTACCAGCTTATAAGCTCCCCGTTTTCCTTGCCCCAAGGGTAACAGCGGCGGTTGAACGGATCCTTGTAGCCCTGCATACCCGCCTCATCGCCGTAGTAAACCGTCGGGACTCCGGGCAGAGCGAACTGCATTGCCGATGCCGCCTTGAGAAGTTTCACTCCGTAGGTGTAGCTCTCTTCATTCAGGGAGTGGGTGCTTTGCCATTTCCTGTCGCGGTAGGCACAGCTTTCGCCGGCAAGAGCTGTTATCGCCCTCATTGTGTCATGGGTTGAGAGGTGATTCATCAGTACGTCGAGAACCTCTTTCGGATAGTTTTCAACTATGCTCATCACTCTCGATGAAAAAAGCTCTGCGTTTGCGTCCCTGATGAAGTCGATAACCGCACCCGCAAACGGGTAGTTCATTACGCTGTCAAGCTGTTCGCCGAGCAGATAGCGGCGGAGCTTACCGTAGCTTGATTTGTTCGACGCATCCTCCCAAACCTCGCCGAGGACAAGGGCGTCGGGCTTCTCAGCCTTGACCGCTTTCCTGAAGCTGTCAAGAAATTCATCGGGCAGCTCGTCGGCAACGTCGAGTCTCCAGCCCGATGCGCCGAGCTTCAGCCATCTGCGCGCGATGCCGTTTGTGCCCGTGATGTATTTGATAAAATCGGGGTTTTCCTCCTTGACCTCAGGCAGGATTTTTATGCCCCACCAGCTCTCGTAATCGTCCGGCCATTTGTTGAATTTATACCAACCGTAATACGGAGATTCTTCGGATTGGTATGCTCCGACATCGGGGTAGCGCGCGTAGCGATTGAAATATTTGCTGTCGTCGCCCGTGTGGCTGAAAACGCCGTCAAGAATGATTCTTATGCCGAGCTTTTTCGCGTCGAGGCAAAGCTGCTCGAAATCGTCTTCATTGCCGAGAAGCGGATCGATTTTTTCGTAGTCCGCAGTGTCGTAGCGGTGGTTGCTCTGCGCCTCAAATATCGGGTTTAGGTAGAGACAGGTGACTCCGAGCTCCTTGAGATAGCCGAGCTTTTGGCGGATTCCGTCAAGGTCGCCGCCGAAATAGTCGTTGTTGAGTACCTTTCCCTCAGACGTCGGAACCCAGTACGGATCCGCGTCACGGTCGTCTCTCGGAACGCGGTCGGAGGGGACATTACTCTTCGCTTTGCCCGAAAAGGCGAAACGGTCGGGAAAAATCTGATAAATCACTCCGCCCTTGAGCCAGTCGGGAGTGTAAAAATCCTTATCATATACGGTAAGCTGCCAGCAGTCTCCGTCGCTTTGAATGGCGGCGGCACCGTTGCCGAAATGAAAAATACGGCTTGTTCCCCACGAGGTGTCATATTCAAAGCGGTATTTGTAAATTCCCGCTTCTTCGGCGGTGAACTCGGCTCTCCACCACTCTTCGCCGCAGCCCTCCATGCAGTCCCATTGCATATTGATATAATCCGTTCTTTCACCGTCGGCTTTTCGGATGACAAGACGCGCGGCGTGACAGCAAAAATCACGGGGCAGAATAATTCGGAAAACCACCGTTTGGTGTGTTTTGACTGCCCCGAAGATGCTTTTATGGTATTCTAATCTTGAGTTGTAGGGAATGTACATTATTTTTCTGCCGAATCCTTGCTGCCCGATTCAATCTCTTCGGGCGTTTTGGTAACGATATTTTCAAAATATTTCTTGTCAATGCTCGTTTTATCCTCACGGACAACGGTCGTTTCCTCAACGTAAGGTGTTTCGGAAATTTCAAGGAGCGCATCGGTAATAAGAAATCCCGCGATGGCAAAGATGATAAAGCCTATCGCAATGGTGATGTACTTCACGATGGGCATCCACGAGCTCTTCCTGTCCGTGCTGATGAAATATTTTTTGTTGTCGCTGTAAGAGGAACGGAAGTCCGTAACGCTCTTGCGGCGTTTATTATATTTTTGGTATTTTTCCATGCTTTTACTCCCGAGAGCGGCATATAATGTAATGTCGGCTCTTAAAATGGTTTTGCCATATTTTGATGGTTGAATACCGATTTTAACAGTCATATACTTAAAACACAGGGGTTGCCCTGAGCCTTCGGAGGAGATGTGGGAATGGATATTCAACCGATAAGCAGCAATAAATTTATAGTCGGATTAAGCCGCGACGATATGATAGATTTGGATATTACATACGATGAAATGGACTATTCCAATATCGAAACGCGCCGTGTTATATGGACGATACTCGATACCGTTCGCAAGGACACGGGACGCGATGTCGATCCGTCGGGCAACCTGATGATAGAGGCGGCTCCGAATCCGAGCGGCGGCTGTCTTTTGATGTTTACCGTTTCCGCTGGGCTTAACAGGAGCTCGCAGACCGTGATTTCAAAGGCGGATCCGACGCGGATTTTTGAGTTTGAAAATGCGGACGATATGCTCGACGTGATGAAGCATATCGGCAGGAATGTGAAAAAACGTCTCTTTACGGACGGTCAAAGGTTTCGCATCGAAATGCCGACGGACAGGGCAACAGACTTTGAACGAGTCCTGAACGAGTACGGAAAATTCGTCGGCAAGGACCGTCTGACCGTTGCTGCGACGCACGAGCATTGGGACGAAATCAGCCTCTCAGGGCTTTAATCGTTTTTGCCGGGTCGTCCGAACCGAAAACCGCGCTGCCTGCAACGAGTACGTTTGCGCCTGCCTTGATTGCGGTCGGAGCGGTTGCCTCGGAGATTCCGCCGTCAACCTGAATGTCAATATTGATTCCCCGCTCTGCACATTCCTTGCGCAGGGCGATTATTTTGCCCATCATATCCTCCATAAATTTCTGACCGCCGAAGCCGGGCTCAACCGTCATTACAAGCACCATGCTCAGCTTGTCGAGATACGGAAAAACGGCTTCGATCGGTGTGTTCGGCTTCACGGCAAGTCCTGCCTTGCAGCCGCCCGAAATTATGCGGTCGAGTGTTTCGTCAACGGGAGAATCGGATTCAACGTGGAAGTCGATTATATCCGCGCCTGCCTTTAAGAAATCGTCAACATATCTCAGCGGCTCGCTTATCATCAGGTGACAGTCGAAAACCTTTTCGCTGCATTTCCTGATGCACTTGACAACGGGCGCGCCGAAGGTGAGGTTCGGCACAAAATGACCGTCCATCACGTCGATGTGGATCCAGTCCGCACCGCAGGCGTCCATACGGGCGGTTTCCTCGCCCATTTTCGAGAAGTCACACGAGAGTATTGACGGAGCAATCTTAATCATAAAAACATCCTTCCGATTTTACACAATAATATAATACCAATAATTGCGCCGCAGGTCAAGAAAAAGAGTTACAGATATTTCCGAATTTCGCCAAGCGAAGCGACGGTTATGTCGGGCAGGGGGGAGGAGATTCCCGACGCGTTGTGGTCGTACCAGCAGGTTTTCATTCCGCAGCGTGAGCCGCCCTCAATGTCCGCTGTGAGCGAATCGCCGATCATAACGGTTTCGCAGGGAAGTATCGGGACGAGTTCCGCAAAGCATTTGTCGAAAAATTCCCTTTGCGGCTTGGAGTATCCGAGCTGTTCGGAAATGAATATTTTGTCAAGGTACTTTGTCATCCCGGCGTTGTCAAGACGTCTGATCTGCTGTTCGTAGGAGGCGTTGCTTGCCGCGCATACGGTATACTTTTTGCTCAGATATTCGAGCAGGTCGTTCGCTCCGTCAACGGGCTCTGCGCTTTCGGTCAGATGGGAATAGAAAATGTCCTCAAACTCAACGCCGTTTTCGTTTATTCCGAGAATCGCAAATATCATATTCCAGCGGCAGGCGTAAAGCTCCTCCTTTGTGAGAGTGCCTTTTTCAATTTCGAGCCACAGCTTATCGTTTACGGCTCTGAACACGTCATACATCGACGGCTCAAATTTAAGCCTTCTGTCGTCAAACGCCTTTTGCATCGACCAAAGAGCGCACTTGTTGAAGTCAAGCAGAGTGTTATCTATGTCTATGAAAACCGCTTTGATATTTTCCATTGCAATCACCGAGCATATTTTATCATATCGGCGGTGGTTTTTCAATGCTTTAACCGATTGACGGAATGTTTTTTTGCTGATATAATACGGTTAAGGCAACACCGCACACCACAATTGTGCGGTATTGCCTTAACAAAGAAATGCACGGAGATGAAAATGAATTTGAGAAGAGAAATAAAATTTAAGAACGGACATTTGAAAATTATGCAGATATCCGATCTTCAGGACAACAGGTTTCCCTGCGTTGATACGCTCAGATTTATGGAAGCGGCAGTCGGGGAAATCAAACCCGACCTGATAGTTTTCACGGGAGACCAGCTTGATGTTGCCGACCTTTGGGGAAAGGGCGAAAAATGCCGCGAGAATGTTAAAACGGCGATAAACAAGCTTTTCAGCGTATTTGAAAAGTTTGACATTCCGTTTGTACTTACCTTCGGAAATCACGACCGCGAAACGGGCGTGCCGAATGACGAACAGGTGAAAATCTATGCCGCAATGAAAAACTGTATCTGCTTTGACGATCTTGACGACGGCAGACCCGACGCCGCAACGTTCAATGTGCCGATACTTTCGACCGACGGCAGCCGCACCGCGCTGAACCTGTATGTGATAGATTCCAATACAAAGCACAAAGGAATATACGAGGGCTTGAGAAAGGAACAGCTTGAATGGCTCGACAGGACAAGCCGCGAAGTGAATGCGGATTCAATGGTGTTCCAGCATATCCCCGTTGACGAGATATACCGGTTGCTTGAAAAGGTGCCCAAGGGAACAAAAGGGGCACAGCCTGCCTACGGCACGCGCAAGGGCGAGTTTTACAGGCTCCGTGACGGTATCAAGCACAGGGGTCATTACGGCGAAACGCCTGCGGCTCTTCCTGCGGAATGCGGCGAGTTTGAACAGCTTAAAAAGCAGGGCGATGTCTTTGCGGTTTACTGCGGACACGACCACTACAACAGCTTTATCGGAAATGTCGACGGAATTGATCTCGGCTACTGTCCGGGAGCCGGCTACAACACATACGGTATCCGTCAGCGAGCGGTCAGAGTGTTTGAGTTCGACGAAAAAGACGTGCGTAATTATATAACCTATACCGTCAGCTACGGCGACGTATGCGACAAGCCGCTTGCCGAGCCGGTCAAGACCTTTGTGTTCAGCGTTTCACCGTCATGCCCGTCGGAGCTCCCGAGCTTCGCCGTGAAATGTGCTGTTGCGTTGGCTGTTATTGTTGCCTTGCTGATTCTGCTTGCGAAGCTTGTCGGAGCGAAAATTGTCGGCGGAGCATTGCTTGCGATTGCTGCCGTTGCCGCGGTTTATGTCGGCGGTGCGCTTATCTATAACATTGTGACGAGAAAAAAGCTTTTGAGGAGGTTCGGAAATGAACGAGGTAATTAAAACTATTCTGGAAAGGCAGACTATACGTTCGTACAAGCCCGAGCAGATAACCGATGAACAGCTTGATCTGCTTATGCAGGCGGCGGTTAAGGCACCGAGCGGAAGAAATATGCAGCCGTGTCACGTTCGCTTCATTCAGAACAAAGCCATGCTTGACGAAATGAACACGGATTTCAAGGAGCTTGTCGGATATGACACCCCTGCCTACACTCGCTGGGACGTCAATCCCGTTTATCACAATGCACCGACATTTGCCGTTCTTTTTGCGGAGAACGAAAGCTATATGGACGGCGGAATAATGTGTGAGAATATCTGTATTGCCGCTCAGAGCCTCGGACTCGGCACCTGCATAATCGCGAGCGTCGGCGCGCTTTTTGCCGACGGCAACGAACAGGGCAACAAGTGGAAAAGAGCATGGGATATTCCCGAAAGCTATAAGTTCCTCATAGCAATAGCAATCGGTTATCCCGATGAAAAGCCGGAGCAGAAACCGCGCTTTGACGACAGGATAAAGGTAATAAGATGAAGTACTCGGTTGAGAGAAAAGAAGAAAACATTGTTATCTGTGAGGACGATGACGGCGGACAGATAAAGCTTGACGCCGCCGAGCTTCCGTCCGATGTCCGCGAGGGAGATATAATAGTCCGAACGGAAAGCGGATATGTCGTTGACCGCGAAGAAACCGAATCGCGGCGCAGAAAAATGTCGGAGCTTCAGAGAAGCTTGTTTAATAAAAAAGATAAAAATCGCATCGGGAGAGATTAAACTCACGATGCGATTTTTTCATTTTTTCGCTGTGAAGAAAATGCGCGGCATTTTCAGTATTATCAAGCCGTTCTTCCTTGTCGGGAAGTTTTCCGAAATAATCTCGTTCAAATCGGCAAGGAACTGCGGCCGTTCCTCATCGGACAGCATATCAAGATACGGTCTGAGTCCGCTTCCCTTGTACCATTCGATAACGCCGCCGTGTGAGCGCACCGTGTGGTAGTAGGTCGTCTCCCATATATTGAAATCCTTGCTCAGTCCGCCGAGCAGGTCGTAGTATTCCTCCGGTGTGAGATTGTGAAAATTGTGTATCACGGACAGCTTTTTCCATTCGCCGCTGTTGACAAGCAGGTTCAGCAGGCGGTAGAAAAGGGCTTTTTGAATGTAGGGAACCTGAACGGCAAGCGTGCCGCCGTCGGCAAGCTTGTCAAATATCGCAGGGATAAGAGCGGCGTGTTCGGGAATCCATTGGATACAGGCGTTTGAGAAAATCAGGTCGAATTTACCGTTAAGCTTTTCAAGTCCGTCGGGAATGCGGTTCCGGACAAAGCTCAGCTTCGGGTAGGTTTGTCGAGCCTTGGCGAGCATATCCTCCGAAAAATCAACACCCGTTATCTCCGCTTTCGGAAAACGAACGGCAAGACTGTGGGTGCTGTTTCCGGAACCGCAACCGAGGTCAAGCACATTTTTCGGTTCACCTTCGCACAGTCTGTTTATCAAATCGGCGGACGGCTGTGTGCGTTCCGCTCCGAATTTCATATATTGCTCCGAGCTCCAGTCCGACATAAAACTCCCTCCTCTTATTAAGGCAATCCACGCACCTCAATTGTGCGGCATTGCCTAAAAAAACCGGACAGCACAAGCAGTCCGGAAGTGTGTTATTTGATAAGGTTACCGAGCAGCCCGTAGGACAAAATGCCGACGATAAGTCCGGCGATGAGGACTCCGAGGGCGATCATCGGGAGCGATTTTTTGATTCGGATATCCATAATTTCCGCAACGAGAGCACCTGTCCAGCCTCCTGTTCCGGGCAGAGGAATGGCAACGAGTACCAACAGTCCCCAGGTTCCGTACTTTTCAATAGTCGGTCTATGCTTTTCGGCTTTGCTTTCAAGCTTGCGGACTATTTTGCCGAGCTTTTTTGATTTTTTCATAAGCTCAAATATCTTCTTGAGAAAGATAAGGATGAAAGGTATCGGAAGCATATTGCCGAGATAGCAGAAAATAAACGCCTTGAGAGGTTCAATATGCAGCAGGGTCGCTGCAATGAGACCGCCTCGAAGCTCAAGAATGGGAAGAGCGGAAATGATGAAAACCGTGAGCTCGTTCGGAATTTTGTCCTGAAAGAAAGTGACCAATGATTGGATCAGTTGTTCTGTCATAATTTCACTCCGTTATGATTTTTTTGTTTTGAAGATAGTTGTAGGCCTTTGTCAGAATATTTCTGTCGTTATCAAAGCGGAGCTTGTTGAGTGCTTTTTCATATCCGAGCCAAATATAATCTTCAATTTCCTCTTTTTGGATTATTGTTTGAGTGTCCTGAGTTGCGGCAAGGAAAATGTTGACATTTTTTTCAACCTTGCCCTGAATGGTGTACTGACTTTTGGTAATAAAATCCGGGTGAATGCTTATTCTGATGCCCGTTTCTTCGAGAACCTCACGGTACGCTGTCTGATGATCGTTTTCTCCCTTTTCGACGTGACCCTTAGGGAAGCCCCAATGTGCGCTTCGCCGGTTTTTGATAAGAAGGAAACGTATCATTCCGCCGATGTCACGGTAGACGACGGCTCCGCACGACCGCTCATAAAGACATTCAAGCGTGTGCTTTTTGTTTTTTACGGCAAACTCAATGCCGTTTGCAATATCAATGTTGATGAATCTTGTGCTTTTCGGTGCCACAACCCAATCAATTTCATTACTGCCGTCATACCTGACGATACCGACTACTCTTCCGTCAAAGCTGCGCACAGGGTGATTGATACCCATAATAAATGCGCCCTTGACAGAGGCGTTGAACTGCTTTGCTCCCTCAACTTCACCGTAATTAAGCTCGTATGTGAAGCCCTGTTCAGTGCTGTAAGAGTGGATTGGATGAGTCACCTTGATACGAACATATTTACCAAGCATGTTCCTAACTCCTCCACCGTGCGCCGAATGCCCACGGATTTACCGCAGACGCAACAAAATACATTGTTTTTTCGTCTGCATTCATTTTACCGTAACATTATACAGTTATTCTCATAAAAATACAATAGCAAATTTAAAAATTACTGAAAAAAACAATGCCGTTCCGTTTTCTGCGGAACAGCATTGCTGCACGGTGAAAATTTATTCCTGCCTCTGTCGGCTGAGAGAGCCGGGCAAGGCTGAGCGGCTTGGGGGCTGCCGACATTGATTTGCTCTTTTCAAAAGCTCATCGGAGCGGTCGTTTATATAATTCCTTTTTCAAGCGCGGATTCAATAAATTCGGCGAATATCGAGTTTGACCAGGCGAACCACGGGCGGGTGAAGTCCGCCGCATCGTCGGCGTTGAAGCCCTCGTGCATATATCCCGTGTCGGCGTCGGTGGAAACAAGGGTATCAATGAGACCCTTTATTTCGCCGCTGTCGGTCGAGGTCAAGCCCTGCATTGAAAGAGCAATGTGCCATATAAAGCCCTCCGGTGTGTGCGGACTGCCGACGCCCGAAGCGGCTTTTCCGCTGTAATAGAAGGGGTTGTCGCGGCTGAGAATGAAGCGTCTTGTGTTGACATAAACGGGGTCGTTTACGTCGCAGTATCCGAGATACGGTGCGCTCATCAGGCTCGGAACATTGGCGTCATCGGCGAGAACGTGGTTGCCGAAGCCGTCGGTTTCGCAGGCAAAAATCCTGCCGTATTTCGGGTGAAGCACCGTGCCGTAGGTATTGATGCCGTATTCTATTTCCTCACGGAGATTTTTGACTTTTGCAAGAAAGTCGCCGTTGTCAATTTTGCGGTCGGCAAGGATTTCTTCAAAATATCTGAGAATCACGGCGGCAAACATATTTGAGGCAATGAGATAGCCGAAGGTGCAGCTGTCGTCGCTCGGACGGAATCCGCTCCACGTCATACCCGTAAAGTTGACGGGGTAGCCCATTCCGTTGTTATGGAGAGTGTCGATCCGGCGGCAGCCGAACCGCTGAAATCTGTACGGCGATTTTTCAAAGTGGTGCTGTTCCGTTATCCACAGGTCAACAACCGTTTTTGCCGTTGCAATGAAATCGTCGTCGATTATCGAGTCGTCGCCCGAAGCTTTGATGTAGAGGTATGCCAGTCTGAACGGATAGCAAAGCGAATCTATTTCATACTTGCGCTCCCATACCCACGGGTCGTTGAGCGGCAGATCGTCTGTATGACCGTGACCGTTTCTCTCAATGTTGAACGCGTTGGCGTAGGGGTCGATTCTTATGTACGCAAGCTGTCGCACGATCAGTCCCCGTATAACCGAGCGGATTTCGGGGTCGTCCTTTGTCAGCGGCAGGTAGTGCGTAACCTGAGCGGTCGAGTCCCTGAGCCACATCGCAGGAATGTCGCCCGTGTAAAGAAACGTTGAGCCGTCCGCAAGAATTTCGGCAGTCGTTTCAAGGGTGTTCGGGTAGCAGTTACGGTAGAGCTTTTCGAGCTTTGGATTTTTTGAAAGCTTTGCGGCAACCTGATCAATATGGGCGGTGATTGAAGCGGGAATTTGTTTCATAATCTGTCTCCTCATCAGAATTGGGAATATACCCGAGAATATTTTTCAAGCAGTTCTTTTGCGACCTCTATTGTGTCCTCTTCACATATTCCGTCTTTGCGCGGAATGTAGTTTTCAAGAAAATTGTTTTCGAAAAGGGCAAGACGCTTCGCCTGATACGAGCCGTTATACTCGTTTCTGTCAAGAGGCTGCTTCTTTGAATTGTCCTTGAGCTTTTTCGGATTGTCAAAATAGGCGGCAAGCGTGCGGTAATACATGTGCCAGCGTGCCCCGTAGTAATCCTTGACAAGACCGCCCCACTCGTTCCAGACCGTGTCGTAAAGAATGGAACGGTTCAACGGTCCCCATACCGTGTGCAGAAGCAGGAAGTTGATTTGCAGAGCTTCCTTTTCGTCCTTGCTGTTTCCGAGCTCCTGCGCCTGAACGTATTTCGTGCAGAAATTTGTTTCCTCCCTTGTGCGGAGCAGGCGGTCTGTGTCCTCACATATCTCAAGGAAAAGGTTGCTCGCCTGCTCGAAGTTTCCGACATTTTTCTCTCGGAAAAACTCGGTTGCCTTGAGATAAACGGGGTAGGCGAGATCGGACAGGAACTGACGGACTATAGACTGAATGTCGGCTCGGAGATCGTCCGTCCTTCGGGCGTCGGAGCGGAGAATCCTGTCGGCAATGTCGTAAAGCCTGTGAAAATCGTAGGAACGCTCCATCGTGTCGAACGGGGCTGTGTGCTTGACGTTCGTGCACGGGCGCGCGCAGATTACGGAGCCGCAGCACTCGTCGCTGTCGCAGAGCCGTGTGAGGGCGATAATATCGTCGTCGTATGCGTCCGTTTTGTATCTCTTGCGGCAAAAATTCTTTATGAAGCTTTCACAGTCAATTTTGCCGTTCGCAGTCACCGCTTCAAGTGCGGCGGCGCAGTAAACGTGATTTATGTCAAAGGTGTCAAAGGAGAGTGCGGCACCGAGCGGCGAGCCGGAAAACGGATCGTCACAAACCTTTTGCACGCTGCCGTATATACCTGTCCTGCCGTAGCGGTTTCCTCTGAGCTCGGTTATATATTTTTTACCGTCGAGCAGACTCGTATTGTCCTTCATCGCGCAGTCGTCAATGAAAATGTATTTGTCTGCCGAGCAGTTTTTGAAGAAGTCGGAGTTGATCGAGCTTGTGTGCATATAGCAGACCGCGTCCTCATCAAACTCGGCAAGCATATCTTCAAGAGCCTTTCCGAGGTCGGCAAGGTGGGAGCCGAAGCCCTTTTTGTCCGATTCGTATATCGGCTCAAAAATATAGCTGTGCGTTTCACCGAGAGCGTCGCGCTGTATCTGCAAAAATTTCTTATTAAAAACGGAAAAGAAAGCGTTTTTCGGACGAATGAAGAAAATCGGCGGAAAGTTGTACCACATCGGTGCTCTGAATATATCCATCTTGATATACTTTTTTCTCAGGCTGAACGGTACGCTCGGCAGGGCGGCGGGGAAGATAGGCTCGATTCCGAGCTCGCGTTCACGGTCGCTTATGAGCTTGCCGACTGCAAGCTTGCGTTCAAGATATTCCTTGCTGTTGACCGGATTGGTTGCGGCAATGTTGCCCGTGAGCTGATTGATGATGAAAGCCGGTCCCGAAGAAAACTCCAGACAGAATTTCTCGGGCATACCGATATCGGTGAGCGTTTTGAAAAGAACCGCGTCGAATCCGACGGGCTGGAGAACACGGTTGAAGCCGCGCATTGCCATAAAGTCGATTTCCTTTTCCCAGCGGTCAAAGCCGTAAAAGTTTCCGCTGAGCGAGAACATCTCGTAGCTTGTCATCGCACGGATTTTTTTCTTCACGGTCTTGCGGATTTTCTCCTCCGGCAGGGGCGCGGAGGAAATCTGAGAAATGTCATAATCGCCGCTCGTTATAACAACATTGTGAAAGCGGCTGAGGTATTCGTAGTACGCCATTGCCTGACCGAGAGGACCGTTGCCTGCGAGAACGACCTTTTTGTCCTCGGCATAGATTTCATAGCAGTCAAGCCCGTTGTCGGCTTCAATGTCTCTGAGAACAAACGCGTCGGCGATTCTCGGAGTGTTGCGGGAAATCAGATTGAGCATTTTACTGTCTCCTTAGAATACAAAGTATACGAACAACATTATACTCCATAAATGCGCCGAAATAAAGCAAAATTTTTGTAAACAATAGCTGTGTGCAAAATAAATTTGAATTTTTCGTGAAAAATCCGATTTACTACTTTACAGAATCGATGTTTTCAAGTAGAATATAAACAATATATTAGGGTAGTGGGGGTAATTCTGATGTATAAGAGGATTTTGCTGAAGCTCAGCGGCGAGGTTCTTGCCGGAGAGCAGGGTCACGGCATTGATTTTGACATGGTGACCGATGTTTGTAAATATGTTAAAAAGGTTGCAGATATGGGTGTTCAAATCGGGCTCGTGGTCGGCGGCGGAAACTTTTGGCGAGGAAGAAGCAGCGGTAAAATGAATCGCACAAGAGCCGATAATATGGGAATGCTTGCAACGGTTATGAATTCGCTTGCGCTCTGCGAGGCTCTTGAACAGCTCGGAGTTAAGGCGAGGGTTATGTCCTCGGTCGGTATGCAGCCGATTGCCGAGCAGTATGTTGCCCGTGATGCGGTCGCCCACCTCAATGACGGCGAGGTCGTTATCTTCGGCTGCGGCACAGGCTGCCCGTTCTTTTCAACCGATACGACCGCAGCACTCAGAGCTGCCGAGATTGAGGCCGATGTTATCTTCAAGGCAACGAATGTTGACGGAGTTTTCGATAAGGATCCGAACAAGTTTGATGACGCCGTCAAGTATGATATGCTCACTCATTCCGAGGTTCTTGCAAAGGGGCTAAAGGTAATGGACAGCACGGCGGCATCACTTTGCAGAGATAATTCTATCGCAATTCTCGTTTTCAATCTCGAAGATCCCGAGAATATCGTCAGAGCCGTTAACGGCGAAAACATAGGCACACTTGTAAAAGAATAAAGTTATGTGAGGAGAATTTTTATGAAAGAAGTTTACAGCAATACCAGAGAAAAAATGACAAAAACAGTTTCCGTTCTCGGCAAGGATTACGCCGCAATCAGAGCGGGCCGTGCGAATCCCGGCGTGCTTGACAAGGTTCTCGTTGACTATTACGGAGTTCCGACGCCGATCAATCAGATGGCTGCGATTTCCGTGTCCGAGGCTCGCATTCTTGTTATCCAGCCGTGGGATAAGTCGACTCTTACCCCGATTTATAAGGCTATTCAGGCTTCTGATATCGGCATCAACCCGCAGAACGACGGTTCGGTTATCCGCCTGACCTTCCCCCAGCTTACAGAGGACAGGCGTAAAGAGCTCGTTAAGGATATCAAGAAGATGGCGGAGGAGTCGAAGGTTGCGATCCGTTCGATTCGCCGTGACGCTATCGACAAGATCAAGAAGATGCAAAAGGCATCCGAAATTACAGAGGACGACCTCAAGAACGGCGAAGACGAGCTTCAGAAAATCACCGATGAGTTTATCAAGGAAATTGATAACTCCGCTTCGGCAAAGGAAAAGGAAGTAATGTCAATCTAAAACGGCAGAAAAATTGCAGGCAGACCTCCGAAGTCTGCCTGTTTATCAATAACAAGGAGAACACGAAATGGAAGAAAGAAAGGTTCCTGCGCATATCGGTATAATCATGGACGGTAACGGTCGCTGGGCGAAGCAGCGAGGCTTGCCCCGCTCCGAGGGACACAAGGCGGGAGCCAAGGTGTTCAAGCAAATTTGTGATTATGCAGGAGAAATCGGCATAAAATGTATAACCTTCTACGCCTTTTCGACCGAGAACTGGAAGCGTCCGCCCGAAGAGGTTTCATCTCTCATGGATCTTTTCCGTGAATATATGCACGAGGCGGAGGACAGAAAGGCGGAAAACCTTCAAAAGGGCATGAGGATGCATTTTATCGGACACCGTGAGGGAATACCCGAGGATCTTCTCAATCTTTTTGACACCTCCGAGGAGGAGTCACGGGACGCCGAAAAATATGATGTCAACATCGCCATCAATTACGGCGGCAGACTGGAGATTGTCGATGCCGTCAAGCAGCTCGGAGAGAGAATTAAATCCGGCGAGCTTGACCCTGCCGACATAACGGAGGCGGATATTTCGGCTCACCTCTACACTGCGGGTCAAAGCGACCCCGATTTGATAATCCGACCCAGCGGGGAATACCGTCTTTCAAACTTTCTCACCTGGCAGTCGGCATATTCCGAGCTTTGGTTTTCCGACATTCTTTGGCCGGACTTTACCCCTGCGGATCTCGACAAGGCGATAGACGAATATAATAAGCGCACCCGCCGCTTTGGCGGAGTGTGAGGTTGGTTAAATTTTCCCACAACCGATTTTTCGCTCAGGGCAGTACCTTTGTACAGCACCTGACCTACAAAATCGCTTGTGAAAAAATTTTCCTCAACCTCACAAGAAGGTAAATTTCCCACAACCGATTTTTCGCTCGCGGCAGTACCTTAGTACAGCTCACGAGCTGCAAAATCGCTTGTGAAAAAATTTTCCTCAACCACGTATAGACGGTAGATATTAGATTGTAGATTTTAGATCTTAGATGAATGCTGAGATTGGTTTTATACCTCGTCTAATGTCTGAAATCTAAAATCTAATGTCTGAAAGGATAAACTAAATGAAAACCAGAATTATTTCGGGAGCTTCTTACTCCCTTGTTATTATTGCCGTGATGTTTTTTATGAACACGGCGGCGTTGCCGATACTTATGGCGTTCATTTGCGGCGTTGCCGTCTATGAGCTTAACCATGTTGCGAAGGTCAAGCTTCCGCTGGCGGTTCCGTCAATTATTGTCGGTGCGTACATTCCGATTGAAATAAGGTATCATTTCCTTGAAAAGATACACATAACCCCGTTTGCGGCTCTTGCAGTGTATATTATAGCTATGCTTATTATGATGGTGAAGTGGCACGGGGAGGTTAAATTTGAGCAGGTCGCAATTTCCGTTCTTTGCTCGATTGCCGTTCCCGAATCGCTCGGCTGTTGGATTCGTATTAACGATCTTCAGCTTGCCGATGAAAGATATACTCAGGCGAATGTTGTTTATCTGATATTGTTTACGATTTTTTGCGCATGGCTTACCGATATGTTTGCCTACTTCACGGGTGTATTCTTCGGCAAGCACAAAATGACGCCCGTTGTCAGCCCGAAAAAGACATGGGAGGGTGCAATCGGCGGCGTCGTGCTCACTGCGGCGTTAAATGTAGGACTGTATCTTGTTTTTGCAAAGAAATTTTTTCCCGACGGAAGCTTCTTCCTTTGGGATTGGTGGGCGGTCATTCCGATTTCGCTTGTACTTTCGGTTATAAGCATCTTCGGCGACCTCTCCGCTTCGGTTATCAAGAGAAACTACGGCATTAAGGACTACGGTAAGATTATCCCCGGTCACGGCGGAATTATGGACAGGTTTGACAGCACGCTGTTTGTTTTCCCCATCATGTACGGAATACTCAGCATAATCGAAACATTTTAAGGTGATGCTATGAATAAAACAGTTGCCGTTCTCGGCTCAACAGGCTCAATCGGAACTCAGGCTCTTGAGGTTATCGAGATGCAGGGCTATGAGGTCAAGGCTTTGACGGCAAGCGTCAGCGTTGATACGATTGAAAAACAAATCAGAAAATTCAAGCCCGAGCTTGCTGCAATGGTGGACGAAAAAGCGGCGGCCGAGCTTAAAATAAAAGTCGCCGACACTCCGACCAAGGTGCTTTCCGGTATGGAGGGCGTTTGCGAGTGTGCGGCGTGCGGTGCGGATTATGTGCTCAACAGCATTGTCGGTATGGCAGGACTTGAACCGACCTTGGCTGCAATCAATGCGGGCAGTGAGCTTGCGCTTGCCAACAAGGAAACGCTTGTTGCCGGCGGTCAGCTCGTTATGGGGCTTGCAAAGGAAAAGGGTGTGAGCATTCTCCCTGTTGACAGTGAGCATTCGGCGATTTTTCAGTCAATGCAGGGCTGCCGTGATAAAAAGGAGATAAAAAAGCTCATTCTTACCGCTTCGGGAGGTCCGTTTTTCGGCAAAAAGCGCAGTGAGCTTGTCGATGTTACGGTCAGGGAGGCACTCAATCACCCGAATTGGAGCATGGGCGCAAAAATCACTATAGACTCCGCTTCAATGATGAATAAGGGTCTTGAGCTTATTGAGGCGGTTTGGCTCTTTTCGATGAACCCCAAGGATATCGACATTGTTGTTCACCGTCAGAGCGTTATCCATTCGCTTGTTGAGTTCTGCGATAATTCCGTTATCGCTCAGCTCGGCGTTCCCGATATGCGCATTCCGATTCAGTATGCGTTGACCTATCCGAACAGGATTCCGTCGCCCGTTAAGGAGCTTTCGCTGACCGATTACGGTACGCTTACCTTCGACAAGCCGGATTACGAAACCTTCGGACTTATCAATATCTGCCGAAAGGCAATAAATGACGGCGGACTTTTCCCTGCCTGCGCAAATGCGGCGAACGAGGAGGCTAATCTTGCTTTCAGACAGGGCAAAATTAAATTTTTACAGATTGAGGAGCTGGTCGCTGAGACCGTTGAAAATGCCCGGCATTTTGATACATACAAGCTCGGCGATGTTTTGGATATGTACGGCTGGGCGAGGGGTTATGTGAAAGAAAAAATAACCGGTTGAGACTGCTCAGCCTATGAAAGAGGCGATCAAAATAGAAATTTTGTCTGCATTGGCAAGCAAATGGACGATCCTGCTTGCGATAATATTCTTCGGCATAATAATCATGGTGCATGAGGCGGGGCATTTCACCTTTGCAAAGCTTTTCGGAGTAAAGGTAAATGAGTTCTCTCTCGGTATGGGGCCTACCTTGCTCAAAAAGAAAAAGGGTGAAACCCGGTATTCATGGCGGCTGCTGCCCATCGGCGGCTTTGTCAGCATGGAGGGCGAGGACGAGGACAGCACGGATGAGCGTGCGTTTAACAACAAGCCCTGTTGGCAGAGAATAATTATTGTTGTTGCCGGTGCGCTTGTCAATATCATTCTCGGACTGATAATAATAGCGATAATGCTCGGAGTGACCGACAGCCTTTCGGGAACAAGCTATGTCAACTATTTCAACGTTGACGGAAAGCAGACGTCGGAGTATAACGGACTTCGCTCCAAGGATAAAATAATCAAGATAGACGGCAAGAGGGTTTATTATTACACCGATGTTCCGTATCTTCTCAGCCGTGACGAAGGCTCAACGGCGGATTTACTTGTTGAGCGTGACGGCGAAAGGATTGAAATCACCGATGTTGAAATGCCGTATTCAAAAATAGTTATGGTCGGCATTGACAAGACCGCAGGTACGGTATTCAAGGATACCTTCAAGGAATCTGTCAGTATCTTCCGTATGGTTTGGTTGAGCCTGTTCGACCTTGTGACAGGCAAGTATTCCGTCAAGGATGTTTCGGGTCCCGTCGGCGTTGTGGACTATGTTTCCGACGCGGCGCAGGAGTCGGTCAAAACGGCGGATTACACGGGACTGCTCAGCATCATGGCTCTTATCACGATAAATATCGGCGTATTTAATCTTCTGCCGATCCCGGCTCTTGACGGCGGACGGCTTTTCTTCCTGCTCATTGAGCTTGTCAGAAGAAAGCCGATAAATCAGAAGTATGAATCGCTTGTCCACGGAATCGGAATGGTTATACTCCTGCTGTTTATGGCGGCAATTACATTTAAGGATATTTATTCGTTGATAGTGAAGTGAGGAAAACTATAAAGGGGGATCTTTATCTCCTCCGTCGCTTATGCGACACCTCCCCTTGATTCAAACAAGGGGAGGCAGATGAGATAGATGTTAGATGCTGGATTGTAGATTTTAGACCGGCGTGAAGTGAAATTCTGCGTTGGAATTTACAGAGATGTAAAAGAAAAGTTCTTGGTGCTAAACGCTGCATTTTTCTGTAAACATCGTCTTGTCTTATGGATTTTGTAAAGAGTCAACAGAGGCCTTGTCAGCCTCCCCTTATTGTAAGGGGAAGTGGCTCGAAGAGCCGGAGGGGATAAAGAAAAACAGCAGAAAAGCAGAAAAACATTTTACCGAACCGAGGTATAAAAATGGAGCGCAGAAAAACGAAAAAAATAAAAATAGGCAATATATATATCGGCGGCGATTCACCGATAACCGTGCAGTCCATGCTCAACAAGCCTGCTCACGATATCGAAGCGAGCGTTAAGCAGGCGATCGAGCTTGAAAAAGCAGGCTGTCAGATAATTCGGGGAGCAATTCCCGATATGGATGCCGTGAAGCTCATTCCCGCTCTCAAGGAAGCGGTGAGCGTGCCGATTGTTGCGGACATTCATTTTGACTATCGACTTGCAATCGAAGCCGTTGCGGCAGGTGTAGACAAGGTGCGCATAAATCCCGGCAACATCGGCTCGGACGATAGGGTAAAGGCGGTCGTCAAGGCGTGCCGCGAAAAAAATGTTCCGATAAGAATAGGCGTCAACTCGGGCTCGGTCGAAAAGGAGATACTTGCAAAATACGGTGCGCCGACTCCCGAAGCCATGGTTGAAAGCGCAATGTATCACGCATCTCTTCTTGAAAGATTTGATTTTGACGACATAGTTATTTCAATCAAGTCATCAAACGTTGAGAATATGATAAGGTCGTATGAAACGGCGGCGGAGAGATGCGATTATCCGCTCCACCTCGGTGTGACCGAGGCAGGCACGGAGCGAATGGGACTCATAAAATCCGGTGCGGGAATAGGCAGTCTGCTCATGCACGGAATCGGCGACACAATACGCGTCTCACTGACTGCGGATCCGGTCAGAGAGGTATATGCCGGACTGGATATCCTGAAAGCTCTCGGTATCCGCACCGACGGTGTTCAGATCGTTTCCTGCCCGACCTGCGGAAGAACGAAAATTGACCTGATTCGTGTTGCCAACGAGGTTGAAGATGCTCTCAAGGATTGCCGCAAGCCGCTCAAGGTTGCCGTGATGGGCTGCATTGTCAACGGTCCCGGCGAGGCAAAGGAAGCCGATATCGGCATTGCCGGAGGCGACAGCTGTGCCGTCCTTATCAAAAAAGGCGAAATTGTCAGGAAAATCAACGAAGAAAATATTGTCAGTGAACTGCTGGCTGAAATAGATAAAATGTAATGTGTTTTTGGAAGTGTAATTTTGAAAGAGCTTAGTTTTCTCACTCTTTTCGGTGAATATATGGATCACGGCGTCGCGGCTTATTTTGACTGTGCGACGGTTGAGAGCATAGAGGCAAGCCTTGCTGAACGAAGTGTCAGTATGCTTGCCCGTTTTCCTGCGCCCGTTGACTCGTCCGTAATCAAAAAAGCGAAAGCCGAGCTTATCCGCATAATGCATCTTAACCGCCTTGACCTCGGAATACATTTTCCGCCAGACAGCTTCGATGTGAACTATATGACGGGCTTTGTCAAGGAAATTTTTGAGCAATTCCCCGCGTCGAGAACGATTCTGGACGGTGCGGTATACAGCATTGACGGTGATAAGCTGACGGTCGAGCTGGCATCTAACGGAAAAGACGTTCTTATCAATCTCGGCTGTGATAAGTTTATCCGTCAGGTAATCGACAGACGCTTTGAAAGGCTGATAACCGTCGAGTTTGTGAGCAAAGCTTCGGCTCAGGACGATATTAAGGCACTCAAGGAGCTTCAGAAAAAGGAAAATCGGAAGCTTACGGCTGCTGCGCCGACGGCGAATCCGGTTGCCGCATCGAAAGCTCCGGTACAGAAGAAGCCGAAAGAAAAAACGTATGACGATCTGCCGATATCAATCACGAACGCAAAGCCGCTTTTCGGCACGCTTGTCAAGGGCAAGCCGAAGCCGAT
The DNA here is from genome assembly GCA_963616775.1 of Eggerthellaceae bacterium. Lineage (GTDB taxonomy): Bacteria > Bacillota > Clostridia > Oscillospirales > Acutalibacteraceae > CAG-488. Next base: position 45,854 of record CAVELL010000059.1, on the reverse strand, counting down.
AAAGGAGTGTCTGCCCGAAGACGGCGAGGTCGTTGTGTGGGGCGACGTTTTCTCCATGGAAACAAGGGAGTCAAAGGACGGAAGGTACAGTATAATCAATTTCAACATCACGGACTACACCTCGTCATATCCCATCAAGGTCTTCGGTGAAAAGAAAAAGTGCGAGGATCTGGTCGCAAGTCTCAAGGACGGCAAAACCGTGCTTGTCCGCGGCGCGATAAATATGGACACCTATATGCACACCTACCTCATAAATGCAAGGGCGGTCACGGAGATTGAAAAAATCGAGAAGCAGGATAACGCTCCAGAAAAGCGCGTTGAGCTTCATTTGCATACAAATATGTCTGCAATGGACGGTATGACGAGCGCAAAGGAGCTTGTCAGCCGCGCGATAGCATGGGGTCACAAGGCGATTGCGATAACCGACCACGGTGTTGTTCAGGCTTTTCCCGAGGCGTGCAACACGGCGGCTAAAGCAGGTATAAAGATTATTTACGGTATGGAGGGCTACCTTGTTGACGACGATGGGTTCTACGACGAATACGGATTCGGAGTCGACGATGAAATCCCGAAAGAATACATTGAAAAGGTGCGCGCCGAAAAGACGTACCACATAATTATAATTGCAAAAAATACACAGGGATTGAAAAATCTGTACAAGCTTATAACCGATTCCAACCTTAAATTTTTCAAACGCAGACCGAGAATACCGCGTCACAGGCTGATGCAGCTGCGTGAGGGACTGCTAATCGGAAGTGCCTGCGAAGCAGGAGAGCTTTACCGTGCACTCGTCGATGAAAAGAGTGATGAGGATGTCCTGAGGGTAGCGTCATTTTACGATTATCTGGAGATCCAGCCCAACGGAAACAACGCTTTTATGCTCAGAAGCGAGGAAGAAAGATATGAACGCTTCAAAACGGTTGAGGATCTTGAAAATGTTGACAGAAAGATAATACATATCGCGGACAAGCTCGGTAAACCGGTTGTTGCAACCTGCGACGTTCACTTCATTGATCCGGGCGATGCGGTGTTCCGCGAGATACTTATGACCTCAATGGGCTTCTCCGACGCGTCCAAACAGGCACCGCTGTACTTCAGAACAACCGAGGAAATGCTGGCGGAGTTCGCTTACCTCGGTGAGGAAACGGCGAAAGAGGTCGTCATAACCAACCCGAATAAAATTGCCGATATGTGCGAGAGCGGAATGACGCCGTTTCCGCGCGGAACATTTCCGCCGAGCTTGGAGGGTGCGGACGAGGATCTGACAAGGATCTGCCGGGAGCGAACCAAACGCGACTACGGCGACCCGGTACCCGAATTGGTTGCAAAAAGGCTTGAAAAAGAGCTGAAATCCATTATTTCAAACGGATTCGGCGTTCTTTATATGATTGCTCAGAAGCTTGTTCAGAACTCCGAGGAGCACGGCTATTATGTAGGTTCGCGAGGATCTGTCGGTTCGTCGTTTGTTGCGCACGCGGCAGGAATTTCGGAGGTAAATCCGCTTCCGCCGCACTATGTTTGCCGCAAATGTAAGCACACCGAATTTTTCACGGACGGCAAGATCGGTTCGGGATATGACCTGCCGCCTAAGAACTGCCCGAACTGCGGGATACCGATGCACCGCGACGGTCACGATATTCCTTTTGAGACATTCCTCGGCTTCAAGGGCGACAAGCAGCCCGATATCGACCTTAACTTCAGCGGTGAATATCAGTTTTATGCCCACAGATACACCGAGGAGCTTTTCGGAATCGACCACACGTTCAAGGCGGGAACAATCGGCACCATCGCTGACAAGACGGCTTACGGTTTCGTGAAAAAATGGCTTGAGGTCAAGGGTATAACCGTCAACCGCGCGGAGGAGGACAGGCTCACAAAGGGCTGCACGGGCGTCAAGAGGACGACCGGTCAGCACCCCGGCGGAATGGTTGTTGTTCCGGCGAGCAACGATGCCGAGGATTTCACACCGATTCAGCACCCGGCGGACGACGTCAACGGCGGACTGAGAACGACTCACTTTGATTTCCATTCGCTGCACGATACGATACTCAAGCTTGATAACCTCGGACACGATGTTCCGACCCTGTACAAGCACTTGGAGGATTCGACTGGCATCAATGTCTTTGACGTTGATATCTGCGACCCGAAGCTCTATGAGCTTTTGACCTCTCCGGAGCCGCTCGGCGTTACCGCAGAGGAAATAGACTGCGAAACGGGTACGCTCTCGCTTCCCGAGCTCGGCACGCCGTTTGTACGCGGTATGCTGCTCGAGGCGAAGCCGAAAAACTTTTCCGATATGCTACAGATTTCGGGTCTGTCCCACGGAACCGATGTCTGGCTCGGCAACGCACAGGAGCTTATCAAAAACGGAATGTGTACGATTTCCGACGTTATCGGTACCCGTGATAACATAATGGTTTATCTGATGCATAAGGGCCTTGAGCCCGATATGGCGTTCAAAATTATGGAAATCGTCCGTAAGGGCAATGCGACAAAGCTCCTGACCGAGGCGCACATAAAGGCGATGAAGGAACACGATGTTCCCGACTGGTATATCGCTTCGTGCATGAAAATCAAGTATATGTTCCCCAAGGCTCACGCGGCGGCTTACGTCAGCGCGGCAATGCGCCTTGCGTGGTACAAGGTATACAAGCCGACGGAATACTACGCAACGTATATGACGGTGCGCGGCGAGGATCTTGACACCGTCGCGATACTTGAGGGCAGGGGAGCCGTCAAACAGCTCATGAACTCGATTGTTGCCAAGGGTCACGACGCTACGGCGAAGGAAGAAAATATGTATGTTGCGATGCAGGTCGTCAATGAGATGATGGCGCGCGGAGTTGAATTTTTACCGATTGACCTTTACAAGTCGCACGCAACGATATACAAGCTTGAGGACGGAAAAATCAGACTGCCGTTTATGTCAATGGCAGGAACCGGCGAATCGGCAGCCGTTGCGCTGATGAAAGCGAGGGACGACGGCGAGGGAGAATATATGTCCCGCGACGACCTTCAGCAGCGTGCCGGAGTCAGTAAATCGGTTATGGAAACGCTTGATGCCTGCGGAGCCCTTGAGGGATTGCCGCAGAGCACGCAGATGAGCTTTTTCGGATTTTAAGGCAGCACCGCACAAAATTTCCTTGACCGGCGTCAGCAAGCCAGCGGAATTTTTGCATACTGTTAATGAAAAATCTTACTGCGCAATTCGCACACCCAAATTAGTGAGGTATTGCCTTAAATAAACGGAGGGAGAACAGATATATGGATTTGTACAAGCTATGGGAAACAAGAAAAGTAATGCCCGTTATCACGGTTGAGTATGAAACGGGCAGGGTGCTTATGCTCGGATATATGAATAAGGAGGCGTTTGCCTACACTCTCAAAACACATCGGGCGTATTATTATTCTTTTGACACCGATTCCGTGTCAAAATTCGGCGAGGAAAGAGGAAATTCACAGCGGCTTATGTCAATTGAAGCCGATTGCGGATATAATGCCTTGCTTATGTATGTTCAGCAGAGAGGTCATGCTTGCCACCACAACGGAACTCACAGCTCCTGCTTCAATAACACACTTTACAAGCGCAGCGGCGGTGCGGAATTTTCGAAACGCAGGAAGTTCGGCAGAGTTGAAGTTGACAAGAACTTTGATTATTCCAAAGAGGATTACGAGGACGAATAATATATTGACAAGACGGGCAAATTGTCATATCATCTATGAGGCAGCTGCCGATCGAATCAGAGTGCAATAATCGGCGATTGCCGAACACGTCAATCACGAATATTAAAAAGGTGGATGTATAATGAAAGAGTATTTGAATCGTATCAGGTCGTCGTGCAAAACTTGGGAGATTGTCTTTTGGTGGATATTCAGGGCACTGATGATTTATGCGTTTATTGCAGGTTTTTTCAGAAAGCCGTTTGATATTTCCGATCCGCTTCAGGTCGGAGCCAATTTTATTGCAATGTTTGCGTGGGAAATTTTTATGCTGTTCCCCGAAAAGTGCTTTGTTCGGCATTTTCCCTCATTGATACAGGATTTTTCGATTGTGATGATTTTTGCCGCATCATTCTGCGGAAAGTTCCTCAACTTTTACTACGATTCAAGGTTCTGGGATTCGGGAATGCACCTGCTCAGCGGCGGACTTTGCGTTTTTCTCGGCTATGAGGTGGTTGTCGCAATGCAGAAACGTGACAAAAAGCCGGTTTCAATCCCCGTTGCGCTTCTTTGCGCACTGTGCTTTTCGTTCTTTGTTTCAACCTGCTGGGAGCTTGTTGAGTTTACGATGGATCAGGTTATGACAAACCCCGACAAGGGAACGATCGGCGACGCTCAGCACTGGTGCTATGAGCTGGCAAAGGGCACGTCAAAGGAGGTAACTCTCTTTGACCCGAAGAATATCGGCAGATGGCCGCTTATGGACACCATGGGAGATATAATATTAAATTCCATCGGTGCGATAGTCGCATGGATATGTCTCAAGGTTTTCCCGTATCATCACGGAAAGAAGTATGATGTGAATGCGGATATCTCTGCCGAAGCGGAGAATAAAGAGTTTGTAACGAAATAAACAATAAAAAGGACGTGAAGCTGTTTGTGACAGATTGCACGTCCTTTTGCCGTTTGAATATAAATTTCGTTTCTGTTTAGCCGGTATGACGGTTGGCTCAGCCGTCGGGCACAATGCGGTTGATTTTATCGGTTTAATTCGTCGATGACGACGTCAAAGAAATGGCATAACTCAACCTCGCAGGAGTTGAGGAGCTCCGTGAGCCTTATAACGAAGTCCTTGTCCAAAGACACGTCGGGAAATTCCGCAAGTTTTACTTTTTCAGCTTTGCCGCATACAACAATGCCGTAAGTTGTTTGTGAACTGTTTTCAACTTCGACTATGTTTTCAACCCTCAAATATTCTATCTCCATAATATAACACCTTAAACTGTGAAAATACCGAACAAAAGTATTATAATACCACAAGATATAGTTGTCAACGCATTTCGTGAAAATAAATAACATTTTTTAGGAAGTTTTTTCTAAATTGGTCATATCAGATACGATTATAACTTTAAAAAAGCAGAATCGACAGTATTCTCGCCGATTCTGCTTTTTTCGCTTTTTTATTTTTTTCGTTTCTTTTGCTCATTTTGCAAATCGCTGTATTTAAATACTTTAAGTTCACGGTTTTTCTTGCGTCTGCGGTTTGCCTTGACATACATTATGATGTATGCGGCGACGAAAAGAACAATCAAAGCGATAAGCACCTTGAAAACCGTGCTTGCCGTGATCCGCTTGACCGCCGATTTAAGATACAGGAGCATACTCATCTTTGCACTTTCGGCAACGACAAGCTCAACCGTACCGATCTGCTGATCGGCAAACATAATCTTTGCCTTGCACACGGAATCCCCCTTTTTGAACGGGGCGTCGAGCGCATCGGGCAGATTTTCGGGGACAAAGCTGACGCTTTCGGAGCCGTTGCCGTCGGGAACGAGCGCGAGAACCTCGGACTTTGCGACAAGCCGAACACTGTCCATCTCCCAGCAGTAATTTACGGGTACCGTTGTAACAAACTGGGATTCCTTTGTAACGATTTCATAGCTGAGGTTGTCAAATGCCCACTCAAACATTTTAATGACGTCGATGATAGCCTGATTTTCGGTGTCGTTATCGCTGTCCGTGTCTTTGTAGGAGCCGCCCATTGCGACGGCAAGGTAATTGTATCCGTTTCTTGCCGCAGTTGAAATTATGCTTTCTCCCTCGGTGCTGCTTGAACCGGTTTTGATTCCGCGACAATCCTCATAGTAGTAATCGGAGTATCCGTAATTGAGCATATAGTTTGTATTTACAATTGTTCTTGCCTCATTTTTGTTTGTCTGCGGCAGGTCGTAGGTCAGGGTCTTGACGATAGTTTCAAATACGGGATACTTCATTGCCGCAAGGGTGATTTTCGCAATGTCCTTGGCTGTTGATTTTTGGTTTGTGCCGTCCAGTCCGTGAGGATCGGTGAAGCTTGTTTTTGTGCAGCCGAGCTTCTTTGCGGCGTCATTCATCTTGACGACAAAATTGTCAATGCCGTTGCCGTATTCGTTTGCCAGCACAAGAGCAGCATCGTTGCCGCTCGGAATGAGCAGACAGCAAAGCAGGTCGTGAACGCTGATTGCTTCGCCGTCCTGAAGTCCGGACATAATGCAGCCCGTTCCGTAAAGACTTTCGAGCGACGAGCCGGAGACGGTAATCTTGCGGCTGAGATCCTTTTCGTTCTGGAGAACGACGAGAGCTGTCATAATTTTGGTGAGCGAGGAGGGATCCGCCTGCCGATCTCCGTTTTTATCAATAATAACGGTGTTGCTGTCCAAATTGATGAGCAGGTCGATTTTGGAATTGAGCTCTATGTCGGTTGTATAATCAGCGGCAAAGGCGGGCAAAATCGAAGAAGTAATAATCAAGGCGATGCAACATATAAAAATAATAAATTTTTTCATAGACAAGACACCCGAACTTGTAGTATTATATATAGGTAAGTAAACAGCTGCTACCTAAAAAATATTATAACAGATTAGGTTGTAAAAATAAATATGATTTTAAAAAAATTATCACATTTTGGAGAGTGATTTTACAATGGTTTACGCAACCGGAGATATGCACGGCGATTATGCTCTCTTTTCTCAGAAGAAGTTTAAAAATCTGAAGGAGGGCGACACGCTTATCGTTTGCGGCGATTTCGGCTTTATATGGCGCGGAGATTCGAAAGAAAAAAAGATTCTCGACAGGCTCGGCAAGAAGAAATATAATATTCTTTTCGTTGACGGAACGCACGAGAACTTTGATCTGATTTCAAGGTATCCCGTAATCAATTTTGCAGGCGGCAGGGCGCACAAGATTCGCGACAATATTTACCACCTGATGAGGGGACAGATTTTTGAAGTCGAGGGTGAAAGCTATTTCACAATGGGCGGCGGCGAAAGTCCCGACATTGATATGCGTATGGATCACGACACTTGGTCAAGGGCGGAAATTCCGACGCAGGATGAAATGCGCGAGGGTGCGGAAAATCTTGAAAAGCGCAAGTACAGCGTGGATTATATAATCACACATGAGCCGGCTCAGAAAATAAAGAATTTTCTCAAGCTCAAGGACAATGAGCCGCTGACGGTGTCGGGTCTTAACGCCTACCTTCAGGAGCTTAGCGAAAACTGCGATTACAAACGCTGGTTTTTCGGCAGTCTGCACGAGGATAAGTTCGTGTCCGCTTCCCAGATTGCACTTTTTCAGAAGCTTGTAAATGTTCAGACCGGCGAGATCGTCGGATAAAGGAGGGAAACGGTATGGATATTAAAGAAATTCTCTCAAGGGTGGATCATACCCTGCTTTCTCAGCAGGCAGCGTGGAGCGAAATAAAGCAGATATGCGACGACGGAATCAAATACGGCTGTGCGTCAATCTGTATTCCCGCAAGCTATGTCCGCCGAGCCGCAGAGTATGTTGACGGAAAAATCCCCGTGTGTACGGTTATCGGCTTTCCGAACGGATACTCTACGACAGCCGCAAAATGCTTCGAAGCCGGGGACGCAGTCAAAAACGGTGCGGAAGAAGTTGACATGGTAATAAACATCGGCGCGCTTAAAGATAAAAGGTTTGATTTTGTTCTTGACGAAATAAACGCCGTGAAGGCGGCGTGCCGCGGTAAGCTTCTCAAGGTAATCATAGAAACCTGTCTGCTCACCGACGCCGAAAAGATAAAAATGTGCGAAATTGTTTCACGGTCCGATGCGGATTTCATAAAGACATCAACGGGCTTTTCAACGGCAGGCGCGACAAGAGAGGATATAAAGCTCTTTGCCGAGCACGTCACGGGAAATACGAAAATAAAAGCCGCAGGCGGTATAGCTTCGCTTGCCGACGCCGAGGATTTCATCAAGCTCGGTGCGGACAGGCTCGGAACAAGCAGAATCGTGAAGCTTGTCAAAGGTGAAGAGACACAAGGATATTAAGGCAACACCGCACAAATTGATTTGAAAGGATTAAAAATATGGCGAACAATTTATATTACGGAAGAGGAAAAGACGAGGACAACAAAAAACTGCTTTCCTTCCTTGACGAAGTTTTTTTTACGGATGATCCCGAGGGAAGAGATTTTTTAAATCTCCTTCCGAAATGCTACAAGGATAGGTACAGACCGGCTTACAACAACTTTGTCGTTCAGGACGAGCACGGCGAGTTTCGCTCCGCAATCGGCAGCTTCTATAACGATATGACGGTCGGCGGCGAGCAGCTCAAGGCTTGCTGTATCGGCAATGTTGCCGTCGGAACAAAGTACAGATCGATGGGTTATATGATTGAGCTTATGGAGCTTTCCGTTGAGGATATGGGCAAAAACGGAGTTGACGTTGCATACCTCGGCGGTCAGCGTCAGCGTTACGGATACTTCGGCTTTGAATCGTCGGGAACGGTTTACCGTTTCCACTTCAGCAGGAGTGCGTACAGACATTCCCTGAAGGCGATGCCGTGCGGTCTTGAGGTTTCGGAGCTTCAGCCCGATGACACGGAAAGCATTGAGAATATAGACCGACTTTATTCAAGGCTTCCCGTCAGGTCAAACCGTGCGGCAGACGAATACTACGATATTCTCCGTTCGTGGAGAAATCGTCCGTACATACTCAAAAATAACGGCGAGTTTGTCGGATATTTCATTCTCAATTACGGCAATAACTGCGTTTGCGAATGTGACGTCACGGACAAAAAATACTACCCGAAGCTGGTCGCCGCGGCATTTGAACACACGGAGGAATATCATCTTTCTTTTGTTGTCGCTCCGTTCGAAAAGGACAAGCTTGAGTTCTTGACAAAAACGGCGGACGGCTTCAATATTGACGGCTGTGAAATGATACTCGTGTATGATTTTGAAAAGGTTATCAGAGCCTATCTGAAAGCCAAGGCGAGTTATGCCAAGCTTTGCGACGGAGAGGTTACCGTACTCATAAACGGTATAAGGGGTGACGAAAAGCTGTGCATAAGGGTTGAAAACAATGAAGTCAGCGTTGAAAAATTTGACGGTGAAGCGGAGTTTGTGTTCGATCATCACGCCGCGACAAGGGCGTTTTTCTCCAATATGGAGGCTGACAGAGGCGTACTGCCCGCGAATGTTCAGCAGTGGCTGCCGCTCCATGTTTTTCTCTCTTCATCAGACACAATGTAACCAACCGACAAGGAGATTTTTATTATGTCAGTAAGCAGTTCATTCTTCGGCAATATGCCGGACGGAAAAGAAGTTACGCTTTACACAATAAAGAATGAAAACGGAATCATTCTTCAGGTCATTACCCTCGGCGCAACGCTTCAGGCACTTTACACGCCCGACAAATACGGCAGACTCGCCGATATAACCGTCGGCTTCGACAGCCTCTACGGTCATCTGAACTTCACGGATTATCAGGGCAAGGTGGTCGGCAGATATGCGAACAGAATCGCAAACGGAGCGTTCGAGATGAACGGCAAAACGGTTCGGCTCACTCAAAACGAAAAGGGCAAAACCTGTCTGCACAGCGCAGGGGAGTTTTCAAATGCGGTTTGGAATGCCGAAATTGCGGGCGACAATGCCGTTGAGCTTTCATTCACAAGCCCCGACGGTGCAAGCGGCTTTGAGGGCAAAATGGACGCAAGGGTGAAATATACCCTCACACAGGACAACAGGGTTGAAATCGAATACAGCGCGGTCAGCGACAAGGACACGGTTATCAACTTTACCAACCATACATATTTTAACCTCAGCGGTTCGGCGATGAGCGATGTGCTCGGACATATTCTGAAGCTTAATGCGAAAAAGTTTACGCCCACGGACGCGGACAGCATACCGACGGGACAGCTGCGCTCGGTATTCAACACGCCGTTCGATTTCACGAATCCGACCGCTATCGGCAAGAGAATCGGCGACCGAGATGCACAGCTTGTAATGTGCAGGGGCTATGACCACAATTTCTGCCTTGAGCACGTTGAGGGCGAGGCGGACGCTGTCGTCTACGAGCCGATCGGCGGCAGACAGCTCAAGGTTTACACCGACCTGCCGGGCGTTCAGCTTTATACGGGCAACTTCCTTGACGGCACGGTTATCGGCAAGGGCGGACTTCCGCTTGTTCGGCATGCCGGCTTCTGTCTTGAAACGCAGTATTATCCCGACACGCCGAATCACCCGGATTTTCCGCAGTGTACATTTAAAGCGGGCGAGGAGTACAAGTCTAAAACTGTCTTTGAAATAAATGTATTTTAAAGAATATTTTTGATTCGTTCACAAAATGGACAAATAAACAATTATAATTAAAGGTAAAGCAACCGATGATTATCGGAAAAGTTTAACAGAGGAGGAAACGGTATGTCAACGGAGAAAATTCTTGTAGTAGACGATGATACCAATATATGTGAGCTTCTCAGGCTCTATCTTGAAAAAGAGGGCTATACCGTGTCGATTGCGAACACGGGTATGCAGGCGGTAAAGCTTTTTGCGGAGCATCAGCCGGATCTTATGCTTCTGGATATTATGCTTCCCGAGCTTGACGGCTGGCAGGTTTGCCGAGAGGTCAGAAAATACTCCAACAAGCCGATAATTATGCTCACGGCAAAGGGCGAAACCTTTGACAAGGTTCTCGGTCTTGAGCTCGGCGCGGACGACTACATCACCAAGCCCTTTGAGGCAAAGGAGGTTCTTGCGAGAATCAAGGCGGTTCTGCGCAGAACGTCAAACGCTTCCGCTCCCGAAGCCGAAAGTCAGATAAAGCAGGTTTCCTACGACAACCTTTCGATCAATCTGACAAACTATGAGCTCAGAGTCAAGGGCGAAAAGGTTGACGCTCCGCCGAAAGAGCTTGAGCTTCTTTATCACCTCGCCAGCAACCCGAACAGGGTATTCACGAGAGATCAGCTCCTCGACGAGGTCTGGGGCTTTGATTATTACGGCGACAGCAGAACGGTTGACGTCCATGTCAAGCGTATTCGCGAGAAGCTGGAGGGTGTTTCAGACAAATGGGAAATCAAGACGGTTTGGAGCGTCGGATATAAATTTGAAACCAAGGACTGATGAACAATGGGTAAATTCAGAGACCGTAAGCCACGAAAAAAAGCTCTGTTCTACAAGTACCTTTCAGTCATAACCTCGGTCAGTCTGCTCAGCGTGATGATCGTCTGCTCCACATATCTTTTCATTGCAACGCGATACTGGAACAGGGAGCAGCTTTCCACGCTTGAGAGAAACACGACAATTATATCGCGGAACTCCGAGAAGATACTCGGACAGTTTTCGGGAAGTTACGACAGCGGAGAGGAGGTTGACATCTCTCCGCTTTCAATGATATGTAACACGATAAACAATATGTCTGCGGCGATCGACTCCGATATTTTTATCATAAATATGAACGGAGACGTCGTCGTCTGCAAGGAAATGATGAGCGACAGGTTCAGATTCGACTCAAAGGCGAAGTGTGTTGTCCACGGGGGCTATCACATTGACGGCTCAATCATTGAAGCGGCGACCGAGGAGGATTACACCGAAATCGGCAGACTCGGAGGAACCTTTGTCAGGACGCAGCTCAGTGCGGCGTCGCCGATAAGTCTCAACGGACAAACCGTAGCGATAGTTATCGCAACGCAGAAGATTACCTCGAGCTGGTATAACTACGCAAAGAGAATTATGCAGATATTCCTCATTGCGGTGCTGTTCTCGCTGGTCGTGTCGTTTGCCACGGTTTACTACCTCAGCTACAGGCTTACAAGACCGCTTCGCGAAATGGCGACGGCAACACAGCATTATGCTCAGGGTGACTTCAGCTACAAGGTCAAGGTTTCCGGGCGCGACGAGATGGCTCAGCTTGCGGAGGCATTCAACACGATGGCAATGTCGCTTTCCGCGCTTGAAAGCTCTCGCAGAAGCTTTGTTGCCAATGTATCGCACGAGCTCAAAACTCCGATGACCTCCATCGGCGGCTTTATCGACGGTATGCTTGACGGAACGATAAGCTCCGACAGATACGAGTATTACCTGAGAATCGTTTCCGACGAGGTAAAGCGTCTTTCAAGACTGGTAACGGGTATGCTCAATATGTCGAAGCTTGAAGCGGGCGAGATGCAGATAAATCTGAAGCAGTTTGATATCAGTGCGGATATATTCAAAACCTTGCTCTCGTTTGAACGCAAGATAAACGACAAGAGCATTGAAATAATCGGACTTGACACAATGGAAAGCATTACCGTGAGCGCGGACGAGGATATGATGATGCAGGTCATCTATAATCTTATTGACAATGCAGTCAAGTTCACGCCGGAGAACGGATATATTTCGTTAAAGACTTACCGCGACAAGGAAAAGGTGTTTGTAATCATCAGAAACAGCGGTGCGGGAATTGAACGCGAAGAAGCGGATAAAATATTTGAGAGATTCTATAAGATTGACAAATCGCGGAGCTACGATGTCAAGGGCGCGGGATTGGGTCTTTATCTTGTGAAAAGTATTGTTGAGCTTCACGGCGGTCGGATAGTCTGCGACAGCAAGCTCAATGAATATACGGAATTTGTCTTTTGGCTCCCAAACGTTTAATTTTTGTTTACAATTTATAAAAACCGTTGTAAAAAGCTCGGTTTATACTTTAGACAATCCAAAACAGAGCAGGAGGAAAAATTTATGAGTGATGAAAACAAATATTACGGAACACAGGAAAATCCGGAGCCTGCCGACAACGTTGAAGCAGAGGCTCAAACCAATCGGGAAAACGAACCCGAAAAGTCTTGCGGTGAGAGTGTAAACGATTCGGCTCAGCCTTTTGAGAATAACAACTACAATGATTTCAGCAGGTATAACGACGGGGTTGAGGACACAGCACAGGAGTCACAGTACAGCCCTTACAGCTCACAGCAGTATTCCGCGGGTACGGATTATTATCAGAGCACAAAGACGGCAACCCTGGATGCGACAAAGAAAAAGAAGGGCAAGGGCTTCAAGGGATTTGTAATTGCATTGGTTGCGGTTGTTGTTTGCGTAGCCGTCGTGCTTGCCGTTTATCCCGGACTCTCGAAGAAATCGAACACCGATACCTCGTCGGGCGATTCTACCCAGCTTACGCTCAGCGAGACCCCGACAGCCAAGAACACATCAAGTGTTCCGACCAGCGAGGAAATCGCAAGCGAGTCTGAAAAATTCAATGTCGGTATCAAGCTTTACGGTCAGGCACAGTCGATGTTCTCTTCTTCGTCCTCAAACTCACTTGTGGGCGAGGGTTCGGGAATCATAATGGGCGAGGACAGCTCCGGAAAGTACACCTACATTATCACCTGCGCACACGTTATCAGCGATGTGAAGACTTCGGGCTACACGATGACGGTAACGGATTATGAGGGCAACAATTACGACGGTATCCTCGTCGGTTATGACTCAAAAACCGATGTCGGCGTTATCAAAATTCAGAAAACAGGTCTCACGGCTGCAAAGTTCGGCGACTCTTCATTGCTTAAAAAAGGTCAGACCGTTTACGCAATAGGCAATCCCGGCGGCTCGGAGTTTTTCGGCTCATTTACCAAGGGTATGGTTTCCGCAATCGACAGACCTATCAGCAGCGAGAGCGGATATGAGATGAAATGCATCCAGCACACGACGCCGATTAACTCGGGTAATTCCGGCGGTGCTCTGATGAACGAATACGGTCAGGTTATCGGTATTAACTCCTCTAAGATCGTAAGTACGGGCTATGAGGGAATGGCTTTTGCTATTCCGATTTCGGATGCGAAGGAAATAATCGACGATATCATCGCCAACGGTTATGTAACCGACAGACCTAAGCTCGGCATCTCTTATGCCGCGGCGACGAAGTATCAGCAGTATGCAATGATAGTTAAGCTGAAGGATCTTCCGAGCGGTTCTCTTGTAATCGCTTCAATCAGCAGCGACAGCTCTCTTGCAAACAGCAAGGCGAAGGTCGGTGACCTCATTGTAGCCGTTGACGGTCAGAACCTCGACACGGCAGACGTGCTTCTCGATAAAATCGAGAACGGCAAGGTCGGCGATACGCTGAAGCTCTCCATCTGCAGAGTCAATTCGGATTATTCGGTTGACACCTTTACCGTGGATGCGACCCTCGTTGAGGACAAGGGCAACTCACAGGAGACAGAGACCACCACTCAGAGCCAAAGCAGCTATGATTGGAGTCAGTTCTTCGGTGGCGGATATTGATTTTAAAACAAAATTTTTATGGGGGGCTGCGCCGAGAGTGACAGCCCCTTCTTAATTGTGTAAAATGACAACGACTTTCCAAAATGTTGTGTTTAAAGCCCTTTCGGACCTGATTTTTTACAATATTTGGTGATTATTAACAAGGGCGAAAAGGCGGAAAAGGCAGGGCAGGTTTGGTAAATATTTATAAAATAAATTTTATGCAAGAGCAATTTTGAAAAGATATTTCAAAAAATATGCTAAAAAGACTTGAAAAATCCTCCGACATTGTGTAAAATGTATATGTTTAGATTGGCATTTTGTATAAACCTGCCTAAAAATGATCTCACGGTCATTTTCAAAGTGCGAATGATGAAGTGAAAAACACAAGCGTGAGGAGAGATAATATGTCAAACAGACTTTTTCAGGGTGTTATCCATCAGATGAGGAGCGCAATCGACAGAACCATCGGAATCATTGACGAGACCGGCACGATCATTTCATGCAGCGAGCTCGGAAGAATAGGAGAGGTTGTTTCGACAGCTGCGGCGAGCGCGTTTATGGATACCGAGGCGTGCATTGTCGACGGCTGTACCTACAAGACCTTCGGCAACCAAATTCATCCGGAGTATGCCGTTTTTGTTGACGGCGACGACGAGCTTGCGGAAAAGTATACCAACATCAGTGCGGTTGCTTTGAGCAATCTCAAGCAATACTTTGACGAGAAGTATGACAGAAACAACTTTATAAAGAACGTTATTCTCGACAATATTCTTCCCGGAGATATCTATCTCAAGGCTCGCGAGCTTCGTTTCAACAACGATGCAACAAGAGCGGTTCTGCTTATAAGAATCCCGAATCAGACAGATGTTTCCGCTTATGACATAGTCCAAAATCTCTTCCCGGACAAGTCCAAGGACTTTGTTGTCAGCATAAACGAGACGGACATTGCGCTCGTTAAGGAAGTCAAGAGCAATATTGAGTCCAAGGATCTCGAAAAGCTTGCACGTTCGATCGCCGATTCTCTTTCAACGGAGCTGTATGTTCATTCTGTTATCGGCATCGGAACCACCGTTGCCGGAATCAAGGAGCTTGCGCGTTCGTTCAAGGAGGCTCAGATCTCTCTTGAGGTCGGCAAGGTTTTCGACAATGAGAAGACAATCGTAAGCTATGACAGCCTCGGAATCGCAAGGCTTATCTATCAGCTTCCGACAACGCTCTGCGAATTGTTCCTGCGCGAGGTATTCAAGCGCGGCTCAATCGAGAGCCTTGATCAGGAGACGCTGTTTACAATTCAGAAGTTCTTTGAAAACAATCTTAATGTCAGCGAGACTTCAAGAAAGCTTTTTGTCCACAGGAACACGCTTGTTTACCGTCTTGAAAAAATCAAAAAGATTACGGGACTCGACCTCAGAGAGTTTGATGACGCCATCGTATTTAAAGTCGCACTTATGGTCAAGAGATATCTTGATGCCAATCCGATCAAATACTGAGTTGCTGAGTTAAGGACAGATTAAAATATGATTGATTTTAAAAACGTATCCAAGGTTTACGACAACGGAACCAAGGCTCTGCATAACGTCAATATTCACATTGACAAGGGCGAGTTCGTTTTCGTTGTCGGAGCATCCGGAGCGGGTAAGAGTACTTTTCTCAAGCTTATGATGCGCGAAGAGGTTCCGTCGTCGGGAACTATTGTCATCAAGGGCTACAATCTCAACGAGATGAAGAAGAAGAAAATTCCTTATTTCCGCAGGAATATGGGAATTGTTTTCCAGGATTTCCGACTTATTCCCACCATGACCGTATATGACAATGTTGCGTTTGCAATGCGAGTTGTCGGAGCACGCGAAAAGGATATCAGGAAAAGAGTTCCTTATGTCATAAATATTGTAGGACTTTCCGCAAAGGCACGAAATTATCCGAATGAGCTGTCGGGCGGTGAGCAGCAGAGAGTTGCGCTTGCGCGTGCGCTTGCGAACAACGCCGATATCATCATTGCCGACGAGCCGACAGGAAATGTCGACCCGCAGATGTCGCTCGAAATCGTCGAGCTTTTGACGAGACTCAATGAAGCAGGCACAACGGTTATTATGGTTACCCATGCGCATGATCTTGTTAAAAGATTTGACAAGCGCGTAATTACACTTGACGGCGGCGAGGTTGTTGCCGACGGTATGATTGAAAACGGAGAGATTCCCGCCCAGTCCGCTTCTCACCTCAACCTTGAAAAGCAGACTATCGAAGAAAAATACACAACAAAGGAAGAGCCGGCACAGACCGACGAACCGGAAAAAGAAGAGATTGACAACGGCTTTCTTGACGCTATTATAAGCGACACGGATTCTTACCGTATCTATATTGAACAGGATTCAGAGGAAAAGGACGGTGAGAATCAGTGAAGAAGAGAAGAGGTCGTTTAGGCTACCTTACCAAGGAAGGCTTCAGGAACATTTGGGTCAATCACCTTATGTCGATTGCCTCAATCGCGGTTCTTATGTCCTGTCTTGTTATGATGGGCTCGGCGTTTATGGTCATCGTAAACGTGAACAATGTTATGAGCGAAATTGAGAGTCAGAATGTCGTTATGGTTTATCTCAAGGATGAGGTGACGGGCAACAAGCTTGACGCCCTGCGCGAGCAGATAACGCTGATGCAGAATGTCAAAAAGTGTGACTATGTCGACAAGGAGACTGCGTTCAGGGAGCAGCTTGACGAGCTCGGCACGGATGCCACTTATTTTGAAGGTGTTGACAATCCGCTGCCGGATCTTTTCAAGGTTTCAATAAGCGATATGACGCAGTTTGACAAAACGGTTTCCGCGCTTGAAAAACTCAACGGAGTTGATTCGGTTCGTGATAACAGAGACATTGCACAGACGCTTGTGAAAATCAGGCAGACAATTTTCTACATCAGTATCGGCGTAATTGCCGTACTGCTGCTTATTTCTCTGTTCATCATTGCCAACACCGTTCGTATAACAATGTACAGCAGACGGCTCGAAATAAACATTATGAAGTCGGTCGGTGCAACTAACTGGTTTATCCGCTGGCCGTTTATGGTCGAGGGTATGGTTCTCGGCGCGATATCCGGTGTGCTTTCACTGGCAATCGTTTGGGGTGTGTACAGGCTTATTCAGCCGTCCGTCTCTTCAATGCTTGCAATGGTAAGCAGGGGATTCACAATCGTATCGTTTACCGGTTACGCGGTTTATCTGCTTGTTGCTTTCCTTGCAATCGGCATTGTTTCCGGCGGAATCGGAAGTCTCATATCAATTCAGAAATATCTTAAAGAAAGAGGAGGAGTTGTGTATGAAGAAGCCGAATAAAGCGATTGCGCTGTTTCTCAGCGCAGCTCTCGTCTTTGTTTCTTTTGTTTCATACGCTCCGAAGGCCGAAGCGAAAACGCTTTCTTCACTCAAGGACGAGTATTCCGAAATAGAGGATAAGGTCGCCGAGAGCGAAGAAAAAATCCGTGAGCTTGAAAGTCAAAAGGCAAGCCAGGCGGAGATAGTTTCGGCACTTAATGTTCAGCTTTCAAAGCTCAGTCAGGAGCTTGAAAACATACAGAGTCAGAAGGATCTTATCAACGCGGACATCGACACCACTCAGGCAAAAATTTCCGAGCTCAATTCGGAGATTGACGAGCTTGATGCCAAGATTTCCGAGAAGGATAAGGAAATCAGTGACACGGTCAAGCTTTTCTGTAACAGAATGAGAGCGAATTATATGGCAGGCGGGATGTCTATACTTGAAATATTTACCTCGTCGTCCGATATGTCGAGCTTCCTCAACCGTCTTGAAATGTTCAGACGTGTTACGGAAAACGACCAGGATCTCGTGAACAAGCTGAATAAAGAAATTGCCGAAATTGAAAAGATGCAAAAGGAGCTTGAGGATAAAAAGTCTGTTCTCCAAAAGGAAAAGGCTCAGCTTGAAGCAAAGCGTACCGATCTCCAGACGGCAGAGGATGACCTCAGCGCAACTCAGGATACAATCAAAACAAAGACCGAGGAGGTCAATGCAAAGCTCAAGGCACTGACAAATCAGACCCAAGAGCTTCAGGTTTCAATAGAAGAATATAACTCCGAGATGAGCCGACTTGACAGTGAAATCAAGGAGGCTATCAGAAAGGCGAGTCAGAGCGGAAGCAGCTCAAACGGCGGCTCCGGCACAAACGCGGGAACTATGGATTCCAACATCAGCTCGTCGGGCTGGGCGTGGCCGCTGCCTTACAGCGGGGTTTACCTGACATCGTACTACGGATATCGCTATCATCCGCTTGACGGAGACTGGAGATATCACAGCGGCATTGATATTTCAATGGGCGACGCTTACGGCAAGAACATCATCGCAACGAGGGACGGAACAGTCATCCTCTCGTCACTGGAGAGCGAGAGCGGAACCGGTTACGGCAACTATATCATAATAGACCATGGCGACGGCTACACTTCGCTTTACGGTCATTGCAGTGAGCTTTTGGTTTCAACCGGACAGCGTGTTTCAAAGGGACAGATAATCGCCAGGGTTGGCAGCACCGGCTGGTCAACCGGACCGCATCTCCACTTTGAGGTCAGATACAACGGCGAAACAGTGGATCCGCTGGATTATGTTTCCATGTAAATTTTTATTATGAACTCGAAATCCCGAACGGGGCATTGCGCATTGTTCGGGATTTTATATGTGTGATATTTTAAAGAGCATAAAAATATTTCTCCGATTATTGCTGAAGCTCGGTATCAAAAGGCAATACTTCTCATGCAATTTTTTTCAAAAAACGACTGCTTTATTGAATGAAGAAATAAAAGCAACCAGATTCGCAACGGATTTAAAAAAGATTGATTTTTTGTATTGACTTTTTCGGATATATTTGATAGAATAATTGAGCGTTGTTAAGCAATGGGGGCCATTAGCTCAGTTGGTTAGAGCAACCGGCTCATAACCGGTTGGTCCGGGGTTCGAGTCCCTGATGGCCCACCAATTTAATAAAGGGGTATAGCTCAGTTGGTAGAGCAGCGGTCTCCAAAACCGCGTGCCGAGGGTTCAAGTCCTTCTGCCCCTGCCAAAACAAAAGAGTCGCAGCTGCGGCTCTTTGTTTTTGATAAGGACTTGAACCCGAGAGGGTCTGAGCGTTAAGAAAACAGTCCTGAGGACTGTTTTCAGCGAGGAGCGGTGAGACGGGTACTGTTGCGCAGCAACGGTCGGCGAACCGGTAGGGTGCGCAGCACGTCAATTTACAGGGACAAAGATTCAACACTCTTTTTCGAGGGAGCCGAACAAACGAAATGTTTTTTTGAAACTAAAAACAGTTTTTTATTAAGAAAGGAAACCATAAAGCTATATCGGTATTGATATTATATTAAATTCTGATATAATAATATTGCTAATAAAAAGGAAGAAGGAATAAAATGCCGCTTCAAATAATACGAAACGATATAACCAAAATCGAATGTGACGCTATTGTTAACGCTGCCAATTCAACCTTACTCGGCGGTGGAGGTGTTGATGGGGCTATACACAGAGCCGCAGGGAAAGGCTTATTGCTTGAATGTATGAAGCTACGCGGCTGTAAAGCGGGTCAGGCGAAAATTACAAAAGGGTATAATTTGCCCTGCAAATATGTGATTCACACCGTCGGTCCGAAGTGGAAGGGCGGAAATTCGGGCGAACGGGAATTGCTTGAATCCTGCTACCGTGAATCGCTCAAATTAGCTTATGAAAACAAATGCGAGACAGTTGCTTTTCCGCTGATTTCATCGGGTGTGTACGGTTATCCGAAAGAAGAAGCATTGCAGGTGGCGGTAAATGAAATCGGAAGGTTCCTGCTCGGTCACGATATGCTTGTATACATAGTGGTATTTGACAAGGATTGCTTTCAGGTAAGCAAAAAGCTGATTGCCGATATTACCGAATATATAGACGAATATTATGTTGAAACGCATTATGTCGGAAGAAGCACAACGCTTCTCACCTGTCCGCTTGCGGAAGAGTCCGTGATGCTGCCCGCTGCGAAAATGCCAAAGACAGCGGTATCCTTCAGCCTTGATGATGCAGTGAATGTGTTGGACGAAAGCTTTTCGCAAATGCTGCTCAGAAAGATTGATGAAAAGGGCTTGTCTGATGCCGAGGTTTACAAAAAGGCGAATGTTGACCGCAGGCTGTTCTCCAAAATTCGCTCCGACAAAAACTATAAGACGAGCAAGCCGACCGCTATTGCTTTTGCGATTGCCTTGGAATTGAGTCTTGACGAAACAAAAGACTTTTTGATGAAGGCAGGCTTTGCCCTGTCCCATAGCAACAAGTTCGATGTGATAATCGAGTATTTCATAAAGAACGGCAACTACAGTATTTTTGAGATTAACGAAGCGTTGTTCGAGTTTGACCAGCAACTTCTCGGTGCTTGATATATGTCGCATACGGTGCGACCAAACAACTCCTCTGTATGATTATAATGTGATTGTAAGGTTTAGGAAACCCGACAATCACATTATTTTTTCGGAGGTAATCAAAATGGAAAAGGTTAAAAACAATATCACGGAGCTTGTATTTATTCTCGACCGCAGCGGTTCAATGGCAGGGCTTGAAAGCGACACAATCGGCGGATTTAATTCACTTATCAAAAAGCAGAAAAATCAGCGCGGAGAATGCTTTGTCTCTACGGTTTTGTTCGATAATTTCAGTGAAGTCCTGCACGACAGAGTAAGGCTTTCAAAAATCCCGAAAATGACCGAAAGGGATTATTTTACGCGCGGAGCAACGGCACTGATTGACGCCATCGGCGGTGCCATTCATCATATCGGCAACATTCATAAGTACGCCCGCCCGGAGGATGTTCCGGAGCATACAATGTTTGTTATCATCACCGACGGTTATGAAAACGCAAGCCATCGCTATGACAGCGACAGAGTTAAGGCGATGATTGAAAATCAGAAGAAAAAATACGGCTGGGAGTTCCTGTTTATCGGGGCGAACATCGACGCAGTTGAAACTGCAAAGCATTTTGGCATAGATGCAGACAGAGCCGTGGACTATCACGCGGACAGAAGGGGAACTGCGGTTCTCTATAAAACGGTTGCCGAAACAGTATGCAATATGCGCGCTTCAGCACCGATTTCTTCGGATTGGAGCGACAATATCAAGAAAGATTTTAAGAGCAGGAAGTAATTTTTGAGGGCAGACGCAGAGGTGTCTGCTCTGCTTTTTGTCCCACAAATCCGTCAAAGGTATCGCTTGCGTCCGACAATTTTGTTAAATTCGGCGGATTCCTCGATTGCGTTGCCGATTACAGTTGACTAAAAATATATTATGTGATATAATAACTAAAATTTTTTAACACGAAAGGAGTTAGTCCACAATGGATGACCCGGGTGGGATTATTCTCAAGCTAATTTTACTTTTAGTTCTTATTTTAGTCAATGCGTTTTTTGCAATGAGTGAAATAGCGGTAATATCCCTCAATGATAACAAAATCGAAAAAATGGCGGAGGACGGCCACAAGAAAGCCAAGCAGGTCGTTAAGCTGACGGAAAACTCAAGCAAGTTCCTTTCTACAATACAGATAGGCGTCACTCTTGCGGGATTCCTGACCTCGGCGAGCGCATCGCAAACCTTTGCGGATATGATAGTGCACGCCCTTGAAAATACGGCGATATACAGAACTCTCGGTGCAAGCGTTGTGAGCGGCATATCAATCGTTCTTATCACCATTGTTATGTCGTATTTTTCTCTTGTTTTGGGCGAGCTGACTCCCAAGAAGATTGCTATGCAGGCTCCCGAAAAAATCTCTTTCGGAGTTGTCGGTATCTTGCTTTTCTTCTCCAAGATTTTTGCTCCGTTTGTCAAGGTTCTTTCCGTTTCAACGAATGCGGTTGTCCGTGTCCTCGGCTACAATCCGCACGCCGATGAGGAAACGCTTACGGAGGAGGAAATCCGCATGATGGTCGACGTCGGCGGAGAAAAGGGTGTTATCGAGGACGTTCAAAAAGAGATGATCAACAACATTTTTGAGTTTGATGATCTCGACGCAGGGGATATTATGACCCACAGAACCGATATGACGGCGGTCGACGTCAACGACCCGATAATGGACGTTGTCAAGACTGCGATTGAATCCGGATATTCAAGAATACCCGTGTTTGACGACGACCCGGACAACATAATCGGAATCATCTACGTTAAGGACTTGCTCAGGTATATAGGAACGGATCTGCCGAAGCACGCAATGAGAAAGATAATGCGCACTCCGATGTATGTTCCGGAATCGAAAAGCTGCGGCGATCTTTTTAAGGAAATGACCGGCAAGCATACGCAGATGGCTGTTGTTGTTGATGAATACGGCGGAACGGCCGGAATCGTCACGCTTGAGGATATCGTTGAAGCAATCGTAGGAAACATTCAGGACGAATACGACGACGAGGAAGAGGAAATCTCAAGGATTAACGAAACTACATTTACGATTGACGGTCTGACGGATATTGACGAGCTTGATGAAATCATCGGCAAGGATCTGCCCGACGGTGATTACGATACAATAGCCGGCTATATTATAAGTCAGCTCGGATACCTCCCCAAGGAGGGTGAACACAGCGAGGTTATGTTTGAAAACATAAGGTTCACGGTTCTTGAGGTTGAGAACAGGCGAATCGAAAAGGTTAAGGTCGAGATACTTCCCGTTGAAGAAAATGACGACGGGGACGAGGATAAAAAGGAATCGTCGAAAAAAGATAAAGAATAATAATCGGGGCTGTAAAAACCGACGTTTTTACAGCCTCTTTAGTATCATTTGATTCCTTTAAAAAGCGTGCCGACTTTTTTCCCGTCCGCAATGTCGTAAAGTGCCTGCGGATTTTTGCCGTTGGTTATTACAGTGTCGGTACCGTTCGACGCGGCGAGATTGGCCGCACGGAGCTTTGTTTTCATTCCTCCGGTTCCTCGACGCGAGCCCGCTCCGCCCGCAAGCGAATACACCGCATCATCAATCTTGTCAATTTCTTCAATAAGCCTTGCATCGGGATAAAGCCGAGGGTCGCGGTCGTAAAAGCCGTCAATGTCCGACAGAATAACAAGCCGCTTTGCCTTGCAGAGAACGGCAACCACGGCGGACAGCATATCGTTGTCGCCGAAAAGACGTTCTTCCGATTCGATTTCCGTGTAACTGACGGAATCGTTTTCGTTGACAATGGGAATCACTCCCATTTCAAGCAAGGCGTCAAAGGTGTTGGTGAGGTTTTCTTTCTTTTCCTCCTGCTCAATGTCCTCTGCATTCAGAAGTATCTGCGCCGTTGTTTTGTCATAGTCGCCGAAAAACTTATCGTAAAGAAACATTATACTGCATTGACCCACTGCCGCCGCAGCCTGTTTAAGCTTCAGGCTTGACGGGCGGTTTTTCATTTTAAGCTTGTTTGAGCCGACGGCTATTGCCCCCGACGATACGAGTATAACCTCATAGCCCATATTCTGAATATCCGACAGAACGCAGGCAAGACGGTCAAAGGAACGCAGGTCACTTTTTCCGAGCTCGTTTGTGAGCGTGGAGGTGCCGACCTTGACGACAATTCGGTTTTGATAAAGATTCATTTTCACACCTCAATTATTTCATAATCTTTTCTTTTTTAAGGATTATAACATTGCTCTTGACATTTGAAAAGCGAATGTTTATCATATTAAGTATGACGAAATCGAATGCAGGAGGCTGAAATGGACGCTAACATTCAAAAATATACTGCTTTTATAAAGACGGTCGAGTGCGGAAGCTTTACCAAGGCGGCGGAGCTGATGAATTATTCGCAGTCGGGGATCAGCAGAATGATAATCGACCTTGAAAAGGAATGGGGCTTTGCATTGCTTGAAAGGAGTCGTTCGGGACTTCGGCTGACCTCGGACGGATTGAAAATTTTGCCGCTGGCAAGAACGCTCTGCGAGGATTACAGAAAATTGCAGACGCAGGTTGATGACCTGAACGGTTTGCAGTCGGGCATAATCCGTATCGGCACTTTTTCGAGCGTTGCGACTCATTGGCTGCCGAACATAATTAAGGAGTTCCAAAAGGATTTTCCGAACATTGATTATGAAATTCTGCTCGGCGACTATGCCGAGATTGAAGGCTGGATTGCGGAGGGCAGAGTTGACTGCGGTTTTTTGCGCTTGCCGACCCTCTCCGATTTTGAAACGATTTTTCTTGAGCAGGATATGCTGATGGCGGTAATACCCGAAAATCACAGGCTTGCCGAATGCGACCGATTTCCCGTTACGGCACTGCGCGATGAACCGTTTATGCTTTTGGAGCGCGGCGCAAAAACCGAAATCTCCGATATTTTTGACAGGTGCGGCATTGAACCGAACGTGCGGTTTAAAACATTGAGCGACTATGCGATTATGTCGATGGTCGAGAACGGTCTCGGAATCAGTATTTTGCCGAAGCTGATTCTTCGACGGGTGCCGTACAGGATAGTTATAAAAGAATTGGACATACCGGTATATCGTAAGATCGGCGTTGCGTTCAGGGACAGAAGGACGGCATCGCTCGCAGTGAAAAGATTTTTGGAATATCTTGAGTACAGAAATGGTGATAATGAAACATTTGCTTGACAAACCGGTTGTGATAAGTTAATCTTATTTATGGTGGTAAAATGAATAAAAGTATTATAAATATAATCTCGTTCTGTGTTATCGCTGCTGTTTTGGCGGCTCTCCCGTCCTGCAAGGGGAAAACAGGGGGCGAAAGCAAAGCTCCCACCACGGCACCGGAAAAGTCGGTTACCTCGGAGACGGTGAGGATCGTAAACATTCCGACGGAAAAATCAGAGCTTGCCGATATGCTTAACGCGGCATTGAAGTACGTTGACAGCTATTGCTATACCTATAAGAAGACAGTCAAATGCACGGCGGATTCAATCAGTCTCGGCAGCCTTTCCTCTGCGTCGAATGCGTCGGATGCCTTTGCGTCGATTTTCGGAGAAAAAGACATAACGGCGGATTTCGATTACAATGCGGACAAAAACCTTTTTGCGGACAATTTTGTAAAAGGTCCGATCTCGCAGGACAGCATTTCCTCAATCACGGCGAAGCAGGAGGACAACACGGTTGTTGTTACCGCCGAACTGGTCGGGGAGACGAATCCGACAGCCGAAAGCGGTGTTCTCTGCAGCCTCGGCGGTGATTTTGTCAGCGTTGAGGATGTTAATACTTCGCTCGGCGAGTTTAAGTCGTCCGCATCGTCGGTCAGCATTTCCGCCGACAGCATAAAGCTTGTTGCAAGAATCAGTGCCGACGACAGCAGTCTCAAGTCGCTGACGGTCAGCTACACGGAACGCTTCACCCTTTCCGGTGTTACGCTGGTCAAGCTCAAGGGCGGTGCAGTCAGCGGAGCCGCACAGACAAAGATAGAATATACAAATTTCGGATTATTTTAAAAATGTGTGGAAATTACCGTTGAGATATGATAAAATAAGTTGATTTTTATTCGGGAGAGTGTAAACAATGAATAGAAGCTGGAAAATATTTACCGTTGTGATATCTGTGATGATATGTGTCGCCGTACTCTGCACGGCTTGGAACATTGCACTTGATAAACTGACAAAGAGTGTCACTTCTGAATCCGGACAGGAATATGTCGACCAAAACGGAGACGGAAATACGTCGGCGAACAATCAGGGCACCGATCAGACCGGCACCAATGTTACAAACGCCAACGGTCAGGCGGTTACTCAGTCGAACGGAGGCACGGCAATCAATTCCAATTCTCAGGGCTCAAACACCGTCACTCCGAGCGGAAGCTCTCAGCAGTCGTCTGCCGTTCTTAACTATGATAAGGCTCAGATCATTGCTTACTACAACACCTGTCTGAAAAACTCATATTCACAGGCGAAGATGACCGATAAAAAGACCGAAAAGGTAACGATCGGCGTCGATTCGGTTACTATCAACGGCGGAGAAACAAACAAGACCATTACAAGCATTGCCAACAAGCTTGCTTCAAGCAATCAGAAAGCGACAGAGGAATCAAAGACCTTCTCCAAGGGAGTTGCTTCCGACGGAACGGCTGCCTCCAAGTTCGTTCTTCCCGCGAATCTTACCGCAAACGGTGCAAAGAAGGCGAGCATTACCCAAAACGGGTCGGGCTATAAGGTTGTCATAACTCTTGTTGCCGAGAGCTGCGGTCACAACTCAATGCCTCCGCACAACGCGGCGTGTGCATGGCCGCTTGATGTCAGCGAGGTTACAAAGGCTCTTAACGGCTTTGCGGACATAACTGCCGCTACCTTCGATTACCCCGGAACCACTCTTACGGCGACTATCGACAGCGCGGGTAGAGTAAACAGCGTCCGTGTTAATATGCCGCTCACCGTTTCAAACGGTACGGGAGTCGTTACGGCGGCTGTGTTTAAGGGCACAACGATAACTGCGTCGGCACACGGCGAATGGGTATGCACCCACTCAATGTCATTCTAATAAGGAAATAATTATACAGGGTTGTCACATTTGTGAAAAGCATTTTCTGCATCAATGTGACAGCCCTGTTTTTTTTGAAAAAATTTCAGAAAATTCGCAAAAAGTGAGATAACGAGAGAAAACAAAAGAAAACATCAGCAAAAAAGAGATTTCGAGAAATAATTTTGAAAATCGGTCGCAAGGAATCGCATTTTGACCTTTACTGACTTTTGACAAAAGGTCAAGAAAGGTCTATAATTTGACTTGTCAAAAGGTCAAAGAAAGTCAAAGTCAAGGAGATGATGATATGAGTATGAGCAATGAGATCGCTAAACTGATACTCGATATGCTCAGCGACGACGGAGAAACGGAGATACAAAGAAACGAGATGGCTCAGCATCTCGGCTGTGTTCCGAGTCAGATAAATTACGTCATATCCTCAAGGTTTACCCCCGAACAGGGATATATCGTAGAAAGCAGGCGCGGAGGCGGCGGCTACATTAAAATCACACGGGCGAAATACGACAGCAAAACGGCAATGCTTATGCACGTAGTAAACTCAATCGGTGATTCGATTGATGAGGCAAGCTGTAAAGCGCATATATATAATCTGAACTATCAGAACATTTTGTCTCCGGAAATTTCAAAGCTTATGCTTGCGGCAACCGGCGAGAGATGCCTGCGCGAGGTTCCGGCAGCTTTGAGAGACAGAGTCAGGGCATCAATATTCAAACAAATGCTTTTATCAAATCAATAACCATGAAAGGATGATTTATATGTTGTGTCAAAATTGCGGAAAGAATGAAGCTACTACTCATGTAAAGCGTGTTGTCAACGGCGACACGACCGAAATGCACCTTTGCCGTGACTGTGCCGAGCATCTCGGCTACGGAGATATTTTCTCCGGGTTCGGATTCGACCTCGGCAATATCTTTTCGGGTCTGCTCGGCGAGGATATGCCGCTGCTCAGCTCGGCTCACGAGGAAAAGTGCCCGAAATGCGGATACACATTCACGGATATCGTCAAAAACGGAAGGCTCGGCTGCGCCGACTGTTACAGAAAGTTTTATGACAAGCTTCTGCCGAGCTTGCAGCGAATCCACGGTAAAATAAAGCACACCGGCAAGCAGGCGACAATGGTTCCCCATGTTGAGGAGACGTCACCGAAGATTGATCCGATTATGAAGCTCAAAGAGGATATGCAGAAAGCCGTTGAGGAGCAGAACTTTGAACAGGCGGCAGTCCTCAGAGACAGAATAAAAGAAATGGAGGCAGGCAATAATGAATAAGTGGTATATCGAAAACGGCGAGCAGGGCGACATTGTTATCAGCACAAGAGTGCGCCTGGCAAGAAACCTGGAAGATTATCCGTTCCCCTGCCGCCTCACCGTTAAGGGCAAGGAAAAGGTTTGTGAGGAGATCAAAAATGCCGTACTCGACGACGATCATTGGGGCTTCGGCTTCACATGGATGAAGGATTTTAGCCGTTCACAGTCGGTTTCGCTTGCAGAGCGTCACCTTGTCAGTCCGGAATTTGCTTCCGACAGAGCCGGTCGTGGCTTGCTTCTGACGGACGATGAAGCAATCAGCATTATGCTCTGCGAGGAGGATCACATCAGGCTTCAGGTTATGATGGCAGGTCTTGCACTCAAGGAAGCGTACAGCGTCGCCGACAAGGTTGACAACATCATCGCAAGCAAGCTCAACTATGCTTATGACGACAGAATCGGTTATCTCACCCAGTGCCCGACAAATCTCGGCACGGCAATGAGAGCGTCGGTTATGCTTCATCTGCCTGCGCTGACCCGCTGCGGTCAGATCGGCAAGCTTGCCGCAACCGTATCAAAGCTCGGACTTGTGATTCGCGGAGCTTACGGTGAGGGCAGCAGTCCGCGCGGCGAAATCTATCAGCTCAGCAATCAGATAACGCTCGGAATTTCCGAGGAAACCGCGCTTGACAATCTCCAGTCGATTACCTTGCAGCTCGTTGCGCAGGAGCGTGCGGCGGCTGAAAAGCTTTTGGAGAGTCCCGTTGAAAAGGACAAGGTTTTCCGCGCAACGGGAATACTTCAGAACGCAAGAGTTCTCAGCGGCGATGAGTTTATGGAGCTTGCATCGCTTCTCAGAATGGGTATCTCAAACAAAACGGTCAGCTTTGATATCACAACGCTCAATGAGCTTTCGGTCAAGGTTCAGCCGGCAACGATAAATGCCCTTGAGGGCAGGGAGCTTTCTCCGCAGGAGAGGGACATTATCAGAGCCGATTGGGTCAGGGAAGCTTTCAAATAAGAGATACAAGGGATTTTTAAAAGCCTCGTGTTTTTAAAGTCAAATCAAAAGCTCGGGGCTTGTCGGGTTGCAAAAGCAGCCGCGGACGAGTCCCGTTATTTGAAGAATAAACTGTTGACAATGGGTTTGGCGTCTAACGTCTAAAATCTAAAGTCTAACATCTATAAGGAGAGATTTTTATGTATAAGTTTACAGGCTTTACCCAGAAAGCAAATACGGCGCTCAACGCCGCAATCGAATATGCGGAGAATCTCGGTCACACATATATCGGCAGCGAGCACCTTCTGCTCGGCTTGCTGACAAGTGAGGGCAGCGTGGCATACACAGCTCTGACTGCAAGAAACGTTACGGCGGACGATGTTGAAACCGCTGTCAGAAACAGCGTCGGAATCGGAACGCCGACCGTGCTCTCGCCGAACGATTTTACTCCGAGAAGCAAAAATATAATCGAAACGGCGGTCAGCATCGCGAGAAGTCTCGGTCACGGCTATGTCGGCACGGAGCATCTTCTGATTGCAATTATCCGTGACAACAGCTGTTACGCAATGAACATTCTTGAGGATATGAATGTTTCCGCCTCCGACATTGCCGAGGAGATTACGAAGAACGTCAACGTTTCACAGAACGAAGCAAGCCCCAAGGCGAAAGCTCAGTCAAAAGGCAAAACGGAAACCCCGACGCTTGACCAATTCGGACGTGACCTGACCGCAATTGCAAGACAGGGCAAGATTGACCCGGTTATCGGCAGACAGAAAGAAATTGAGCGAGTCATTCAGATTCTCTGCCGCAGGACAAAGAACAATCCGTGCCTTATCGGTGAGCCCGGCGTAGGTAAAACCGCAATCGCCGAAGGTCTCGCACTCAAAATCGCATCGGGCGAGGTGCCTGAGCTTTTGAAGGACAAGAGAATCGTTGCGCTTGACCTCACCGGTATGGTCGCGGGTACAAAATACCGCGGCGACTTTGAGGAAAGGATCAAGTCTGCTATTGACGAGGTTTCGAAGGCAGGCAACATAATCCTGTTTATCGATGAGGTTCATACTCTTATCGGTGCAGGTGCCGCCGAGGGCGCGGTCGATGCCGCCAACATTCTCAAACCGGCTCTTGCAAGGGGAGAGATGCAGGTCATCGGCGCAACGACGATTGAGGAATACCGAAAGAACATCGAAAAGGATTCCGCTCTTGAGCGTCGTTTTCAGTCAGTTCTTGTCGGCGAACCGAGCCGAGAAGAGGCGGTTGAAATCCTCAAGGGTCTGCGTGACAAGTATGAGGCTCACCACAAGGTAAAGATCACCGATGAGGCTATCGAAGCGGCTGTAAAGATGTCGTCAAGATATATCGGCGACAGGTTCCTGCCCGACAAGGCAATCGACCTGATTGATGAGGCGGCTTCAAAGGTTCGTTTGCGTGCCTACACTCCGCCTGAGGATATCAGAGAGCTTGAGGAAAAAATCAAGCATATAAATGCCGAAAAAGCCTCGGCTGTAAACAGTCAGGACTTTGAACGTGCGGCGGCTTTGCGTGACGAGGAGAAAGAGGTTAAAGCCCATCTTACCGACGCAAAGGAGAGCTGGAAGAAGCAGAACACCGAGACAAACGGCGTTGTTACTCCCGACGAAATCGCAGCGATTGTTTCCGAGTGGACGCACATTCCCGTTGTTCAGCTCACCGAGGAGGAAAGCCGGCGGCTTCTCAATATGGAGGAGGAGCTTCACAGGAGGATAGTCGGACAGGATCAGGCGGTTTCGGCGGTTGCCAAGGCTATCCGCCGCGGCAGGGTAGGACTTAAGGATCCGAACAGACCGACAGGTTCGTTCATCTTCCTCGGTCCCACGGGCGTCGGTAAAACCGAGCTTTGCAAGACTCTTGCCGCAACACTTTTCGGCGATGAGAGCGCAATGATAAGGCTTGATATGTCCGAGTTTATGGAGAAGCACACAGTCTCCAAGCTTGTAGGTTCGCCTCCGGGCTATGTCGGATATGACGAGGGCGGTCAGCTAACCGAAAAGGTGCGCCGTAAACCGTACAGCGTTGTTCTTTTCGACGAGATTGAAAAGGCTCACCCCGATGTATTCAATATGCTTCTTCAGATTCTTGACGACGGTGTTCTTACGGACTCTCAGGGCAGAAAGGTTGACTTCAAGAACTGCATTATCATAATGACCTCTAACGTCGGCGCAAAGCTGATAACGAATGAGGGCAATGCGGCTCTCGGCTTCAAGGGCGAGGAAGGCAACGGAACAATGAGCCACAGCGATATCAGGGACGCGGTTATGGGAGAGCTGAAAAAGTGCTTCCGTCCCGAATTTCTCAACAGAGTTGACGACATCATTGTATTCGAGCAGCTCAACAAGGACGACATTAAGGAGATCGCGCGCAGAATGTTAAAGACACTCAGAAACCGTGTTCACGATATGGGCATCGAGCTTGACTTTGACGACAGCTCGATTGAGAAAATTGCCGACGAGGGCTTTGATCCGGTATATGGTGCAAGACCGCTCAGACGTGCAATTCAGTCGCAGATCGAAGATAAGCTCAGCGAAGAAATGCTTGACGGTCACATAACTTCGGGCAACAAATATGTCTGCAAGCATACCGATGATGGATTTGTATTTGAATCCGTCGAGGTAACTGCAGAGTAATACAAACAGGATAACCCCACCGACGGATGCTTTATCTGACGGTGGGGTTAGTGCTTGCTTTTGCAGGCGGCTATTTCTTCAGTTCAAGGATTGTAATGTTCTTTGCGGGGATGTTTGCCTGATTTATCACAAGCTCCTTAATTTGCAGGGACACGTTGTCGGTCAGCACGCCCTTGCCGACAATTACCCGACAGACATCACCGTCGATAATCACAACGCAGTCGCTTGAAATTTTGGCGTAAATGAGGTTTTCAAGATCGGCTTCGTTTTTGATTGCTTTCGAAAGCTCTGCCAGAGATTCCGCTGCGCTTTGCGCTGCCTGTGATTCGGACTTTGCGTCCTTGATAACGGAATTGAGCGTTTCCTTTGCTTCGTCGTGAGCGGCATTTCGTTTCACCTTGAAGTCTGCCATTGTTTCCTCCGAGGCAGCGGCGGTCGTTGCCGAAACGTACTGTGCGTCGCCGAGATTCTCCGACTGCTGACTTACGGTTGTTTTATTTGTGTCGATTACGGATTCAACGCCGGGTCGTGAAAAATACCAGTTGACGAACACCGCCGCGCCGAGCGTAAGAACAAGTGCGGCAGACACAAGCTGTTTGCGTTTGATTATCATATTCATTGCTAACCTCCGATTATTTTTATACCGCCGTACCCGACGGTTGATTTAAGGCATTACCGCGTAATTGGGATATAAATGTATATTCTCAATTGTCGGCAGATGCCTTTATTTTTGCAATACTTATTCGGTTTGAGCTGATCCCCAGGACGGCGGAAACCGCGGATACAATTTCCTGCCTGACATTTGCGGAGTCCGCACCCTCACAGACTACGGCAACTCCGCGTATCTCCGGCTCAACCACCTTTAGGAGCAGTCCCGATTCGCTGCTGCCGTCGTCAATGACGATGTATTCGCGTTCGCGGCTTCCGTCGCTGCTTTTTTCCCTGACGGCATAGACATTCTCATCTCCCGACGCGAGCGTGACCATAACCTGTGTGTGCCCTGCGCCGTTGATTGAGGAAACTATCGAGGTGAGCCTTTTTTCGAGATCGACCTCGTAGCTGTCGCTGATGTCGGAGACCGTTTCTTTCTTTTCGCTTTCAGTGCTATTTCGTGGAAGAAGCTCTGACATTGTCAGCATAAAAATACCTGCAAGTCCCAAACAGATTATCGCGGTAATTTTTTTATCACGCTTCAAAAATATTATGAGTTCTTCGGCAAGCTTTTTCATTTCTTCACCTCAATTTGAACTTCGATGCCAAGCTGTGCTTTTAAATTTGCCTCCACCTTTTCAAACAGATTCTTATACTCCTCCGCTGCGGCAACCGTGACGGAAGCTATCTTCATCTCGTTGCCGTTGTCTATACTGATACTTATGTTTATGTACGGGTCTTTTATTCCGCTTTCGGTAAGAATTGCGGAGATTTTTTCTTTTGTTTTTTCCTCAAGGTAGTTTTCTGCGCTGTCTTGATTACTTTCGGATATTTCAATATCCGGCAGCTCTGCGTTTTTCAGCAGTCCGCGCGCTTTATCATTTGATATGAAAGGGTAAAGTATCGCGCACATCAGGAAAAGCGAGACGGCGGTTTTGACGATTTTTTCCGTAGCTCCGCCCGGCGCAACGGAGAGAATGACGGCTCCGATAACTGCGGCGACGGTCACACCGTAAGCCCACAAACGAATTTCATCCAAAGCTATCCCGCCTTTATAACAAGAATCAGTGCCGTTGAAATGATGAACAGAACCGCGTTGAACAGAAGCACAACGTTCAAAAGCGTCATTGACGACGCGAGTGCACGCAGAAGCTCGGCAATGCTTTTTTGGTTGAATAATTCTCCGACTGCCGCCGAAAATTTCAGCGCAAAAATCCAGAACAGAAGCTGAATACAGGCGGGAAGATTTATCAGCGCGATTGCGGCGATTCCGAAAATTCCGATTGTGCTTTTGACAAGAACAAGACTGCCGATTATGCCTGAATATGCCTCGCTGAGTGCTCCGCCGACAACGGGCACGGCTGAGCTTATCACGAGCTTGATTCCTCTTGAGGCGACCGTGTCCGCGGCGTTTGCAAGCGCACCCTTGATGCCGAGAAACGAGACAAAAAGCGTGGAAACGAAGGTCAGCACGGCGGTGACGGTTTTCTTTATCAGCGAGGTAATTCCGCCGAGGTTGAACGACGGAATTATTGAACCGGTAATGTCGAGAGCCGTTACCGCACCGACTATCGGGACTATGTATGCGTCGGAGCTGCCGGAAATCACCTGCGCCGCCGTGAATGCGATTGACCGAAAGCTTGCCGCAAGCGTCGGGTTGCCCGTGACGGTTATTACGGCGGCAAGCACGGGGATAAGAGCCAGCATAAATTTTTCGCTGACGGCAATTGAAGACACGGCTGAGGATATTGCCGTGGAAAGCGGGGATATTACCGATATGACGCACATCAGCGTTCCGACCGTGCCGATGATGGTTTTCATCTTTTCGTCGTCGGGAATGAAGCTTTCAAAGATTGCTATGAGAATAATTACAACCGTGAGTCTAACCGCCGATCTTGTCGGAGCTTCGATGCTTCCCGTGACGAGCTTTTTGGTCAGCGACCACACCTTTTGCGGAGTGACGCTGAACATGGAATCGAAATCAGCCTTGTCCGCTCCGATATCTTTGAGAAGCTCCTGCGTTTCGGAGTCGAGAATGTTGTATATATCCTTAACCTCGTCGGAATAGGAGACGGCACCGACGGACGCGGTAAAAGTAAAAATAATGAGAAAAATAACCGTGAGGATTCCTGCAAATTTGAGCATCTTCATATTATTCAAGCAGCCCCTTTGCCAGAGTGACAAGAGTTTTAATAAGCGAAAGGCACATGACGAGTATAACTGTTTTGCCTGTCAGCTCAACGACGGTTGCGAGTGCGGAATTTGAGCTGTCGCTGCATATATCCGCACCGAGCTTTGTTATGACGGCGATGGAAAGAATCTTGATGAGTATGGCGAGATAGCCGTCGCTGACGATTTGAACGTCGGAAAAGAAGCTTCCGATTTCCTCAAAAATATTTTTCAGATATTCAAAGGCATATATCGCAATTATAACTATGCCGGCAAGCTGAACTGCAACCGCAAGCTCGGGTCTGTACTGCCGCACAACGACGGTCATCACGGTACAGATTATTCCGATGACAACGAATTTAACAATTTCCATATCAAAGTCCGAAAACGGAGGTCGCCGAGGAATAAAGCTCACTCAGCTCGGGAATCAGCATAGCGACAACGGCTATCAGCCCCGCAAGCACGACGAGCATGGCATATTCGTCGCGGCCGGAACGGCTGAGAATTTGCTGAAGCACCGCGACAATTATTCCGACGGCCGCTATTTTGATAACCAGTTCCATAGTTCGCTCCTATAACAAAATAATAAAAAGTCCTATGCCTGCCATTGCTCCGAGTCCGCAGGAGAGTGATGAATATTTATCTCTTTTTTCACGCGCCAGTCTCAGTCTTTCTTTGGTAAGCTCGGCGTGGTAGCGGCAGTTGAAACGCTGTCCGTCTTCGTCGCTCTTGCCGAGGTTTTCGCCGAAAGAAAAAAGTATTCCGCTGTCCGGGCGGTCAACACATCGCGACTCGGAGACCGATACGCTCCACGCGCGTTCAATGTCGCCGCAGTCCTTATAAAGCGACAGACATTCGGACAAAAAAACCAGCTCCTTGAGCTCCTCTTTTTTCGAAAGCTTTTCAATCAGCTCGGCGGTCGGTCGGCCGAGATAGCTTATTTCATTCTCTGTTATCGTGAACATCAGCAGGAGCTTTTCAAGTATGCGGACGCGTCGGCTCAGACGATAGGAAATGTATTGCCCCGTCATCACGCAGGAGAGACCGAGAACGGCAAGTGAAATGATTTTCATTCTGTTTTCCTCTCATTCTCCGAGCCTTACCGTCTCTTTTATTTCAAAGGTGTCCCTGTCAAGAAATACGCAGGCATTCACCGCTCCGCACTCAAAAATCCGGCAAAACTGCGGACGCCGTTTCAGCTCCGCAAGGTTGCGGCAATGCATGGTCACAATGAAGCTGACTCCGCTGTTGAACGCTTCGCACAGCTTGTCAGCCTCGTCAAGGCTTCCGATCTCGTCGCACACTACCACATCGGGAGAAAGGGTACGCACGGCAATGCTTATGCCCTCGGCTTTCGGGTATCCCTTGAGAACATCGGTATTGAAGCCGAGGTTGTAGCCTGACATCTCGCACCGCTCGTCAATGACCGCAACCTTTTTCAGCTGTCCGTCGGAAAGGCATCGGCAAAGGTCGCGCAGTACGGTTGTCTTTCCCGACATCGGAGGACCGCAGATTATCGTATTCGGAATTTCACGGGCAAAAAGCTTTTCGATGAGCGGCTCGGAGCAGCTTGGTCGATCTTCGGGAATACGGATATTCAGACCGTCGATATTTCTGACCGAGGCTATCCGTTTATCTCTGATGACTGCGGTCCCGTAAAGTCCGACACGGATTCCCGCCTCAAGGGTGATGAATCCGTGCGCAATATTGTCCGTAAGACTGTGGACGGAGCAGCCGCACATTTTCACAAAAATATTTTCGATTTCCTGCCTTGAAACGCACAAAAGATTTTCTGAATAAAAGTATGTTATCCGTCCGCTGTCGGTCAGAAAACCGTTTCTGTCGGGAAAGACAAGGACAACGGGCTTTTCGGCACGGATGCGTATTTCACACAGGCTTTCCGTACCGCCGTGGGCAAGGGCAGAAAAAGCAGGGGGAAGATATTTCATCAGGATTTCAAGATTTTCCGTTCGGGTGAGACTCATTTTTTATCACCACTAATTTCTTATGACTTCTTGTCCCGAAATAGAACACCTCGGATTTAAATTAAATGTTAATTTTGAGCCGTGCTTATTGAAAGACACACCGTTGTGTGATAATATATTAAGGAATGAATTGTGAACAACAAACAGCTTACGATACAGCCGAAAGGAATGAGGTTTTTTGAAAAAAAATATTTTGAAGAGTAAAAATTCCAATTCAAAAACAGGCAGGTTTTGGGATCGCAACGTTTATGTTATACTTGCGTTTATATGCAGTGCGGTTCTGATGCTGCTTGTTTACTATTGCTTTGAGATAATTCCGTTCGGTGACAAAACCGTTTTGCGTATGGATCTTTATCACCAGTACGGACCGCTCTTCGCCGAGCTTCACGACAGACTGACTCAGTTCAGAAATCTGTTCTATTCATGGAATACGGGCGGCGGAGGAGCCTTTATCGGCAACTACTTTAATTATCTTTCAAGTCCGATCGGAATGCTGCTGGCGGTGATTTTCGGTCACGAAAATATCCCCGAAGCTATCGGTTCAATGGTGCTTCTGAAGAATGCGCTTGCTGCGGCATCAATGGCTTATTACCTCAAAAAATCCAACGTGAAAAATGATTTCACGGTTTCGGCTTTCGGTATTTTGTATGCTTTCTGCGGCTTCTTTATCGCATATTACTGGAACATAATGTGGATTGACGCAATGTATCTTCTGCCGCTGATCGTTCTCGGAATCGAAAGAATAATCAACAGCCAAAAAGCAATGCTCTACATCGTTACGCTTGCCGTTTCGCTTTTTACCAACTACTATATGTCATATATGATATGCATATTCTCGGTTCTCTATTTTTTTGTTTACTTTTTCTCGAATTACTCAATCAAAGAGGTTCTGCCGACCAAGCCGATTTACGAGGACGAGAACGGCGAAATATATGACAGAAAAATCGATAATGTGCTTTACAGCCGATTTGTTGAGTCGGGTCTTTTCTTTGCTCTCGGCTCCCTGATTGCTGTCGGATTGACTGCGTTTGCACTTGTGCCGACATATTTCTGCCTTAAGGCGTGCTCGGCAACATCGGGTACATTCCCGAGCGACTACGAGTTCTACAACAACGTGTTCGACTTTCTCGCAAACCACCTGACGTCGCTTGATCCGACTATCAGAAGCAGCGGCGATACGGTGCTGCCGAACGTTTATTGCGGCATACTGACCGTTATGCTCGTTCCGCTCTACATTTTCTGCGACAAAATAAAAGCCAAGGAGCGTGCGGCGAATATACTTCTCCTCGCCGTGTTCTTCACAGGCTTCAATCTTAACTATGCAAACTATATTCTGCACGCATTCCATTTTCCGAACGACCTTCCGTTCAGATTTTCGTTCCTCTATTCGTTCCTGCTTATCACAATGGCGTTCAAAGCCCTTGTCCATATTCGCTCGTTTTCGACAAAGGCTTTGCTCGGTGCGGGCGTCGGAACCGTTTTCTTCGCCGTGCTCGTTCAGAAGCTCGGTATGGCGAACGCCTCGGACGAGTCAATATACCTCAGCATCACCTTTGCGGCGGTCTACACGGTCGTGCTTGGGCTGATGAAAAAGAAGAACTACGCACAGTCGGCGGTTTCGCTTCTTCTTATGTGCTGCGTCTTTGCCGAGGTTGCGGTTTGCGACACGAACCACTTTGTTATGAGTCAGCAGAAGCCGAACTTTGTAAACGGTTACAGCGATTTCAGAGAGCTCAAGGAAAAGCTTGACGCCGTTGAGGGCACGGACAAGTACCGAATGGAGCTCACCGACATAAACACGCTGATGGACGCGTCGTGGTTTGACTACAACGGAGTTTCCGTATTTTCCTCTATGGCTTATGAAAAATCGGCAAATCTTCAGCACAATCTCGGTCTTAACAGCAACTATATCAACAGCTATATTTATGCGCCGCAGACGCCGGTCTACAACGCAATGATGTCGCTGAAATATATCGTTGACAACGACAACTCGCAGATGAGCGAAAACATCTATACCAAGATGGCGGAGAACAACAGCTTCACTGCTTACAAGAACAATTATTATCTTCCGCTTGCATACTCTGTGAGTGAGGATGTTCAGAAATGGGTGACGACGGGCTCCAACCCGTTTGAGATTCAGAACGATTACTGGACCCTTGCTTCCGGATGCGGCGACGTATACAAGCGGATTTCGGCTGAAACGTATCAGACCGAAAACATCCGCGATGACGATGAGCTTCTGACCGAGAACTTCACCTATTACAAGGATATCAAGGATCAGACCGGCACAATTATTCTCAAGTATGAGATTCCCGAAGCTCAGAATGTCTATCTCTACGCCAACTGTTCGGGAGCGGACAAGATTGAGGTCTACGGAACAAACGGTCTTTCGAAGAGTCAGGATCCCGACGATCCGTACATCATTGACTGCGGCTGGTTTGAGGCAGGCGAAATAATGACCGTTGAGCTTGAAATTGCGGCAAACAAGGCTTCGGGCTACACGGATATCTATGTTGTCGGACTGGATATGAATAACTTTGAAAAGGGCTATGACAAGCTGGCTTCGTCGACAATGGATATTACGGAGTTCACGGATACACATATTAAGGGCACAGTCAAGGTCGGCGCGACCGAGCTTGTCTACACCTCGATAAACTATGATGAGGGCTGGACGATAACCGTTGACGGAGAAGAAACGGAGCCCGTGAAGCTCGGCGGCGCACTCATCGGAATTGATGCCGCACCCGGAACTCACACGATTGAAATGACGTACACGCCGAAGGGCTTTGTAATCGGCGCGATCGTTTCGGCGGTGACCTTTGTCACTTTCGTTGCGGCTCTTGTGATTCTGCACATCATTAAAAAGAAAAGATATGCAGGTTCACTCGATACGGAGACGGACAGCGTTGAAGCTGACGCCGTGCTCGGCGAGCCGACGGGTATTGACGTGCTGATGGCGCAGGATCTCGGCGAGAATGCGACGGTTGAGGATGCCGAAAAGCTGCTTGATGTTCCCGACGAATATGAACAGAATAAGCAGGATCCGACGGAAATGCTCAATCGGGCTCAGGAAATACTGGACACTCAGAAGCTCAATATAAAAGAGATACTTTCTCAGATTAAAGAAGATTCGGAGGATAAAGAATGAACAGA
This sequence comes from Eggerthellaceae bacterium, assembly GCA_963616775.1. Taxonomy (GTDB): domain Bacteria; phylum Bacillota; class Clostridia; order Oscillospirales; family Acutalibacteraceae; genus CAG-488. The sequence continues at coordinate 6,349 of CAVELL010000059.1, read as the reverse complement.
ACCATAATTACGGTTATCGGCAAGGACAGGGTAGGCATAATTGCAGGGATTTGCACATACCTTGCCGAAAACGACATAAATGTGTTGGACATCAACCAGTCGATTGTGCAGGGCTTTTTCAATATGATGATGATTGTTGACGCACAGAACGCAAAGAAGGATTTTGCCGTTCTCTGTGATGAGGCGGAAAAGCTCGGCGATGAGCTGGGTGTAAAAATTAAGATGCAGCACGAAGATATTTTCAACGTAATGCACAGAATCTGAGGTGCGGTATGATAAATTCATTTGAGGTTCGCGAAACGAACAAGATGATCGAGGAAAACAACCTTGACGTCCGCACAATAACGATGGGCATAAGTCTGCTTGATTGCGCTTCGGACAGTGTTGAAAAAACCTGCGAAAACATCTATAACAAGATTGTTGCCAAAGCAAACAGGCTTGTTGCAACGGGTGACAAAATAGCCCTTGAATACGGTATACCGATTGTGAACAAGCGCGTTTCCGTAACGCCGATATCGCTTGTCGGCGCGTCCTGCTGCAAGACGGCGGACGACTTTGTGAAAACAGCAATAACGCTTGACAAGGCGGCTCACGAAATAGGGGTCAATTTCATCGGCGGATTTACCGCACTTGTTTCAAAGGGAATGACCCCGTCCGAAAAGCTGCTTATCGAGTCGATTCCGCAGGCTTTGGCTTCAACGGAGCGGGTTTGCAGCTCGGTCAATGTCGGCTCGACGAAAACGGGCATTGATATGGACGCTGTCAGAATGCTCGGCGAAACGATAGTAAAAACAGCCGAGCTCACCGCAGATAGCGGCTCGATCGGCTGTGCAAAGCTTGTAGTTTTCTGCAATGCTCCCGATGACAACCCGTTTATGGCGGGCGCATTTCACGGAGTTACGGAGGCGGATACGATTATCAATGTCGGCGTCAGCGGCCCCGGCGTTGTCAAGCGTGCTATCAGCGAGGTGCACGGCAAGGATTTCGGCACACTTTGCGACACAATAAAAAAGACCGCCTTCAAGGTCACGAGGGTGGGTCAGCTCGTTGCTCGTGAGGCGTCGGAGCGGCTCGGAGTTCCGTTCGGAATAGTCGATCTTTCGCTTGCCCCGACTCCCGCAGTCGGTGACAGCGTTGCCGAGATTCTTGAAGAGATGGGTCTTGAGTATGTCGGTGCGCCGGGAACAACGGCGGCACTCGCTCTTCTCAATGATCAGGTGAAAAAGGGCGGAATTATGGCATCGTCATACGTCGGCGGACTTTCGGGCGCATTCATTCCCGTGTCCGAGGATCAGGGTATGATTGACGCAGTCAATGCGGGTGTGCTCACGCTCGAAAAGCTGGAAGCGATGACCTGTGTTTGCTCGGTCGGACTGGATATGATAGCCGTTCCGGGGGACACAAAGCCCTCAACGATATCGGGAATCATTGCCGACGAAATGGCAATAGGTATGATAAATCAGAAAACTACGGCGGTAAGGCTCATTCCCGTAATCGGCAGAAATGTCGGGGACACGGTAGAGTTCGGCGGACTGCTCGGCTATGCGCCGATTATGAGGGTCAACTCGGCTGACTGCTCGGAGTTTATAAACCGCGGCGGCAGGATTCCTGCACCCATACATTCGTTTAAAAATTAAAGTATGAAAAGTTTTGAAATAAAAGCCAACGATGCAAATCAGCGGCTTGACAAGTTCATAAGAAAAAGTCTCCCGAATCTTCCGCAGTCGCTGATGTACAAATATATCAGAAAAAAGCGGATAAAGGTCAACTCGAAGCGTGCCGAGATTTCAACGGTTTTGAACATCGGCGACGTTGTTGACATGTATATAAATGACGAGTTTTTTGTAAAGCCTGAGACAAGGTACGATTTTACGGGCGCACCGCGAAGACTTGACATTCTCTATGAGGACGGGAATATAATGCTTCTCGACAAAAAGGCGGGTCTGCTCTGTCACCCCGACGACAGGGAGTATGTTGACACGCTGATAACGCGCATCAAAAAGTACCTTTACGAAAAGGGTGAATACAAGCCTGACGACGAAAACTCATTTACTCCCGCGCTCGTCAACAGAATTGACCGGAATACGGGCGGAATCGTGATTGCCGCAAAGAATGCCGAAAGTCTGAGAATTATGAACGCTCAGATGAAGCAGCGGACAAGCCTAAAGAAATTCTATCTTTGCGTTTGCCACGGCATTATGGAGCGGGACAGCGGATTGCTGGAGGGCTATTTGATCAAGGACGAGAAGAAAAACACCGTGAAGATACTGAAAGCTCCGTGCGAGGGCGCGAAGGAGGTCAGGACAAAATATAAGGTGCTGGGCAGGGACTTTGACAAACAGCTCAGCCTCGTTGAGGTCGAGCTTGTCACGGGCAGAACCCACCAGATAAGGGCGCATTTTGCGTCAATCGGACACCCTCTGCTCGGCGACGGCAAGTACGGCACAAACAAGCTCAACAAGGACTTCGGCTACCGAAAGCAATGCCTGTATTCGTACAAGCTTGTCTTTATGTTCGACGAGACAGCAGGTATTTTGTCCTATCTCAATTCACGGGAGTTTGAGGTCAGGGACGTGTGGTTCAAGCGCGAATTTGAAAACGGAACACTATAACAAAAGCCTGCGGCATTCAAAGTGCCGCAGGCTTTTGGTAATTGTTGAAATTGTTTTATGCTTTCTTCTTCAGTGACAGTCTTCTGAGTGCTTTTCCGAGCTCAAATACAGGTATTGTAGTCAGTGCAAGACCGAATGAGATTGCAAGCTCTTCCGTGCTGAATGTGCCGGGAGCGATTCCGAACACATCGCAAAGACCCGGAATGTAAATTGCGGCAAGGGTGAGAGCCGTCGTGACAACAAATGCGCCGACGAGCCACCAGTTCATTTTCTTCATCATATCCGCCGAGAGGATTGATGCTTGACGTGAGCGCATATTGATTGCGCACATCATCTCGGAAAAGTTGACCGTAAGGAACGCCATTGCCATTGCATTGACGCAGGTTTCACCGCTGAAGAAGCCTGCAAGGCTGTGCGCTCCGCCGCCCGACGGTTCAAGCCAGAAGCCGATAACGTAAGCCGCTATCTCAATGATTGCAAGGTAAACGCCCTGCCAGATCATATCGACGCCTGCACCGTTCGAGAAGATACCGTCCGTCGTTGCACGGGGCTTTCTTCTCATTATGTCGCCCTCGGCCTTTTCCATACCGAGCGCAAGACCCGGAAGCGAGTCCGTAACCATGTTGATCCAAAGAAGATGAACAGGTGAAAGAATTGTAAAGTGAAGCACCGAAGCCACAAACATTATGATAACTTCGCTGAGGTTTGTCGAAAGCTGGAACTGAAGAACCTTGAGCACGTTGTCATAGATTTTTCTTCCCTCTTCAACAGCGTTGACGATGGTTGCAAAGTTGTCGTCGGCAAGAACCATATCGGAGGTTCCCTTTGTAACGTCGGTTCCCGTGATTCCCATTCCGATACCGATGTCGGCTGCCTTGATTGACGGAGCGTCGTTTACGCCGTCACCTGTCATCGCCGTGACCATTCCGCGTGCCTTCCATGCCTTGACAATTCTGGTTTTGTGCTCAGGCTGAACACGGGCGTAAACCGAATACCTTGTAACCTGCTCTTGGAGTTCCTCGTCGCTGAACTTGTCAAGCTCTGCGCCCATAATAGCCTCGGAGGCGTCCGAAATAATACCGAGCTCCTTGCCGATTGCAACGGCGGTATCCTTGTGGTCGCCCGTTATCATAACGGGACGGATACCTGCCAGGCGGCACTCGTCGATAGCTGCCTTGACCTCGGGACGAACCGGGTCGATCATACCTGTAAGACCGATGAAAATAAGGTCGTTTTCAAGTGCTTCCGGAGCAAAATCCGTCGGCTTGGAATCGTATGTCTTGTATGCGCAGGCAAGAACTCTGAGAGCCTTGTCCGCCATTCTCTTGTTGTCCTTGAGCGCAGCGGTCTTTATTTCGTCCGTGATTTCTACAACGCAGCCGCCGACAAGTGCATACTTGCACTTCTTGAGAATCTCGTCGGGCGCACCCTTTGTATACTGAACAATACCGTCCGCAGTCTCGTGAACGGTCGACATCATCTTTCTGCCTGAGTCGAACGGAGCTTCGCCGATTCGCGGAGCGGAAGCGACAAGGTCGCTTTTGTGCATTTCAAGCGAATATGCGTAGGAAACAAGAGCCGCCTCGGTCGGTTCGCCTGTGACTTTTCCGTTGGCGTCGATTTCTGCGTCGCAGCAAAGAGCCATTGCCTTGGCAAGGAGCTTTTCGTCGTCGCCGTAATGGTCAACAACGGTCATCTTGTTCTGCGTGAGAGTACCGGTCTTGTCCGAGCAGATAATCTGAGTACAGCCAAGAGTCTCAACGGCAGTGAGCTTTCTGATGAGTGCCTGACGCTTGCTCATTGCCGTAACGCCGATTGAAAGAATGATGGTAACAACTGCCGGCAGACCCTCCGGAATAGCGGCGACCGCAAGGGCGATAGCGGCTATGAATGTGTTAAGCGAGGTTTCACCGAGAAGCTTCCACGAAAAGCTTTGATCCGTAAGAACAAGAGTTTCAACAACTCCGACAGCGAAAACAAGAACACTGATTCCGATAACAAGCTTTGTGAGGAAGTGAGAAAGCTCACCCATTTTTTTCTGGAGGGGAGTCTCTTCTTTCTCTGCCGTGCTCAGAGCGTCGGCGATTTTGCCCATTTCGGTGTCCATTCCCGTGCCGGTGACGACAGCCCTGCCGCGACCGTAAACAATTGTAGAACCGCTGTAAAGCATATTCTTTCTGTCACCGAGCGCAACGTCCTTTGAGCTGTCCTTGAGCATAAGAACATCCACCATTTTGGTGACCGGGACGGATTCGCCGGTCAGTGCCGCTTCCTCAACCTTCATCGAGTGGGATTCAAGAATACGGCAGTCCGCAGGGACGGCGTCGCCCGCTTCAAGAAGTATAATGTCGCCGACAACAATGTCCTCACTCTTGAGAACGACTGCCTCACCGTCGCGCAAAACCTTTGATGTTGCAGCCGTCATCTGCATCAGCGCGTCCATCGCCGCCTCTGCCTTGCTCTCCTGCACCAGTCCCATTATAGTGTTGATGATGACAACAACGAGGATAACAAGTACATCGGAAAAGTCGCGCACCGTCGGTTTTCCTCCCGCTTCAATCATCGCAACAACACCCTGAATGGCGGCGGCAACAAGAAGCATGATAATCATCGGGTCGGCAAGCGAGTTGATGAATTTTCTGAACAGGCTTTCCTTTTCGGCTTCCTTGAGCTTGTTTTTGCCGTTTTTCTCAAGACGTTTTTCCGCCTCAGCCGAGCTGAGTCCTTTTTCGGAGCTGCCGGTCTGCGAAAGCACCTTGTTCGCATCTTCAAGATAATACTTCAAAAAATTACCTCCTTTTTGTATCAAAAGACCTTTGACAGACTTGTTGTCTGCCAAAGGTCTTGCATCAAATACGAATAATCGCATAGGTCTGCTGCCAGCCTAAAAATTTAATATTTTAAATCGTTTAAGCGTGTGGTGACAACAGATGGGATAATCCCATAGCTACTCCCCAATGGGTATGTACTTATAATACCATAACAAAAGAATTTGTCAAGGATTTTTGCGGAAATCTATACATTTCTGTCGATATGTATTCCTGCTGTTACAGAAATATATTATGCGTCCGAGAATATTATGTGCCGAACAAACGTATATATTCAAAAACAAAAGCCGCAAGCCGTTGATATACAAAGGCTTGCAGCTTGGAGCTACTGGTCGGACTCGAACCGACGACCTGCTTGTTACGAATGAACAAAAGTACCTTTAACGAGCTTTAATGAAGTGCAAGGAACATTGATATAGAGCCATTTATGAAGTCACGAGCTTCAATGAGCTTCAATGAAGGTAAACCCCAAACGATGCGAATAAACCCCAAAATTCAGCCGTCGGGCATTGACAAGCTCGGCTGTATTTAATATAATGCTCCGGTGGTGCTACCATTTACGGTAGGCGGTTACACTCTGCGCCCTCGTGAGGGGGTGATCTTATGCAGTACGTTACATACGAGAATTTATTTACATTCGAGCTTGTAATCATTGGACTTGTGACGGTGTTTATCGCAGTCCTTGCATATAAAAAGAAATAACCGCCCAACGTTCCAAAGCTAAGGCGGTTAAATCTTTTAACAATCTTATTTGAGGGCGTAACCGTCTATCGGTAGCACCACTCTTCGTATCTTCATTATATGCTATATTTCTTGAATTGTCAAGATGAATTTTGAGTTGCTCAGAGCGATATTGTAGGTTTACAATAGATGTGAGACTGAAAACAAAAAAGCATAGAAAAAAGCGAT
>CAVELL010000058.1:0-68779 GCA_963616775.1 Eggerthellaceae bacterium | reverse complement strand
GAAGCCTCCTTCTGTGCCTTCTTATCAGAGTCCAAAGGTTTCATTGTCGGGAACAGGAGAACATCTCTGATTGACGGGCTGTTTGTAAGAAGCATTACAAGGCGGTCGATACCGTAGCCGATACCGCCTGTCGGAGGCATACCGTACTCCATAGCGGTGAGGAAATCCTCGTCTGTATGGTTGGCCTCCTCGTCACCTGCTGCTGCGGCAGCGTCCTGAGCCTTGAAGCGCTCACGCTGGTCAATCGGGTCGTTAAGCTCGGAATATGCGTTACACATCTCCCAAGTGTTGATGTAAAGCTCGAAACGCTCCACCTGATCGGGTCTTGACGGCTTTCTCTTTGTAAGCGGAGAAATGTCAACGGGATGATCCATAATAAATGTCGGCTGAATGAGCTTGTCCTCGCAGAACTCCTCAAAGAAGAGGTTAAGAATATCGCCTTTTGTGTGACGCTCCTCAAATTCAACATTGTGTTCCCTTGCAAGCTTCTTTGCCTCTGCATCGTCTTTAACCGTGTCAAAATCAATGCCTGCGTACTTTTTTACGGCGTCGGTCATTGTGAGCCTCTCAAAAGGCTTGCCGAGGTCGATTTCCTTGTCACCGTAAGTAATCGTCGTTGAACCGCAGACCTCGTTCGCAAGGAATCTGAACATATTTTCAGTCAGATCCATCATTCCGTGGTAATCGGTATAAGCCTGATACAGCTCCATAAGCGTAAACTCGGGATTATGCCTTGTGTCCATACCCTCGTTACGGAAAACCCTGCCGATTTCATATACTCTTTCCATACCGCCGATGATAAGACGCTTGAGGTAGAGCTCCAGGGAAATTCTGAGCTTGAAATCCTCGTTGAGAGAGTTGTGGTGTGTAACGAACGGTCTTGCCGCCGCTCCGCCTGCGTTTGAAACAAGAATCGGAGTTTCTACCTCGACAAAATTCAGCTCGTCCAGGAAGGTTCTTATCTTCTTGATAATAAGCGAACGCTTGTAGAATGTGGTTTTAACATCGGGATTAACAATAAGATCAAGATAACGCTGACGGTATCTTGTATCCGTATCCTTGAGTCCGTGAAATTTCTCCGGAAGAGGAAGGAGGGACTTTGAAAGAAGTCTGACGTTCTGAGCATGAACGGAGATCTGACCTCTGCGTGTTCTGAAAACAAAGCCCTTGACCTCGATAATATCGCCGATATCCCACTTTTTAAACTCGGCAAATTCGTCCTCGCCGATGTCGTTCATTCTGACATAAACCTGCATACGTCCGGCTCTGTCGGTGATGTCGATGAAGTTTGCCTTACCCATATCTCTCCATGTCATAATTCTGCCGCAGAGAGAAACATTTTCGATTCTGACCTGCTCCGGACGCTGATCTTCGGGAAGCTCGTTGATTTCCGCCTCAAGCTTTTCAAAAGCCTCGGTTATCTCCGTGCTTGTTGAAGACTGCTCGGCGGTCGTTATCTGAAACGGATCCTTGCCTGCCGCCTGAAGTGCCTCAAGCTTATCGACCCTGATTTTTCTGAGTTCATTTGTGTCCTTCTCCGTTTCGACAACGGGAGTATTCTTTTCTTCTGCCATATTCAACTCTCCATTCATAGCAATTTGTGCGATATTGCCTTAACAGGCAAAGCGGGCGTAAGGCTAAGCCTGCGCCCGATATGTTTATATTGAAATATCAAGAACCTCAAAGGCAATTACGCTGCCGTTCGGAAGATGAACATTTACAACGTCGCCGACCTTGTTGCCGATGAGAGCCTTACCGACTGCCGACTGATCCGAAATAATACCCTCATCGGGATTTGCCTGACTCTCACCGAGAATCTTGTATTCCTCGATTTCATCATACTCAACATCACGGATCTTAACCTTTGAACCGACATGAATCATCTCGGTTGAAATTGTGCTCTCGTCAAGAATTTTTGCGTTCTTCATTTCGTTCTCAAGCTGGGCGATTTTGGCTTCCATCTTAGCCTGATCGTTCAACGCCTCATCGTATTCGCTGTTTTCTGAAAGATCTCCAAATGACCTGGCCTCTTTAATTCTTTCGGCTATCTCGTCTCTTCCTGCTGTTTTAAGATATTCCAGCTCATCATTTTTCTTTTTGTAAGCCTCAGCTGTAAGCAAGATTTCCTGTGCCATAGATTTCATCCTTTCAATGCAATAATTCGGTATTTTGGTTGAGGTACAATGCCTTAAACACCAAAGTACAGCAGTATTGCTATTATAGTGTATTGTACCGAAAAAGTCAAGTTTTATTTGTTAAAACAGACATTTCGTTCTCTTTATTTCAATGAATCCTCCCATTCTTTTCTCAAGCCCTTATTGCAAGCCTGCATTAAGCTGATTTCCCAATTATCGTTACCCTCGATTATTACGGGGCCGTTTTCCGTAATCGCAATATCCCAGCCTATGGAGTGCACATTATAAAAGAATCCGTGCGACCGCAAAGCAAGCTCAACCGCTTCCTTATACATAGGAACTCGGAAGTCGGAAAACTTGATTTTGCTGTCTGGATGAATGTCGGTTTTTGTGCCGTATGAGGGCTTGTAGAAGCCAAACTCTCTTAAATAGCCGTCATCATTTATGCCGACAGACAAGCCTCCGGCTGCCCAATTATCGACATCGCCGGATTTTTCTGTTCCCACGCGCAAAACAGAAGACAAGACAAAAGGTTTATCCTTGCCGGTATTTATTGTTACAATACGGAGCGTATTTATCGCACAACCGTTGAGCCGATTCATCTCGCTGTGTTGAACTATTGATTCCTGCAATAAATATTTTCCGTTACCGGCTGATTTTTCAGCCTCCCTGAGCTTATCAACACTATCTATATGCTTTACAAACGATGCACATTCGCCGTCAATCGACTTCATAAAAAAATCGCTGTGTTTTTCAAACAAATCCGAATCATACGGATATAGCTGTGTATCTAAAAGCCTACCGTCAAAATAAACGGCATACACCTCGGGAACGGGGCTGTTAAACGACTTCATATATTTGTAAAAGATAAGCTTGTCCCGCAAAATAACGGTCTGGGACGAAGGACTTTTAATTCTGTTGCCTTTTGCCCTGTCCAGCATAAAGTGATAATAATCCTTATACAAACATACATCATTTTTATCGGCTACGTCCATTCCGTAAAGAAAATAAAAATTGTTTATTTCTTTATATTGAAGTAACCATTTTAAATTATCGCGAATGATTTCGTTTTTCGATTTCAACTTTTTTTCGGGAAAATATGATTTCTTATCACACATTTTTACAGCGGGAATAATGCTTTTCATAACGATTACAGCTTCATTTATGCCACGTGCAAGCTTTTTGGCAAAAAATTCAACCTGTTTAATCATCTAATCAACCTTCCTTTTTCTATTCGTTCAACTTCCTCGGAGGTCAGCAGTCGGCATTCCCCCTCCGAAAGCCTCGGGTCAAGAGCAACTCCGCCCATTTTTGTTCGCCTGAGTTCGATTACTCCGTTTCCCGCTGCGGCAAACATCCGTTTGATTTGATGATACTTACCCTCGCAAATCTTGATTTCGACCGCCGGATTCTCCGTGTCCTCAATAACGCGAAGCTTTGCGGGCCGGCATTCCGTCCCGTCTTTCAGTGTGATTCCGTCGGCAACCGCTTTGAGCTGACTTTCGGTAACCCTTTCGGCAAGGCGTGCCTCGTATGTCTTTTCAATATGATTCTTCGGCGAAAGAATACGGTGTGCATAATCTCCGTCATCGGTGATAAGCACAAAGCCCGTCGTTGTTATATCCAGTCTTCCGGCAGGAAAAAGCTTTCTTCCGCGGTATTCCTGCGGCACAAGGTCAATAACCGTTTTTTCTCTGCCGTCGTTGGTTGCGCTGACAACACCCTTGGGCTTGTTGAGCATAATATAAACGTATTTTTTTATCTTCAGAACCTCGCCGTTGATTGAAATAACGTCCGATTCATCATCGACTTTTGCGCCTCTGTCGCGCACCTGCACTCCGTTTACCGTAACAAGTCCGCTTTTTATCAGCCTTTGCACGTCCCTGCGGCTGTACTGCCCTTGAGACGCGATTATTTTGTCAAGTCGTTGAAGCATAGCTTATTCCTTTTCGGCATAGTCAAGGCTCACCCAACCGTCAAGTCCGTCATAAACCGTATGACCCCAGCCGTCGGATACCTTGTCAATATAAATCCGTGTTCCGTAATCAAGCACCGTCAAAACGTCATTTTCAGTTCCGATATCGGCTCTCAGCTTCAAGCCGTCCGTATTGACAACATAATTTCCCGTTTGAGCTGATGTTGTCGTTTCGTTGGTTGTCTCGTTCTCGGTTGTTTTCTCCGTGGTCTTTTCGGTAGCTTTTTCGGTTGTCGTTTCGGTTGTTTTCTCGGTGGTTTTTGCTTCTGTTCTCGCTGACGCATCTGCCGAATCGCCAAACGAAACAAGTCCCCATTTGCCGTCCTTAAGCACATAAGCTCTGCCGCCGACAACGGGAGTTGCACCGTCGAAGATAAGCTCGGTTATCATCTTTCCCTCGTTGGAAAAGATGCCGAATTTGCCGTTCTTCGTAACGGTAACATATCCGTCATAGCTTTCATAGGGGGTGTCGTCGCCGCCGAAAGCACTGTATCCCTTTACGGCGTCATACCCGAACGGGATAACGGTTTTTCCGTTTGAATCAATGTAGCCCCAGATACCGTTTGACTTGAATGCAGCCATACCGTTGGAGAAGCTGCCGGCACCGGAGTAGATCATACCCATTATGTTCTTTCCTTCAACGTAAAGTCCGTAGGTTCCGTCGCTTGTATATTCGCCGTCAACGGTCTTGACGCCCCTTACCGATTCGGGAAGCGCAGGCTTGAGCTCGTCTTCGTAAATTTCGCCGTTATCGTTTTGGATATAAACAGCCTTGCTCTCCTCGGTTGACCAAAGATACTCATATCTTAATGTGTTGTAGCTCTTATACGCCGGTTCTGTCGAAAAATCCTTATAGTTTATATAGGTCTGTGATTTTTCACCGTTTTTATCTTTCTTGACAGCTATAAAATCTTCGCTGTTTCTGACGGCAAAAATGCTGTCATACTCGGCAGGAATCACCGTTTTGCCGTTATAGTCGATTATTCCGTATTTCCCGTTCTTTTTGATTTTGAAGCAATCGGCATAGCTGATATCATAATGCCTCGTGCTCTTGTTATAGTCGGCTCTGACAATCGGTTCAATACCGTCCGCCTCAATGGAGGGCGAAATCAGCCACAGGGGCGATTTAAGCTCCGCCGCTTTCGTATTATTGACTTCCGTACCGTTCTTTTTGCTGCCGCACGACGAAAAAGCACCGAGCACGGCAATCAGACACATCAGAACAGATAAAAGTCTTATGCATTTGACATTCTTCAACCTTTCCACCTCCGAACTATCAATACATACTTTCTCTTTTCTTTTTCCTTACCGTCCTGTAAATAAAGTATAAAACAACCATCACGGCAAAAGTGATAAGCCCGATATACACGGAACGGTCATTATTTCCCTCAATCTTCAGGTTATCCCAAAGCGATGTCATAACCATGAGCATATCCTGGTCAAGATTGTGAAAATACTCTGTAGGCGGAGTATGCTCTTCATCGGGATAAAGCATTTCATTGTCCCTGAGCGAATACTCCTCGTTGTCGAGAACCGCCTGATTCGGAGTCGCGTAGCACATATACTCGGCATTGGCAAGCGCAATGTCGCCCCTGAGCATAAAATCAATGTAGAGCTCCGCCGCCTCCTTGTTCTGACAGCCTTTCGGAATGCAAATGGAATCAACAAAAATGTTTGTACCCTCTTTCGGATAAACAAACGCAAGGTCGGGGTTATTCTCCGCCATGCTTATGCAGTCGCCCGCATAGTAAGCGGCAATGGCAGCCTCTCCGCCCTCCATCTTGTTGAAAACATCGTCCATAACGTAAGATTGAACAAGAGGCTTCTGCTCCTTGAGCTTTTCATAAGCCTTTTCCCAGTCGGCAGGATCATTGGTGTTCAAATCAATGCCCAAAAGGAACTGAGCGATTCCGAATGCGTCACGGGAATTGTTGAACATAAGGATCTGACCCTTGTACCTTTCGTCCCACATAATGCTCCAGCTGTCGGGCGTTTCCGCAACCATTTTCGTGTTATAAACAAGTCCGACCATTCCGACATTATACGGTACCGAATACTCGTTGTTCGGGTCAAAATACAGATTCTTGTATTTGTCCATTATGTTCTTGTAGTTCGGAATATTATCAAAGTTAATCTTTTCAAGAAGCTCCTCGTCAATCATACGTTCAATCATATAGTCCGACGGAATAACTATATCATAGTTTGCTCCGCCGCCCTTAATTTTGTTGTACATATTCTCGTTGGAGTCGTAGGTTGTATAATTGACCTTGATTCCCGTTTCCTTTTCAAACTCCTTGTTGACGTCAAGTGTACCCTCGGCACCGTCGGAGATGTATTCGCCCCAGTTATAGACATTTATCTCCGTGCCCCTGAGCTTGGAAATATCAATCTGCTTTGCCGCCGCGGAAAACGATACGGAGCAGCTCAACACAACAACAAGCGCACAGAAAAGAACGGACAAAACCCTTTTTATCATTTCGCAGCACCGCCTTTCCCGTTTTTCTTGCTGTCACCGCGCGACTGAAGAACATTCACGAGAACAAGAAGCACAAGAATGACAATAAACATAATTGTCGAAAGCGCGTACATATCGGGAGTAACACGCTTCTTTGTCATTGAGAAAATTCTTATCGGAAGTGTCTGAAACTTGGGTCCGCTGACAAAATAGCTTATAATGAAATCGTCAAAGGAAAGCGTAAATGCCATTATAAGACCGGCAACAACACCGGGAAGTATTGACGGCAGCACTACCTTAATAAACGCTTTCACGGGCGGACATCCCAAATCCTGAGCTGCCTGTGACAGGTTCGAGTCCGTCTGACGAAGCTTCGGAAGAACGTTAAGAATAACATACGGCAGGCTGAATGTTACATGAGCAATGAAAAGTGTCCAAAATCCGAGAACGCCGCTCATTCCGAGAGCTGTACCGATGAATACGAACAGAAGCATCATCGAAACACCGGTTACGATTTCCGGATTCATCATCGGGATGTTCGTAACGGTCATAACGCTTGATTTGGCAAAGCCCTTTTTCATTTTGTCGATACCGACCGCAGCAAGCGTACCGATCACCGTCGCCGTGATTGCCGAGCTGACGGCAAGAACAAGAGTGTTTGTCAGGGCGTTGATTGTTGCGCTGTCACGGAAAAGCTCAACATACCATTTGAAGGAAAATCCGTTAATTACGCTCGTGCTGTTCGTTCCGTTAAAGGAGAGCACAATAAGCATAAATATCGGCAGGTAGAGGAAGAGCATAACAAGCACAAGATAGATTCCCGAAGCAGGGTGAAGCTTTTTGTTCATACGACAACACCTCCCGCTTCCTCTGTATCGCCAAACTTATTCATAACAGCCATACAGATAAGTATAAGTATCATAAGAACGAGCGACAGCGCAGCTCCGAAATTAAAATTATTCGATACCTGGAACTGCATTTCAATGATGTCGCCTATCAAGGCGAAGCTTCCGCCGCCGAGCTTCTGGGAAATATAGAAGGTGCTGACCGACGGAACAAAAACCATCGTAATTCCGGAAACAACTCCCGAAAGCGTCGACGGAAAAATAACGTCTCGAATAACGTGAAGCTTGTTTGCTCCGAGATCCTGTGCCGCTTCGACAAGGCTGCTGTCCAGCTTCGTCATAACCGAATAAACCGGCAGAATCATATACGGCAGGAAGTTGTAAACCATACCGAGAATTACCGCTCCCGAAGTATTTATCATATGAAACGGACCGATTCCGATATGAGAAAGTATATTGTTTATAACGCCCGAATCCTCAAGAAGCGTCATCCATGCGTAGGTTCTCAGCAGGAAATTCATCCACATCGGAATCATAACGAGCATAACCATTGTGCTCTGCGCTCTGAGCTTCATTTTTGAAAGAATGTATGCCAGAGGATAAGCAATCAAAAGGCAGATAATTGTTGCCACGATGCCGAACCACAAGGAACGCAGAAATGTGCTTGTGTAGTCCGTCAGACGTGCGACGTTATCAAGCGTAAATGCGCCCGACTTGTCCGTAAAGGCATAGTAAAATACCATTACAAGCGGAACGACAATGAAAATCGCAGACCAAACAATGTGAGGTGCGGCGCAGAGCCGCTGTGTTAAAGAACGTTTTGCCACGGCTCATTCCTCCTCAACGATGTCGGAAAGATGCTCCAATTCATCGCTGAAAGAGCTGTAATCTCCGTACAGACCCGAATATTTTGATTTTTTCATAATGTGGATGGCGTCGGGCTCAATATCAAGACCGATTCGCTTTCCGACCGGCTCATAGTCGGTCGTCTGAATCATCCATTTAAAGCCGCCGATATCGACGATAATTTCAAAATGAACGCCCTTGAACGTAACGGAAGTGACCGTACCGTTGAGCATTCCTTTCTCGACAGGAACGATATCAACATCCTCAGGTCTTACGACAACGTCAACGGATTCGCCGATCCCGAAGCCCTTGTCAAGGCACTGGAACTGTGTGCCGGAGAACGAGCATTTGAAATCCTCGAGCATCTTGCCGTCAAGGATATTACTCTCGCCGATAAAGTCAGCGACAAAAGCATTTTTAGGCTCGTTATAAACGTCCTGAGGAGTACCGATCTGCTGAATAACACCGCCGTCCATAACGACGACCGTGTCGGACATGGAGAGAGCCTCCTCCTGGTCGTGTGTGACATAAATAAACGTGATTCCGAGTCTTTGCTGTATATTTTTAAGCTCAACCTGCATATCCTTTCTGAGCTTGAGATCAAGGGCACCGAGCGGTTCATCGAGGAGGAGAACCCTCGGTTTAACGGCAAGCGCACGCGCAATGGCGACACGCTGCTGCTGTCCGCCGGAAAGCGAATTTATGTTGCGTCGCTCAAAGCCCTTGAGGTTGACAAGGCTGAGCATCTCCGTAACCGTGTCTTTGATCTCCTGCTCCTTCATCTTCTTGACGCGCAGGCCAAACGCAATGTTTTCATAAACATTCAGGTGCGGAAACAGCGCATAACGTTGAAAAATGGTGTTCACCTGTCTCTTATGAGGGGGCACACCATTGATAACCTTATTCTCAAAAACAACCTCTCCGCTGTCGGGTTCAAGAAAACCCGCAATTATACGCAAGGTGGTTGTCTTGCCGCAGCCCGAAGGTCCGAGCAAGGTGATAAATTCTTTGTCTCGAATGTACATACTGAGATTCTCCAGTATCTGTGCATCACCCAGTTTGACCGAAATGTTTTTCAGGTCAATAATAACGTTGTTTTTCAATTATGCAGCCCCTCTCTTTACCGAGTTCGGTATTTATATCTTTAATAGAAAGATATTAACATATAATATAGTGCAGAAATCAGCAAATGTCAACATTTTTTTGCATTTTTTCTGCACAAAATCATTGCTTTATCACTATGATTTCAAGAAAGCTCTTCAATACTCCGAAATGCTCGTTTTTTCTCGTAATATCTCATTTTTTATGTTTCAATAAAATATTACAACCGGTCAGCAAAAATTCGCTTTCCGGTTGTTTTTTTGATACAGATTATAACGATTTGAGAGCACCCGTCGGGCAGGCTTCAACACACTTGCGGCAGTCCTTGCAGAAAGAAACGGTTTCCCCGCTTCTGAACTCAGGCTTTATCACCGTTGTAAATCCGCGTCCGACAAGTCCGAGTATGCCCTTGCCGACCTCTTCGTCACACACACGAACACAGAGATTACACAGAATGCACTTGTTCTGGTCTCTTTCTATGCAGACAAGCTTCTGCTCCTTCGGGCAGCTATGCTTCTCGCCGAAAAATCGCTCAGGCTCAACGTCGTATTGATTCGCAAAACGGATAAGCTGACACTCGTGGTAGTCGTGACAACCGCATTGCAGGCAGCGTTTGGCTTCAGCCATTGCCTGCCGAGCCGTGAAGCCGAGATTGATTTCATCAAAATCGTGCTTTCTGTCTTCGGGACTTCTCTGCGGCATCTTGACTCTCGCCGCCTTTTCCCTGTCGGCAAGATCGTCGGCTGTAACCGTCTTTTCAACGACATAAGGTTTCTTGTAGCCGACATTTTCACCGTTCAGGTATCTGTCAACGACCTCGGAGGCCTTCTGAGCCTCGCCTATCGCTTCAATCGCAATTGACGCTCCCCTGTTGGTTGCGTCACCGACGGCAAACACACCGTCAGCCGATGTTCTGAATGAAAGCGTGTCTGCGGCAATGTTACCGCGGTTTGTCAGCTCAAGCTCCTCAAAGCCCTTGATATTTATCCTCTGACCGATTGCCATTATAACCGTGTCAAGCTCAAGCGTCTCAAACTCACCCTCTATCGGAACGGGTCTGCGGCGTCCGCCCGCGTCGGGCTCGCCGAGCTCCATTTTCTGAAGCTTAACAGCCTTAACTCGACCGTTCTCGCCGATAATCTCCGACGGATTGCAAAGGAATTTATAAATTACTCCCTCTTCCTCCGCCTCATCAATTTCAACCTTTTCGGCAGGCATTTCGGCTCCGGTTCTTCTGTAAATTACATAAACCTCTTCGGCACCGAGCCTTACTGCGGAACGACAGGCATCCATCGCCGTGTTTCCGCCGCCGATAACGGCAACCTTTTTGCCGATGTCAACGGTTTTTTTCATCGCAACGGAACGGAGAAAATCTATTCCGCCGAGAACGCCGTCCAGCTCCTCTCCGACAACGCCCATTGAGCTGCTCGTCCATGCGCCGATTGCGACGATTACCGCGTCGTGTGCCGACTTAATCTCATCAAGCTTTATATCCTCGCCTATTTTTACGTTATTTTTCATTATGACACCCAGCTCTGCAATTGAAGCAATTTCCGCGTCGAGAACCTCCTTGGGCAAACGATACTGCGGAATACCGTATCTGAGCATACCGCCCATTTTCGGCATTGCGTCATAAACCGTGACCTTGTGTCCCTTGACGGCGAGGAAGTACGCAGCAGTCAGTCCGGCAGGTCCTCCGCCGATTACTCCGACCGTCTTCCCGCTCGGAGCCGAAACCTCGGGCATAAACTTGTTGCCCGATTTCAAATCCTCATCTGCGGCAAAGCTTTTGAGGAAAGCAATAGAAATCGGCTCTTCGACAAGCTTTCTGCGGCAAGCGGTTTCGCAGGGATGAGGACAAACGCGTCCGATTGAAGCAGGCAAAGGAACCCTGT
The DNA here is from genome assembly GCA_963616775.1 of Eggerthellaceae bacterium. Classification (GTDB taxonomy): domain Bacteria; phylum Bacillota; class Clostridia; order Oscillospirales; family Acutalibacteraceae; genus CAG-488. The sequence goes on along the minus strand of CAVELL010000058.1, from coordinate 57,527 downwards.
CCTTGACAAGCCCGACAGCCTCCCTGAACTTGCCCTCGGCAATAAGCTTCACATAGCCCTGACAGTCTGTTCCTGCCGGACAGTTGAGCGAACACGGACCCTTGCAGTCTCCCGTATGGTCGGAAAGAAGAAGCTCAAGTGCTACCTTTCTTGATCGGCGGACACGCGGAGTATCGGTTTTAATAACCATTCCGTCGAAAGCCGTTGTCGCGCAGGCTCGCAGAAGCTTCGGTGTGTGCTCCGCCTCAACCACGCAGAGTCCGCACGCGCCGTAAGCCTTGACCTCGTCAATATAGCAAAGCGTGGGAATTTCGATTCCGTTATCTCGGGCGATCTGAAGAATCGTCTGACCCTTATCGGCAAGAAATTCTTTGCCGTTTATTGTCACTTTCATTTTATCCATTCAAACCACCCCTCTCAGTTCACTGCCACCGCGCCGAATTTACATACCGCAGCGCAGGAACCGCATTTAATACATTTGTCCGAATCAATCCGGTGCGGCGTCTTTACCGTGCCGATTATCGCGTCAACGGGACACTTCTTTGAGCAAAGCGTACAACCGCGGCACTTGTCGGCGTCGATAGAATATGACAGCAGCTCCGCACAGCTTTTTGCCGGACATTTTTTTTCATTTATATGAGCTTCATATTCGTTTCTGAAGTATTTTATCGTTGTCAAAACGGGATTCGGAGCCGTCTGTCCGAGTCCGCAGAGTGCGCCGTCCTTGATTGAGTAGCAAAGCTCCTCCAAAAGCTCAATATCGCCCTCTTTGCCCTCGCCCTTGACAATTCTGTTGAGAATTTCAAGCATTCTCTTGGTTCCGATACGGCAATGAATGCATTTGCCGCATGATTCCTTGGCGGTGAAGTCAAGGAAGAACTGCGCCATACTTACCATACAGGTGGTCTCGTCCATAACAACCATTCCGCCCGAGCCCATTATGGCACCTGTCGCACCGAGTGCTTTATAATCAATGACCGTGTCAAGCAAATCGGCAGGAATACATCCGCCGGACGGACCGCCCATCTGAACTGCCTTGAACTCTTTATCGTTCTTTATTCCGCCTCCAATGTCAAAAATAACGTCTCGGAGTGTTTTGCCCATCGGAATTTCAACAAGGCCGCCTTTTTTGATTTTGCCTGTGAGAGCAAAGACTTTCGTACCCTTGCTTGCCTCGGTTCCCATTGCCGCGAAAGCTGCTCCGCCGTTGAGAATAATCCACGAAACATTTGCAAAGGTCTCGACATTGTTGATGTTTGACGGCTTGTACCGGTAACCCGACTGCGCCGGGAACGGCGGCTTGAGTCTCGGCATACCTCTTTCGCCCTGGAGGGACTCTATCAGTGCCGTCTCTTCGCCGCAAACAAATGCGCCCGCACCTGCCTTGATTCTCATAGTGCACGAGAAGTCCGTGCCCATTATATTCTTGCCGAGGAAGCCTTTTTCCTCAGCCTGTCCGATAGCCTCGTTAAGTCTTTCAATTGCAAGAGGATACTCCGCGCGGACATATACAACGGCTTCTTTCGCACCGATTGCATAAGCACCGATAAGCATACCCTCAATAAGGTTGTGAGGATCGCTTTCTATAACCGCCCTGTCCATAAACGCGCCGGGGTCGCCCTCGTCGGCATTACAGATAAGGTACTTCTCCTCTCCTTGGGACTGTCTTGCCGCGTTCCATTTGAACCACGTCGGGAAGCCTGCGCCGCCGCGACCCGCAAGACCCGAAGTCTTGATTTCTTCAATGACCTCTTCGGGGGACATTGTTTTGAGTACCTTTTCAAGTGCCCTGTAACCGTCGCTGTCCGTATATTCATCTATTTTTTCGGGATTGATAATACCGCAATGTCTGAGTGCTATTCTTGTCTGTTTTTCAAGAAAAGAGCGGTCGTCTGCAGATATTTCCATACTGTCGACTGCGTGTTCGTCACCTCCGACATAGGCGATTATTTTTTCCGCATCCGAAGGCTGAACCCTAACAAGACGCTTTTTCAGCTCTTTGCCGTCATAAATATCAACAATAGGCTCAAGGAAGCACATACCGATACAGCCTGTAACCGTAAGAGTTGAATCCGTTGAGCCGATAATGGCTTCAATGGCGGAATACACCTTTGCAGCTCCTGCGGCGATACCGCAGCTGCCCTCTCCGACAACAATTTTCATATTCATGCCTCCCCTTCCTTTAAGCTTCTGAGTATCTCGACAGTTTTTGAGGGAGTAAGACTGCCGTAGGTTTCACCGTTTATCATCATAACCGGAGAAAGACTGCAGCAGCCGAGACAGGCAACGTTTTTGAGCGTGAACAACCCATCCTCGGTCGTTTCACCGTCGGATATACCGAGCTCCTGCGATATTGCCGCCTCAATACGTTGAGAACCGTTGACGTGACACGCCGTACCCTGACAGAGCATAATAAGATACTTTCCGACCGGTTTAAGTCTGAACTGTGAATAGAATGTTGCAACGCCCATAACCTTTGCCGGAGAAGCTCCGATACGCTCGGCAATGCAGTAAAGCACATCCGTCGGAAGATATCCGTAAATGTCCTGAGCGTGCTGAAGAATGGTAATAAGACTTCCTTCAATATCGCCGTATTCGTCAAGCACATCCTTGATGAGCGTCAGATCACTGTTTTTACAGCAACAATCCATTGTATAACCCCCATTTGTTTTAACTTGTTACATAAATTTTAACATACTTAACCCTTTTTATCAACATTATTAAACCAAAAATTCCTGTATAAAACGGAAAATCATTCCGGGCTTTTGATTTCCGGAATGACTGGTATATGTTTATTGAATCAAAGCGACTGCCGTTAAAGCTCCTCAATCACTTTTTTCGCAAGCTTCGGGTCATCGGTTATGACACCGTCAACGCCGCAGGCAACAAGCCTTTTAATCTCGCGAGCCCTGTTAACCGTCCACGGATTGACCGTAATACCGTTTTCGTGCGATTTTTCAACAAGCTGCCTGTCAACAAGGAGCCGGTAAGGATGCAGTGCGTCCGCACCGATACATTTTGCAAAATCAACCTCCCTGCCGAAGATTCTGTATGTATTGGGCTGATTGGGACTGTACAGAAAACCTGTTTTGCATTTTTCATCGACATACTTTGCCGAGGTGAGCGCAATGGGATCAAAGCTTGAAATCAACAGCTTGTCAAAAAGACCGTGCGCCTTTACAGCCTCAACAGTTTTGGAAACGACGGAATAGTCCTTATTCTTGGGAGACTTGATTTCTATATTGAGAATTTTCAGAGAAGCCCTTTCGCAAAGGTGAAGAAACTCATCAAGGGTAGGGATTCTTGTTCCCTTGTATGCGCGGTGAAAATACGAACCGAAATCAAGGGTTTTGAGATATTCAAGGGTTTTGGTTGAAATTCTGCCCTTGCCGTTTGATGTTTCGTCGATTGTATAGTTGTGGCAGATTACAGGCACGCCGTCAAAGGTGAGATGAACATCTGTCTCAAATCCGTCTGCGTGGAAATCAATTGACTTTCCGAATGCCGGCAGGGTATTCTGCGGAGCAATCAGGTTGGCTCCACGGTGAGAAATTACATTGCATACAGCCATTTCACTATCCCTTTCTTTCTTAGAAAATTAAGTCAACACCGCACGAATTGTGCCGCACGCCTTGCTTTCTCAATTATTATACCATCTCGCCGAAAAAAATCAATTATTTATTTGACATATTATTTTTACGCTGATAAAATATATAAGTTGTCCGAAACGGAACCTTCGTTTCGGCACTATTCCACCACGAAAGGTCAATGTGTTCAATGTCAAAGAAAATGCGTGTTTTGGGACCGATACTTCTTGTTTCGGCAGCTATGATTTGGGGTCTTTCCTTTGTTGCGCAAAAGCAGGGAATGGAATATGTCGAGGGCTTCACATTTAACGGCATCAGAAGCCTCCTCGGTGCAATAGTTTTGATTCCGTTCATTTTGATTCGAAAGAAAAAGAATCCCGTCATACGGACAAAAGAAGAAAAAAAGCAAGGCTTCGGGGAAAACGTCAAAGGAATACTGATAGTCGGCGCAATGCTTTGTATCGGCTCCAATCTTCAGCAGTTTGCTTTCAACTATATTGAGCCGGGCAAGGTAGGCTTCATAACCGCTCTTTATATGCTGCTTGTTCCTCTCATTTCATTTGTGATTTACAAGAAAAAACAGCCCCTCACCACCTGGATAGGCGTTATCCTCGGCGTCGGCGGACTTTATATGATTTGTATGGGCGGTACCTCGTCGTTTTCACTCGGCAAGGGCGAAATTCTTGCGCTTCTTTGCTCGATTGCTTTCGCCTTGCATATTATCGTAATCGACAAATTCGCTTCAAAAATTGACTGTATCGTGCTTTCCTGCGGTCAGTTCTTCGTCACAGGCGTAGTTTCCTGTATTCTTATGTTTATCTTTGAAAAGCCGAACACAGACAGCATCGTTCAGGCGGGTATCCCGATACTCTATGCCGGAATAATGAGCTGCGGAGGCGCATTCACATTTCAAGTCATCGGTCAAAAATACACCGAACCGACTATTGCGAGTATGCTCCTTTGCCTTGAATCCGTGTTCTCCGTGCTCTTCTCGTTCATCATTCTCGGGGAAAGAATGACCGTTACCGAATATGTCGGCTGCGCGGTTATGTTCATCGCGATAATCATTGCTCAGCTTCCTGCGAGGAAATCTCACGATTCGGTGCGGTAACCTCCGTGTTCGGAAACTCAAAGCCCTGAACAAAGCCGTTTTGTTCGGTCGAAGAAACATCTCCGCCGATAACGCAGCCGTCATATACCAACAAGGTTGCCCTGATATATCCGCAGTCTGCCGGATATCCGGGGTAATTTTTTATTTCAAAGATCCACTTCTTGGCACGGAATCCCTTATACGGCTCAAGATCAAGATTCTGATTTTTCTGAATCACGTTATACGCGGTATAGGTATCGTTGAACTCCGACGGTATTATCACCTCCCGAACCTCAATCGGTTCTTCGTTTACCGTCCAGCCGAACTGCGAAAGAAACGAAATGCAGTCTCCGGCATTTTTTGCCTTGTAGCTGACGGTATTATCGTTGACAACAGGCTTTCGGTGTCCGTTAAGAACAAGTGTGCCTGCCACAAGCACAACGACAACAATACACAGCGCAATAATGATTTTAGGCTTGTTCGCCTTGAAAGAGAATACAAACATAACAATTCCTCCGTTTATCGTCATAAATTGAGCAGCAGTCTTTACAGCTATTTCAATTTATGCCGACAAACGGAGGAATATTACTCAGACTGTTGCATCACGCATTGTTTCAGCCGAGAGTCGCTAGAATCGGCATTATCCCCTTGTCGGTAATGTCAAGCATCGCATATTTCCCGACGGCAATGCTTCCCGGGTTGACAATAAAAATTCCGTCGTCATAAGTTGTGTCAGGGACGTGCGTGTGACCGTATAATGCAATAGAAGCGGCACAATTGCGAGCCTTTTCCTTGAGCACGGCAAGAGAATACTTAACGCTTTCACAGTGTCCGTGAGTTGCAAATACCGTTCTGCCGCCGAATTTTTCAAGCAGAAACGTCGGAAGCTCGGAATTGAAATCGCAGTTTCCGCAAACGGCATAAATCTTTTTATCGGGAAAGTAATTCTTCACAAATTCAATATCCCTTTCACCGTCTCCGAGAAATATAACCGCATCTGCCTCGGGGTGAAGCTCCATAGCTTCAAGAAGCATATTTTTCCTGCCGTGGGAATCCGACATAACAAGCAAACGCATATATACAACACCTTTCAGAATATATATGTATTATAAATCATTGGAGTGTGAGTGTAAATGGCAAACAACAATTTTTTCGATTTTCTCCCGTCACCGTCAAATAAGGAAGACGCCAGGAAAAAGGCAGATACACTTATAAGCGGACTGAAAACAGACGAAAAGCAGGAGCTTCAAAGTATTTTGAACGACAGAGAGAAAATCAACGAGGTTTTAAGCTCCCCCGCCGCAAGAAAAATCATGGAGAAGCTAAACGGCAAAAAAGATGGACATTAACGAGATTTTATCCTCGCTCACATCCGATGACATTGAAAACCTGAAAGCAACCGCAGAATCCGTTTTCGGTCAAAGCGGCAGCCAAAACAGTCAAAATAATCAGAATCCGGATTCGGGCAGCGATATTTTTTCGTCCTTCGACCCGCAAATGATTGCTCGGATAACCCGTGTTATGGGAGCAATGAACGGAGAATCGGGTCGCAGGTGCAAGCTGATCGAAGCCCTGAAGCCGAACCTGAGCCCCGAAAGGCAAAAGCGAGCCGATCAGGCTATACAAATACTTAAGTTGCTCGAAATTTTGCCGTTGGTAAACAACTTGACAGAACGGGATGATAAGTGATGCCACAGCAGGATTTTAACGCCGTACAGCAGCAGGCAATAATGCGGGCAAGAGAAATGTATCGGCGCGCAACGCCCCCGCAAAATTCGGGAGAAACCGTTTTCCGCAAGCAGCCGATACCGCCGCCTCGAATCGACTGCAGTCCTCCGCCCGAACAAAAAATTCAAGCACCGCCGAGAACCGAAGCAACAAAAAATCCGTTGTTCGGCAATCCTCTCTCGGCATTCCTTGACAGCGATATGAAAATAATAATCGCGATGCTGCTTCTGCTTTCGGGTGACGGCGGAGATGTGCCCCTGCTCATGGCTCTTATGTACATTATGCTTTGAAATAAAAAGAAGTGCCTGCCTTGACAAAATCACGGAATTAAACTATTATATGTGCATACAGTCAGCAATTTTCGGAGGTACAAGGCAATGACATACGAATACAAAACAAAAGGCACCTGCGCATCACGCATCACATTCGATCTTGACGGCGACGTTGTTAAAAACGTTAAATTCACGGGCGGCTGCAACGGAAATCTCAAGGGAATTTCCTCAATCGTTGACGGTATGACCGTTGAAGAAATCGGCAAAAGGCTCGACGGTATCACCTGCGGATTCAAGAACACGTCCTGTCCCGACCAGCTTGCCAAGGCGGTCACCGAGGCTTACCGCGAAGCACATAAATAAACAAAACTGCTGCAACCGGCAAATCGGCTGCAGCAATTTTTATTTCAGCGCATCATATATTCTGTCACGGGAATTTTTATCCGTGTCAAGGAAGAAATTTTTTGTCCTCTCGGCATAGGGGCTGCTTGCTTCGCCCGAGCTGTCAATAATTCTGTGCAACGCATCACAAAGCTCGGTCGTGTTTTGCGTCAGCTCGCCGAAGCCCTTTTCAAAAGGAATATCAAGCTCTCGGTAATCGTTCATACCCGACCTGAACTGCAAGAGATCCGGCATAAAATAAACGATTGCACGGTTAAGGTAAACAAAATCAAACACAAAAGACGAATAATCGGTTATAAAGATTTCATAGTCGCCTATCGGTCTGTCCGCAGCAAATGAAACCCGAGGATTATTTATTTTGAAGCAGTCCCTGTACACCGAAAAAATCGGATGCAGTTTAAATTCCAGCGTCATACCGTTCTTATCAAGGAGCTTCGCGAGTCTTTCGCTGTTCAAAAAGTCCTGAGTCTTTTTGAAATAATCGGAGTTTACAAACTTGTCCCTGTCTGCAATCCAGCCGCCCTCGCTCCTGTGGGTTATCAGATACTTACGCCATGACGGAGCGAACAGGATAAGACCGTCCCGAGCCCTTGCGGAGCTGTCGATAAAATCATACCGCGGCATTTTACTTTTTATAAGGGCGGAATCGGGGAAAAAGTAATTTTCGGTAAGGTTTTCCGCCTCATAGCTTGTTGAAATGACCTCGCCGCTGACATCAAGTCTGTCATACGAATACTTCCACGGCAAATGAGCGTGCAGAACACCGTGCTGAAGATAATAAACATATCCGCCGAAAAGGTCGATATAGTGCAGATAAACATCGCTGTAAAACGGCAAATAATTCTCCTTTTCGATGAAGGCAGTGATTATTCTTTCCGCCTTCAGATACATAAGCTTGTGCTTTGATGAGCGGAAGGTCAGAATATGCTTCTGCTGTTCCGGAGTAAGCTTATCCCTGATTTTTTCGGCGGAACCGTTCACTACATAGTATCTTTCAACACCGTCGTTTATCTCAAAGTCGTGTATGAACTGATAGTAAGCGTTGTCAACTCCGACGCCCTTGCAGTCGTGGTAAAGCCATATACGCTTTTTCGGCATTAGCAGATTCAGAAGTCTGACTGCAAAAACCTTTTTGTTGGTTTTCAGATATTTTAAAAGCGCAGACCTTTTATATTTGTTTTCTTCACCGTCGGCGGCTTTTTTTACCGCAATGTATCTGTCTCCGAGCTTGCACGCAACGCCGTTCAGGACAAAATAGGTTCTTCCGATTTTTGTGTTAAACGGAACCCACTCGCCGAAGCTCAGCTTGACGGGATAAGTCCTGTCGCCGAAGCCGAGAGCAAACGAGAAGGATGACTTTCTCTCCGCGTCGATAACGGTTCTGAACCCCCAAGCGGTGTTGTTTTTAATTTTTGCCCTGTCATAGCAGAACGAGCTTTCCTTTAATTCAAGTACGGTGTAGCCGTCACGTTCTCTTAAATACAGCGTCGGTTTTTCACAGTAATCGAAAATCGGCGACGATAAATAGCCGCAAACCTCAACCCTTAGGCTTCTTATCTTAAAGCGCGTAATAACGAGGTCAAATTCTTCCGTTTCGCAGACCGGCTCGCCTTTATGCTCCAAGCAGACCCTGTCGGAAAACGAAACGCTCAAATCGCCCTTATACTTCATACCGATAAGGTAGTATTGATTCATAAGTCCTGCATCGGGATGAGCAAGAATTACACGATTTTCCGTTCTTTCGAGAAGTCTCTCCAGCCTTTGAACCTCCTCGGAAAAGTCATCGCCAGTAAGATGATAAGGCAGTAGGAAATCCCCTCTGATCCGCCTGATCAGATCGTCGGTGAACAACGCTTGCAGGTATTCGGGTACTTCGTTATATCTTGAATAAAGTGCTTCCCACTTTGAAATCACGGTGTCATAATATATTGAAGCCTCCATACCCTTTCTGATTCCCGACGGATTCGTGACCGCGTAATACTCACAACCGCCGACAAAGCCGACATTCATTTTGTCTCTTATGTTTGCGTAACAGTACAGAGTTGTGTCAAGGTCGGATTCGTCGCAGTCAAAGAGGACATTTTTCTTCCTGTTTTTTACCATCACATTTATTCTGTTTACACAGGCAAACAGATTTTCCTCAAGTGTGAGGTCGTAAACGGCAGTGTCCTTCAAAACATCAAACACAAACGACGGCTTTTTATTTTTGCCCCCGACCTGCGGAACGAGCCTGTAGGTCAGAATATCCGTTCTTTCATAATTTTCTTCAAAAAAATCGGTGAGCAATTTCAGCGTATCCGGCGAAATGCTGTCGTCGGCGTCAACAAAGGTAATATACTTGCCCTTTGCGGAGACGATTCCGCAGTTTCTCGTCGCGCCTGCTCCGGAATGCTCCTGCGAAATAATCGTAACATTGCCGTTTTCGGCGGCAAAATCACGGCAAATATCCAAGGTATCGTCCGTACTGCCGTCATTGACGATCAGTATTTCCGTTTCATTTTTTTCAAGCGTCTGCGCCGCCAAGGAATCGAGACAGCCTTTTATACTTTCCCGACAGTTATAAGCCGGCACAATAACGGTAACAAGCTTTTCGATTTTCTGCATCTAATCACCCTCTTAATCAAGGCAATGCCGCACAGCCCGATCGTGCAATATTGCCTTAAAGTAATCACCGATTAGATTATAACCTCACTTTTGCCCTTTTGCAACACAGAATATGAATAAAATCCCCGCAGCCTGTCAAATCTTTTTTCGGGTGATAAATATGACGAACAGAGAAATAAAAAAAGAAAGCAAAAAAATGATAAAAGGCAAGCGCGGAAACGCCCTGTCGATAATCCTGTTCAATGCAGCCTTCTGTCTCGGCATAACGGCAATAAGCTACGGCGCAATCAAGCTTTCCGACTTGCTTTTCGTCAATGAAGCTTTACCGTCGGGCAGGCTGATAACGTTCATTATCACGGGCTTTATTCTGCTCGTTCTTTCCTTTTTCGCTCTGTGTGTTTACAGCTCCGCAGCCGTCGGGGAAAAGGCGTGGTACGGCGGCGTTGCGGCGGGTAAAAGTAACTACCGAAAACGGCTTTTCTTTTGGTTCAAGCCTGCCTTTTCTTTCAGGGCTTTCAGATTCAAGCTTTTGCTTTTCAGCGTCAAAGCTCTGCTCACTCTGCTTTTTCTTCTTCCGTCCGCCGCTGTTTTTTGGTCGATATACTACCTTGCCCGCACAGGCGGTCTTGAAGTGTATTTGTTCGTTTCCCTCGCGGGCGGAAGTACCCTTCTCGCTCTTTGCGGGCTGATATTCCGATTCATCGCCGTACAAAGGTATTTCATTGCCGAATATCTTTTTTCGTCCGATCCGCGACTGACGCCGAGTCTTGCGCTTCGTCAAAGCAGGAACCTCCTTGACGGGCATATTCTTGAAATTGCACGCTTCAAGCTCAGCTTTGTTCCGTGGTTTTTCGCCTGTGTTACCGTACTGCCGCTGCTGTACTTTTTACCCTACTACAAAGCAAGCTGCTGTACGGTTGCAAAAAAAATAACTCTATGATATAATGATGGAGTTATTTTTCGCACGGAGATGTTAATATGAAGGACAACCTGAAATGGACTAAATCAAAAATTTTTCTTATAGTGTTTAACTGCATTCTCTGCATTGCCATCGTGATAAGCGCAATGATGATTGTCATTGATAAATCAAGAATGAAAAACGGCATCGTTTACACGGACGGGGAGCCCGTCACAACGGACACCGCCGCACAGTCGTCATCGCAGAGTGCGCACCTTATGTGCGCTGGAGAGAACCTTGTATATTCAAGCGTTTTCTCGCAGGCTTCCGAGCGTGCCGCCTCAAACGGATATGATTTTTCCGTTTCTTACGACGGAATAAAGGATATTATCGCAAAATCGGATCTGGCTTTGGTAACGCAAAGCTCTGTTATGGACGACAAAAACGATCCGTCGGGCTCGCCCGAATTTAACTCTCCCAACGAAATTCTCGACAAGCTGATTGATCTCGGCTTTGACGTTTTCAATCAGGCAAACGACCACATTATGGATATGGGTCTTTCGGGTGCAATAAATGACATTGCCCTTTTCAAAACAAAAGAAAACGAAGTCCTGCTCACCGGACTTGATGAAAACCGCGAGGAAATGATGAAGCCGCACACAAGAGAAGTGAACGGCATAACATTTTCATTTGTCGGAATTACGGAATCTCTCGGCGGCTACTCCCTGTCTGAAAATTCCGACATCGGTATTCTCGATCTTTCCGACGACCGCTCCAGCGAGGATGAAATCAACGGTTCGGTAAAGCAGCTGATAACCAACTCCAAAAACGCTTCGGACATTGTCTGTGTTTCTGTTCATTGGGACGCCGACACAAGTGAAAGTACACAGTCGGACATTATAGAAAGACTGCTTGACTACGGTGCGGACATCATTGTCGGAACAGGCACGCACACTCTTGAGCCGATTGAATATATGAAAAACGGCGACGGCGAACAAGCACTGGTTCTGCGCTCACTCGGCGATCTCATTTCAGCGGCAGACACCGCAGACGAGCTCCTCGGCGGAATTGCGGACATAACCGTTACAAAGGATTCCGCAGGTAAAGCCGCCGTCACATCGGCAAAGCTCATTCCGATTGTAACACAGTATTCAACCGACTATGCCGACATAAAAATTATTCCCTTTTCAAAATATACCAAAGACCTTGCCGCATCGCACGGTATACTTCAGAACGACGAAAGCTTTACCTATGATTATATCGAAAAGTATTACAAGGATATGTTCAAGGATGCGCTTGAGATAAAATAACCGACGATTTAATATATTGAATCAAGTATTTCAATAGCGTTGGTAATACAACCCTCGTCGTTGGAGCGGGTTATATAATCCGCAACGCTCAGAGCCTCCGCAGAGCCGTTTTCGGGCACAAAGCCGGCGGATGCCGCAACGAGCATATCGACATCGTTGTAGCCGTCGCCTGCGGCGTAAATGTCCTTCGGGCGGCACCCCGTCAGCTCTCCGAGTCGGCGCAGTCCCGTACCCTTGTCAACGCCCTTTTTCAGGATTTCAATGTAGTCGCCTGTGGTTTTGAGATAGTTCACTTCACTGTGCACTTCCAAAAGCTGCTGAACCTCCCGAGAACAGCCCAGTGCCAAAAGCATAACCTTTGTCCACGGTCTGACCGCCTCTTCGGGCGACTCAACGCGCGCGAACTTGATTCCCTGACTCGTGAAATGATGCATACTGTCCTCACACGGATTTATGCTGCACACCTTATTAAAATTATAGGTTTCAACCGAAATATCGGGAAAATGGGAAATAACATCATTCAAAACGCCTATACCCTCTTCCCCTATTCCGTCGTCAAAAAGAATCTTTCCGTTTTCGTAATCGTATGCCATCGCGCCGTTTCCGAGCAGCACGGGGGCGTTGATATACTCCGCGCTGTAAAGATGAAAGCCCTGATAGATTCTGCCGGTGCAAACGGTAAAACGTCCGCCCTCAGACATAAAATATTTTATTGCGGAAATAACATTTTGGGGGATTTTACCGTTGCTGTCCGCCAGCGTTCCGTCAAAATCGCTTGCAAGCAAGACATTTTCAAACTTCATAACATACCTCTGATATATGAATTTACCTCCCTCCGAAGCCCGAAGGGAGGTCTTTTTTAGGCAGTGCCGCACAATTGGGTGCGGTATTTCCTTAACCTGTATCAATACTCTACGACGCCCTCGTAAACCTTTCTCGTGTCGCCGTTAACAAGTATCGTTTCATCTGTGTATGTGATAACAACATCGCCGCCGGGCATCTTGACCGTTACGTCCTCGCCCTTCTTGCAAAGACCCATTTCAGTTGCAACAACCACCGCGGCCGCAGCAGATGTTCCGCAGCCGAGACTCTCGCCGTTGACCGCTCTCTCGTAGCAGCGGAGCTTGATTGTGTTTCTGTCAATCATTCGTGCAATGCCCGTGTTGATGTATTCGGGAAGAATGTCCGAATTGCGGATTTTGTCGCCGAACTCATTGAGGTTAACGCCGTCAACGTTATCCGTAAACACAATACAATGCGGATTGCCTATGGTTACACAGCTTATATTAACCGTTTCGCCGCCGATTTCAGCAGGCTGGTCAATTATCATATATGTGTCGGTTTTCATCGGTATGCTTGCCGGGTCAAAATCCGGCTTTCCGATATCGACCTGAGCCGATCTGACTTCACCGTTGAACGAATAAAGTCTTACGTTTTTCACGCCGCAGTTCGTTTCAATAGTCATGGCTGTTTTGGGGACAATTCCGTTATCATAGAGGAACTTTGCCGCACAGCGGATACTGTTCGCCGCCATCAGCGTCTGGGTTCCGTCATCGTTGTAGACAACCATTTTCGCGTCGGCAATGTCTGATTGTTCAACAAGCACAACGCCGTCGCCGCCGATTCCGTAATGACGGTCGGTGAAGTTTATCGTCAGTGATTCGGGAGACGGTATGGTCTTGTTCATATTGTTGAAATAGATATCGTCGTTGCCGGTCGCCTGCATCTTCGTGAAATTCAAACGCATACGCTTTGAACGCATATTGTTGATATCCACCAGCTCGGTGTTGCGCTGGGTGAAGCGGCTTGAAAGAATGTCGCAAAGCGCATTTGCGGTGTCAAGCGACGTCAGGCAGCAGATTGAAAGCTGGACTGCACGTCGGTGAATCTTGATAAAGTTTTCAATCGTCGATTTTGCCGTCGAGCCTGTGTAAACAATGTAATCAATCTTGCCCGTTTCAAGCATTTCTATGACGCGCTTGCCGTCGCTGAACTCCTCGATTATTTCGGCGTTTATTCCTGCGGACTGAATCAGCTTGCCCGTGTTCGGCGTTGAATAAATCTTCAGACCGACATCGGCAAATTTCTTGGCAAGCGATATAACCTCGGGCTTATCCTTATCGTGAACGCTGATAAGCACACCGCCGTTGTATTTATTGTCGTGGTATGTGCTCTCGTGACCGACCTTAAAGCCTGCGGAAATAAGTCCCTTGAACAGTGCTTCGTTGAGCGTTCTGCCGATTCCGAGAACCTCGCCCGTCGACTTCATCTCCGGTCCGAGCTCTGAATTAACGTCGTTGAGCTTTTCGAACGAGAAAACGGGAACCTTGATTGCGACATAGGGCGGAATCTTGTAAAGTCCCGTGCCGTAGCCAAGCTCTATAAGCTTTGTGCCGACCATAACCTTAGTCGCAAGCTCAACCATCGGAACGCCCGTAACCTTGCTGATATACGGAATTGTTCTTGACGCACGGGGGTTGACCTCAATAACGTAAAGCTCGTTGCGATAGATGAGATACTGAATGTTGACAAGACCCTTTGTGCCGAGCGAAAGCGCAAGCTTTGTTGAAATATCGACAATCTTGTCAATCATACTGTCGAGAATGTTGTAGGGAGGATAAACTGCGATTGAGTCACCCGAGTGAACTCCCGCACGCTCGATATGCTCCATTATACCGGGAATGAGAACATCCTTGCCGTCGGAGATAACGTCAACCTCCAGCTCGGTACCCATCATATATTTATCGACCAAAACGGGGTTTTCAATCTTCTGCGAAAGAATGATATCCATGTAACGTTTAACATCCGTGTCGTTGTATGCGATAGTCATATTCTGACCGCCGATAACGTAGGACGGTCGGAGAAGAACGGGATATTCAAGCTCGTTTGCGGCTCTGATAGCGTCCTCGGTGTCCATAATCGTCTGACCCTTGGGTCTGCTGATACCGAACTTTTCGAGCAATTCGTCAAAGCGTTCCCTGTCCTCGGCGATGTCGATACCCTCAGCCGATGTGCCGAGAATCGGAATATTGTTTTCGTCAAGAAACTTCGTGAGCTTGATGGCGGTCTGTCCGCCGAACGCAACAACAACGCCGACGGGCTTTTCAACCTTGATGATGTTCATTACATCCTCGTCGTTGAGCGGCTCAAAATAAAGCCTGTCCGCCGTGTCAAAGTCTGTAGAAACGGTTTCGGGATTATTGTTTACTATTACGACCTCGTATCCGAGCTCCTTGAGCGTCCATACGCAATGAACGGAGGAATAGTCAAACTCAATACCCTGACCGATACGAATGGGACCCGAACCGAGAACGATAATTCGTTCCTTTTCGCTTCTTTCGATTTCTCTTGACTCACAGTCGGTGTCGTATGTAGAGTAGAAATACGGCGTCTCCGCCTTGAACTCTGCGCCGCAGGTATCAACCATCTTGTAAACGGCGTCAAGTGTTTTTTCGGGAAGCTTGCCTGCCATTTTGAGAATTGTAGAATCCTTGTAGCCGTACTTCTTTCCCTTTTCGTAGTAGTCCTTGTCAAGCTTGCCGCTTTCGAGCATCTTTTCGTAGTCGGTAAGATTTTTGAGCTTTCCGAGGAACCACTCGTCAATCATCGTGATTTCGTGTATCTTCTCTATGCTTACGCCCTCCTTGAGAGCCTTAAACACAGCGAAGATTCGCAAGTCATCCTGCTCATGCAGACGCTCGACAACATCCATATCCTCGGGGAATTTATTATAATTGAGTGTCTCAAGTGAAATCTCCGCACCTCTGACAGCTTTCATAACCGCCATTTCAAAGCTCGGAGCGATTGCCATAACCTCGCCCGTTGCCTTCATCTGAGTGCCGAGCTTACGGCTTGCTCCGACAAATTTATCGAACGGCCACTTCGGGAACTTGACAACGACATAGTCAAGCGTAGGCTCAAAGCAGGCGCAGGTCTTGCCCGTGATGTCGTTTCTTATCTCGTCAAGCGTGTAGCCGAGAGCGATTTTGGTCGTAACCTTTGCGATGGGATAACCCGTCGCCTTTGAAGCAAGAGCCGACGAGCGCGAAACTCTGGGATTGACTTCAATAACGGAGTATTCAAAGCTTTCGGGATTCAGCGCAAACTGACAGTTGCAGCCGCCCTCAATGCCAAGCTCGGTGATGATATCGAGCGAAGCGGAACGCAGCATCTGATACTCCTTGTCGGAAAGCGTTACGGCAGGAGCGATAACAATACTGTCGCCCGTGTGAACGCCGACGGGGTCGAAGTTTTCCATTGAGCAAACGGCAATAACGTTGCCCACGCTGTCGCGCATAACCTCAAACTCAATCTCCTTCCAGCCTCCGATAAATCGCTCGACAAGAATCTGATTGATCGGTGAAAGCTCCAGTCCGTTGTATGCAATAATTCTTAATTCTTCTTCGTTGTAAACAACTCCGCCGCCTGCGCCGCCGAGAGTGAAGGCAGGACGGATAATTACGGGATAGCCTATCTCAGCCGCGATTTCCGCCGCGCGGTCAACCGTGTGTGCGATATCCGACGGAACAACGGGCTGACCGATTTTGAGCATCGTATCCCTGAAAAGCTGTCTGTCCTCCGCCTTGTCAATCGCTTCGGCGTTCGTGCCGAGAAGCTTAACGCCCATCTTGTCAAGATAGCCGTTCTGAGCCAACTGCATTGCTATTGTAAGTCCCGTCTGTCCGCCGAGTCCGGCAAGAATCGAATCGGGATGCTCCTTTTCGATAATTCTCTTGACGGTCTCCTGCGTCAGCGGTTCAAGATAGATTTCGTCCGCAAGCGCATTGTCCGTCATAATGGTTGCGGGATTGGAATTTACAAGCACAACGTCAAGTCCCGCATCCTTGAGAACACGGCACGCCTGTGCGCCGGCGTAGTCAAATTCAGCCGCCTGACCGATGACGATGGGGCCGGAACCGATAACAAGCACCTTTTTTATGTCTTTATTCAGCGGCATTGTTCTTTCCTCCCATCATTGAAATAAACCTGTCAAACAGGAATTTGGTGTCCTTGGGACCCGAGCACGCTTCGGGATGGAACTGAACGGTGAAAATCTGCTTGCTCCTGTACTCCATTCCCTCGCAGGTGCCGTCGTTCGCGTTGATAAAGCTCTCCCGAGCATACCGTTTGTCGAGGCTGTCCGCAACGACCGCATAGCCGTGGTTCTGGCTTGAAATGTAGGTTCTGCCCGTTTCAAGCTGCTTGACCGGTTGGTTAACACCTCTGTGGCCGTACTTGAGCTTCATAGTTTTGCCGCCCATTGCAAGAGCGGTGAGCTGGTGACCGAGACAGATTCCGAAAATCGGGAATTTGCCGGCAAGCTCCTTTATGTTTTCAATCGGAACAATGTTTTCCTCCGGGTCACCCGGACCGTTCGAGAGCATGATTCCGTCGGGATTCATCTTGATAATTTCCTGAGCCGAAGTGTCATACGGGAAAACCGTAACCTCGCAGCCCCTTGCGACAAGCTCACGCACAATGTTCTTCTTTGCGCCGTAGTCGAGAAGCGCAACCCTGTATTTTGCTCCCCTGTCCGACACGGTGTATTTTTCCTGACAGCTTACACTCTTGACCGCGTCAATAATCCTGTAAGCCTTTATCTCGTCATAGTCGATATTGTCCGTCGAGCTGACGATTTTGGCGTTCATAACGCCCTTTTCACGGATTATTCTCGTAATTTCACGGGTGTCAACTCCGTAAACACCGACTATCCCCTGCTTCTTGAGGAAGGCGTCGAGGTCGTACTCCGTCCTGAAATTGGACGGCAGCTCGCACCACTCCCTGACAACATAGCCGCTGACGTAGGACTTGTCGCTTTCAAAGTCCTCCGCCATAATGCCGTAGTTGCCGATAAGAGGGAACGTCTGCATAACTATCTGTCCGTAATAGCTGGGGTCGGTGAGCGTTTCGATATATCCGCCCATACCCGTTGTGAAGACGAGCTCGCCGAGAGCCTCGCCCTCTGCGCCGAAGCTTTTGCCTTCAAATATGTGTCCGTCTTCCAGTACAATGTAAACTTTTTTAATCATAATGTCGCCGCCATAACTGCTTTTATAGTGTGCATTCTGTTTTCCGCTTCTCTGAAAACGATTGACCTTTCGCTTTCAAAGACCTCGTCCGTGACCTCAAGAGCGTCACAGCCGAACCTTTCGCCGATCTCCTTGCCTACCTTTGTCTTGTGGTCGTGGTAAGCGGGCAAACAATGCATAAACACAACGTCGTCCGCCGCCGCATCCATAAGCTTCCGATTGACCTGATACGGCATAAGATCGTCGATTCTCTCTTTCCAAACCTCCATCGGCTCACCCATCGAAACCCAAACGTCGGTGTAGATAACGTTCGCATCCTTAACTGCCTCCATGGGATCCTCGCTGAATTTTATTTCACAGCCGTTTTCCTTTGCAATCGCCTTGCAGGTGTCAACAAGCTCGTGATCCGGGAAATACTTTTTCGGCGCACAGGCAGTAAAATTGATGCCCATTTTCGCGCAGCCGACCATGAGCGAATTACCCATATTGTACCTTGCGTCGCCCATGTAAACAAAGTTGATACCCCTAAGATAGCCGAACTGTTCCTTGATTGTCAGGAAGTCGGCAAGTATCTGAGTCGGGTGAAATTCGTTTGTCAGACCGTTCCACACGGGAACGCTCGCATACTTGGCCAGCTCCTCGACAAGCTCCTGACCGTAGCCGCGGTACTCAATGCCGTCAAACATTCCCGAAAGTACCCTCGCCGTGTCGGCAATGCTTTCCTTTTTGCCTATCTGAGAGCCTTCGGCAAGATAGGTTGAACCCATGCCGAGATCGTTTGCGCCGACCTCGAAGCTGCAGCGTGTTCTTGTGCTTGTCTTTTCAAAGATGAGAGCAACGTTTTTGCCCTCATGCATTCTATGCGGGATTCCCGCTTTCTTCTTTGCTTTCAAGTCCGCCGCAAGGTCAAGAAGATACTCTATCTCCTCGCTCGTAAAATCAAGCAATTTCAGAAAGTCTCTGCCCTTTAAATTAACCATCGGTATCACCCTCCTGTGATTATACATAAATTCAACAAAATTTTCAAGGCGTTCACCGCAATCCGCACACTCCAATTGTGCAGTGTTGCCTTAAATTAGAACAAAAGGGCTGTTCGTCAGGACAGCCCAAATATTTTTCATTTTAAATAAAATTCTCAACGTATGCGATCTGCTTTTCAACGGAGTCGGGACCTGTTCCTCCTGCCGAAATTCTCTTGGAAACGCAGGTTTCGAGAGAAATCTCGGTAAAAAGATCCCCGTCGAACAAATCACTGTACTTCTTGTACTCCTCAAGCGGCATTGTTTCAAGCACCAGTCCGTTGTCAATGCAATGAGCTACGATCTGACCGACAAGCTTGTATGCACTTCTGAAAGGAAGTCCCTTCTTCGCCAAATAATCGGCAAGGTCGGTTGCGTTGATAAAGCCCTTCTGAGCCGCCGAATACATATTCTCCTTGATTACTTTCATCGTTTCGATCATCGGTGCAAACACCTTGAGACACTGCTTAACGGTCGCAATGCTGTCAAATATGCACTCCTTGTCCTCCTGCATATCCTTGTTATACGCAAGCGGTATACCCTTGAGAACGGTAAGCATTGTGAAAAGGTCACCGTAAACACGACCGGTCTTGCCCCTGACAAGCTCAGCCATATCGGGATTTTTCTTCTGCGGCATAATGCTTGAGCCGGTCGTAAAGCTGTCGTCAAGCTCAATAAACTTGAACTCCCAGCTTGACCAAAGAATTATCTCCTCCGAGAAACGGGAAAGATGCATCATAATTGTTGCGAACGCGCTCATAAGCTCAACGCAGAAATCCCTGTCGGAAACGCCGTCAATGCTGTTGAGCGTTATTCCGTCAAAGCCGAGCTGCTCGGCAACGAACTCACGGTTTGTGTTGTATGTAGTACCCGAAAGGGCGCAGGAGCCGAGAGGAGAATAATTCATCCTCTTTAAAGCGTCCTCAAGCCTTCCTATATCGCGGATAAACATCATCGCGTAAGCCAAAAGATGATGAGCAAAGGTTATCGGCTGTGCACGCTGAAGATGCGTATATCCGGGCAGAATCGTGTTCTTGTTATCCTTAGCAACGGAAAGAATGGCTGCAAGCAGATTTTTAATGAGAGGAATAATCTCGTTCGTTTCGTCCCTGAGGTAAAGGCGTATATCGACGGCAACCTGATCGTTACGGCTTCGCGCCGTGTGGAGCTTCTTGCCCACGTCGCCTATGCGCTTTGTCAGCTCGGACTCGACGAACATGTGAATGTCCTCGGCGTCCCAATCGAACTGAAGCGCACCGCTGTCGAGGTCGTCAAGTATCGACTGAAGTCCCGCAAGGATCTTGTCGCAGTCGTCGTCGGTGATAATTTTCTGCATTGCGAGCATTGTCGCATGCTTCATCGAACCCGTTATGTCCTGTCTGTACATCTTGCAGTCAAAGTGAATGGACGAATTGAAATCATCGGCTTCCTTATTCAGTTCCTTGGCAAACCTGCCTGCCCACATCTTTTCCATAGCTTATATTTCTCCGTTATTGATTAGTCAAGTCCGGCCTTTTTCTTCATCTTTGAGTAGACCTTTGTCGGAAGTCCGTAGAGATTGATGAATCCTGCCGAATCAGCCTGGTTGTAAACCTCGTCCTCGTCGAAGGTTGCAATCTCCGGATCGTAAAGCGAGAACGGAGAGGTTACTCCTGCGTTGATGACATTGCCCTTGTAGAGCTTAATGTTTACGTCACCTGTAACCGTTTTCTGAGTTTCCTTAACGAAAGCAAGGATAGCCTGAGTGAGCGGTGAATACCACTGAGCGTTGTAAACAAGCTCACCGAGCTTCTGAGCGACAAGTGCCTTGTAGTGTGAGGTTTCCTTATCGAGAGTGATAGTTTCGAGCATCTCGTGAGCCTTGTAAAGGATAGTTCCGCCCGGAGTCTCGTATACGCCCCTTGACTTCATACCGACAAGCCTGTTTTCAACAATATCGAGAAGTCCGATGCCGTTTGCGCCGCCGAGCTCGTTGAGCTTTGTAACCACGCCTACGGAATCCATCTCTACTCCGTCGATAGCAGTCGGAACGCCCTTCTCAAAGTGAAGCTTCACATAGGTCGGCTTGTCCGGAGCCTGCTCGGGAGAAATGCCCATCTCAAGGAAGCCTTCCTTGTTGTACTGCGGCTCGTTTGCCGGATCCTCAAGGTCAAGACCCTCATGAGAAAGATGCCAGATGTTCTTATCCTTTGAGTAGTTTGTCTCTCTGTTTATTTTAAGAGGAACATTGTGTGCCTCTGCGTAGTCGATTTCCTCGTCACGGGACTTGATATCCCATTCTCTCCACGGAGCGATGATTGTCATGTCGGGAGCGAAAGCCTTGATAGCAACCTCAAATCTTACCTGGTCGTTGCCCTTACCCGTGCAGCCGTGGCAGATAGCGTCTGCGCCCTCTTTCTCGGCAATCTCGCAAAGTCTCTTTGCAATTATCGGACGTGCAAGAGCCGTGCCGAGCGGATAGTTCTCATAAAGAGCACCCGCCTGTACGCACGGGAAAGCAACCTCGTCAAGCATTTCCTTTGTAAGATCCTCAACATAGAGCTTTGACGCACCTGTCTTGAGAGCCTTCTCTTCAAGTCCGTCAAGCTCGCTTGCCTGACCTACATTACCCGAAACGGCAATGATTTCGGGATCGTTGTAGTTCTCCTTGAGCCACGGAATGATGATCGAGGTGTCGAGTCCGCCCGAGTAAGCGAGTACGATTTTTTTGATATCCTTCTTATTCATAATAATACCTCCGATATACAGTATTGCCTGTGTTTTATGCACATATATTAGCACAGAATGTATAATTATGCAAGCTATTTTTTCATACTTTACCCGTTTTTGTATATATGCACAACGGATTTTCAGGTGCGCGGAATATTATATGCAAATTTACAAAGCGTTTGACTTCAATAGCACGTTACCGCCCGCATAAATCGGTTATTTATTGAAAAGCGGCGAGCGGGTCAATGAATAAGCAATGCATAATAATGCATTTTATACAATGAATTATGTTATTTCATTTGTCGGAGGGTGAAATTACCGCCATATTTTTTTAAAAAAATCACTTTTCCTTTATACAAAGATTCGTAGGGCACGATGCCCACATCGTGTCGAGATTTACTGCTAACTTTCCTTGCCCTTGAAGCAAGCAATGCTGTCAACTTAAGGATTAAAGAAAAGTGCGTTTGTGGTTTGGAGAATTTTTTAAGCAAGGATGAAAACATTTTCTTTCACAAGTGCGGTCAGGTCTGAAAAGTATGGTATTCTTTGTAAGAGATTTTTTAAGGCAACACCGCACAAATCGAGGCGCACGCCTTGTTCGGTAACCGCCGATTAAACCATAGCACAATTCTCAGCGGCTATTTTGCCGTCTAAAACGCCAAAAACACTCGTTAATACATAGAGTATTGCCTGCGTTTTTTGACGCTTTCGGCGACAAAATTTCTCGCTGATAATCGCACTCTGATTTAACCGGCAGTTACCCTTGCATCTATTTCCGTTATGTTGCACAAAAATTCCTTGACTTGCGTCAGCAAGCCTACAAAATTTTTGTACAACCTGACGAAAAATCTTAATGCGCAATTCGCACACCCCAATTGTGCGGTATTGCCTTAATATAATTGCTTTCCTCTAAAGTTAATGACATTGCCTACAAGGGAGCCAAGATAATTTTTGCCGAACTTCTGACAGCCTTGCCCTATCCGTCCGCAAAGAACCAAAAAATGATTTACATACATCGTTTTTTGTATTATAATTATAGTATAATAACTAATATTCGTCAATAAGGATGTGTGCGTCATAAACAGGGACTTAACTATCGGAAAGCCATACTCCGTGGTATGGAAGTTTTGTCTGCCGCTTTTCGGCAGCATAATCTTCCAGCAGCTTTACAATCTTGCGGACAGCTTTGTCGCAGGCAAATTTATCGGTAACGACGCCTTGGCGGCAGTAGGAAACAGCTATGAAATCACGCTGATTTTCATTGCGTTTGCTTTCGGTTGTAACATCGGCTGTTCTGTTATCACGTCGCAGCTCTTCGGCGCAAAGCGATTCGGTGATATGAAAACAGCTGTCTATACCACTTTGATTGCCGGCGGCGTGCTGTGTGCCCTGCTGATGCTCTTCGGTCTTATTTTCTGCACCAAGCTGCTTGAGCTTATCAACACACCCGAAAACATCTTTGCAGATTCCAAGCTCTATCTTTTAATATACATAATCGGTTTGCCGTTCGTTTTCTATTATAATATCGCGTCGGGCATTTTTTCCGCTCTCGGCGATTCTAAAACGCCGTTTATCTTTCTCGCCTGCTCGTCCGTCTCGAACATCGCCGCCGACATTTTCTTTGTAACCGTGCTCAAAATGGGCGTTGACGGTGTTGCATGGGCAACGTTCATTTGTCAGGGAATAAGCTGTCTGCTTGCCGTATTTTTTGTTTTTATACGATTTAAACGGATTGAAACCGAAAAAAGACCTGCCGTGTTTTCCTTTGAGCTTCTCAAGCGGATATCGGCTGTTGCGGTGCCGAGCATTCTCCAGCAGAGCTTTATTTCCGTCGGCAACATTATAATTCAGAGCGTTATCAACAGCTTCGGCTCAGGCGTTATCGCAGGATATTCGGCTTCGGTAAAGCTGAACAATCTTGTCATTACCTCGTTCACGACATTCGGCAACGGAATATCCAACTACACGGCGCAGAATCTCGGTGCGCGCAAATTCAGCCGTATCAAGGACGGCTTCAAGGCAGGGGTCGAGCTGACGTGGATGATAAGCATTCCGATCGTTGCCGTTTACCTGCTCGCAAGCCGTTACCTTATATATTTCTTCCTTGAAAGTCCGACCGGAACGACAATGGACACGGGTATGCTTTTCCTGAGAATACTCACTCCGTTCTATTTCGTAGCCGCCGCAAAGCTTGTTTCCGACGGCGTACTCAGGGGCGCGGGACAGATGAAGCCCTTTATGACCGGCACTTTCACCGACCTTGTTCTGCGTGTAGTTCTCGCAGTAATTCTCTCAAAGACCGCACTCGGTGCAACGGGAATTTGGGTTTCGTGGCCTATCGGCTGGTGCGTCGCAGGCATAATTTCCGTTTCGTTCTGCTTTAAATATATGAATCAGGTAAAATATGACGGCATAATCTGATATTTCCGTATAACAACAAATAAAAACGTAACCGCTGATAATTTCCCTTAATTTTGTCAGCGGTTCTTTTACCGAACAAAAAAAGGCGAAGCCGTAAAAATCTCGCATATTTTATTTTGACAAGCATACGGTAATTATGGTAGAATGACTCTCGGTGATTTAATGAAAATAGGAAATCTTGAAATAAAAGGATATGCCTGTCTTGCCCCCATGGCGGGAGTCGCCGACAGAGCCTTCCGTGAGCTTTGTATGAGCTGCGGAGCAGCTTACGTCATCAGCGAAATGGTCAGCTCAAAGGGACTGACGATGCAGGACAAAAAGTCAAAGGAGCTTCTTAACCTCTCGGATGCCGAGCGTCCCGCAGGTGCGCAGATATTCGGCGATGATCCCGAAATTATGGCAAAAGCCGCACTCAAGGCAACGGAGTTTTCCCCCGATTTCATCGACATCAATATGGGCTGCCCTGCACCGAAAATCGCAGGCAACGGCGGCGGCTCGGCATTACTGAAAAAGCCCGAGCTTATCGGCAAAATCGTCAAAAGGGTCGTTGAAGTCTCCCCCGTTCCGGTCACGGCAAAAATCAGAATCGGCTGGGACGAAAGCAGCATAAACGCCGTTGAAATTGCCAAACGAATTGAAGCTGCAGGTGCCGACGCAATCACGGTGCACGGCAGAACAAAGGCGCAGATGTATGCTCCGCCGGTGTCGCTTAACGAAATTGCAAGGGTAAAAAAAGCCGTTTCCATACCTGTTATCGGCAACGGTGATATCGTTGACGGAAAAAGCGCGAAAAAAATGCTCGACGAAACGGGCTGTGATTTTCTTATGGTCGGCAGAGGTGCTTTGGGAAATCCGTGGATATTTCAATGCATAAATGCATATCTTAACAACGAAGCAGCATTCATCGAACCGACCCTTGAAGAAAAAATGGACGTTATGCTCCGCCACATTTCGGTGCTTTGCGAGTACAAGGGAACTCGCATCGGTATGCGCGAAGCGCGTAAACACGCCGCTTGGTACATCAAGGGCATTCGCGGTGCGGCGTCCTTCAGGCAGGAAATCGGCAAGCTTTCCGCATTAGATGAGTTACGGGCACTTGCGGACAAAGTTATTTCTTCTCAGCAGTAAAATATTCAGTATACATTGAATATTCAACAATAATTGAGCTTTACTTTAAACGGTTCAAAAGCAAGTTTTCCACAGGTAAAGCCTTTCCCCTTTACAAGATTTCAACAATCACCGTCAAAAACCTTTGATTTTACGTTGAGTTTTCCACACTTTCCACACAGTTTTCCACATTGACAAGCGTTTTTGCTTTACGACAAGTAAAACTACTTTACAAATCAAAAATATTCATTTTACCCATTTTTATACATTTTCTGCCCCCGCAAGCAGAAAAAACAGACTTTTTCAGTAAATAAATGTAAAAAGTCTATTGACAAAAGCTTAAAATAACACTAATATCTTTTAGTAAGAAAATAATATTCGGAGGAGAAATATTATGTCAGAATCAGTTTTGGAAAAGCTGCAGAAAATCATCGCCGAACAGCTTGAAATCGATGAAAAGGACATCACACCGGACAGCGACATCGTTGACGATCTCGGCGCGGACAGCCTTGACATAGTCGATCTTGTTATGAGCATTGAGGATGAGTTCGGAATTGAGGTTCCGGACGAGGCTGTCGAGGAAATCAAAACCGTTCACGACGCGGTAAAGTACATTGAGGATCACGAATAATAAATAAAGGCGGTATTAAAATTGGCACAGCAAAAAAAGATGGTTGAAGAAATTACGTCGATGGACGAGGATTTCGCAAAATGGTACACAGATGTTGTAAAAAAAGCCGAGCTTTGCGAATATACAAGCGTTAAGGGCTGTATGGTTATAAGACCCTACGGTTATGCAATCTGGGAGAATATCCAGCACCTTATGGACGGTATGTTCAAGGCAACCGGTCACGAAAACGTATGTATGCCGATGTTCATTCCCGAGAGCCTACTCGATAAAGAAAAGGATCACGTTGAGGGCTTCGCTCCGGAGGTTGCCTGGGTAACCCACGGCGGCAACGAGAAGCTTGAAGAAAGACTCTGCGTCAGACCCACTTCGGAAACGCTTTTCTGTGAGCACTATGCAAACATTGTTCATTCATACAGAGATCTGCCCAAGCTCTACAACCAGTGGGTAAGCGTTGTTCGCTGGGAAAAAACAACACGTCCGTTCCTGCGCACCAGAGAATTTCTTTGGCAGGAGGGTCACACGATCCACGCAACATCCGAGGAAGCACAGGAAGAAACTATCCGTATGCTCAACGTATACGCCGAGTTCTGCGAAAAGTATCTTGCAATGCCCGTCGTAAAAGGTGTTAAAACCGCCAAGGAGCGTTTTGCCGGAGCCGAGGATACCTACACCATCGAGGCTCTTATGCACGACGGAAAAGCTCTTCAGAGCGGCACATCGCACTACTTCGGCGACGGCTTTGCAAAGGCGTTTAATATCCAGTTCACGGGCAAGGACAATCAGCTTCACCACCCGTTTCAGACCTCATGGGGTTCAACAACACGACTCATCGGTGCCATCATTATGACGCACGGCGACGACAACGGACTTGTCCTTCCCCCTGCCGTTGCTCCGATTCAGCTCGTTATCGTTCCAATCGCTTCTCACAAGGAGGGCGTCCTCGACAAGGCAGCCGAGCTCAAAACCAAGCTTGCCGGTGTGTGCCGAGTTAAGCTTGACGATTCCGACAACAGTGCCGGCTGGAAATTTGCCGAATACGAAATGAAGGGTGTTCCTCTTCGTCTGGAAATCGGACCCAAGGACATTGAAAACAACCGCTGTGTTGTTGTTCGCCGTGACAGCGGTGAAAAGATATTCGTTTCTCTCGACGAGCTTGAAGCGAAGATTCCCGAATTGCTTGACGCTGTTCACGACGGTCTTTATCAAAAAGCCATCGACCGCAGAGCCGCAATGACATTTACGGCAAAAGACTACGCTGAGCTCAAGGATATTGCAGACAACAAGCCCGGCTTCATCAAGGCAATGTGGTGCGGTGATCGTGAATGCGAGGATAAGCTCAAGGACGAGCTTGGAATCACATCACGCTGTATCCCGTTCGAGCAGGAGCATATCAGCGACGCCTGCGTTTGCTGCGGCAAGCCTGCGAAGCACATGCTCTACTGGGGCAAGGCATATTGATATAAGCGGGCAGACATAAAGAACTGTCACATTTATCTTTATGTCTGCAGTAAAAATAAAATAGCGATTAAGATAAAGCCGCCCTCACACGAGAGCGGCTTTAGTCAATACCACACAATTTTGAGATGAGGTATTGACTTTATTTTTAAAGCCTGTTTCTGACAATCTTTCCGCTTGTTGTTTTCGGCAGTTCGTCCTTAAATACGACAATTCTCGGATATTTGTAAGGTGCGGTGTGCTCCTTGACGTAGGTTTGGATCTCTTTTTTGAGCTCTTCGGTCGGTTCCGTGCCCTTTGTGAGGACGATGGAAGCCTTAACGACCTGACCTCTTATCTCGTCGGGCGCAGCCGAAACGCCGCACTCAAGGACGTACGGGAGCTCCATAATAACGTTCTCAATCTCGAACGGTCCTATGCGGTAGCCCGACGACTTGATAACGTCGTCAATACGACCGACATACCAGTAGAAGCCGTCCTCATCGCGCCACGCAACATCACCCGTGTGATAGAGTCCGTCATGCCAGCACTCGGAGGTCTTTTCCTCGTCGCCGTAGTAGCCGACAAAGAGTCCGCAAGGAACCTTGTCACGCTCCGCCTTGATAACTATCTCGCCCTCCTGACCGACACCGACGCTCTTACCGTTCGGGTCAACGATATCGACATCGAAGGTCGGAACAGGCTTGCCCATTGAGCCGACCTTATGATCCGAGCCGAAAAGGTTGCCGACAACAAGTGTTGTTTCGCTTTGACCGAAGCCCTCCATAACCTTGAGTCCCGTAAGCCTGTTGAGCTGACGGAAAACCTCGGGGTTGAGTGCTTCGCCGGCAATCGTTGCGTGCTCGATTGAGCTGAGGTCATACTTGGTAAGATCCTCTTTTATCATCATTCTGTACATCGTCGGCGGCGCGCAGAAGGTTGTAATGTTGTATTTCTTGAACATCGGCAGAATGTCCGAAGCGTGGAAGCGGTCAAAGTCATAAACAAATATGCCTCCCTCACAGAGCCATTGACCGTAGAGCTTTCCCCAAAGAGCCTTTGCCCAGCCAGTGTCGGAAATTGTGAGATGAAGTCCGTCGGGATTTACGCAATGCCAGTAGTTCGCCGTTACGAAATGACCGAGCGGATACTTGAAGTTGTGCGTTGCGATTTTGGGATAACCCGTCGTGCCTGAGGTGAAGAACATAAGCATCTTATCGTCGCCGCAGGCACTGTCCTCTGTGCGCTCAAACTCCTTGCTGAAAAGCTTGACCTCGTCGTTGAAGTCGTGCCAGCCCTCTCTCGGTTCGCCGACGATTATCTTAGTTTTGAGTGTCGGAGAGTTCTTGGCGGCAAGGTCAACCCGGTACGGTGTTTCGTCGTCCGAGGTGCAGAGAATTGCGCTTACGCCTGCCGCATTAAAGCGGTAATCAAGGTCGTGCTCCTGAAGAAGATGCGTTGCCGGTATTGCAATCGCGCCGATTTTGTGAAGAGCAAGAATCGAAAACCAGAACTGATAGTGACGCTTGAGAACGATCATAACCCTGTCGCCCTTTTTAATTCCGAGCGACTTGAAATAGTTAGCCGTCTGAGCCGAATACTCCATCATATCCCTGAAGGTGAAGCGGCGTTCGTTCTTATACTTGTCGATGTGAAGCATTGCCGTCTTTTCGGGAAGTTTCCTTCCGAGACCGTCAACAATGTCGAATGCAAAATTAAATTTGTCCTCGTTTTCATACGAAAGGGACAAAATCTTTCCGTTCTCGTCCTCTTTCGGGTGGATAAAGTTATGATAGATTCGCTTGCCTGTTCCCGACCTTTTCGGCGACTCATCATTGATTGTGTTTTTTGGAGTAACAACCTCGCCTGCCGGGTTGAAAACAAGGGCATAAAACGTCGTCTCTTCCCTGTCGACGGCAATCATTCCGTGCGGTGTCGAGCTGTCAAAATAAATCGTATCACCGGGGCGCAGAATTTCAACATGGTTACCGACCTGAACTCTCAAAGTACCGCTGACAACAATATCAAGCTCCTGTCCGTCGTGGGTAGTCAGAGCAATATCGTCGCTGCCCTCGTTCGGGTCGCACTTAACGAAAAGAGGCTCACAAATCTTGTTCTTGAACGCCGCCGCAAGGTTGTAATACTCCATACCGTGCGCATGGTCTATTTCCAGACCCTCCCCGCTCCTTGTGACAGTATAAGATGCAAGAACAGGGCTTTTACCCTCGATAATATCGTTGACATCAACGTTGAACGCAATCGCGCACCTGTACAGAAACGCGAAGGTAAGATCTTTTTCGCCGCGTTCGCAGGCAATGTAGTCTTCAATTGTCGTATCGGTCTTTTCCGCCATCTCCGCAGGAGTAAAGCCCACGATTTCGCGAAGCTCCTTGATACGCTGAGCCATTTCGTTGATCTTGAAATTCAAGCCTGTCATTTCTTTCATTTGTAACCATTCCTTTCGTTGTTTTATATGTTTTCAGATAAAAAATATGTTTAGCATTGGTGGAAGCTTTGGACTGTATAACGGAAAAAGAAACCTTAAATCATTTTTCTCCGATGACTTCTTGGCGAGAGATTTTTTCGTTAGACAGTTCAAAGGTCTCGAAGGCTATATTCTTATATGCCGAGGGAGCTTTGGGCTGTATAACGGAAAAAGAAACCTTAAATCATTTTTCTCCGATGACTTCTTGGCGAGAGATTTTTTCGTTAGACAGTTCAAAGGTCTCGAAGGCTATATTCTTATATGCCGAGGGAGCTTTGGGCTGTATAACGGAAAAAGAAACCTTAAATCATTTTTCTCCGATGACTTCTTGGCGAGAGATTTTTTCGTTAGACAGTTCAAAGGTCTCGAAGGCTATATTCTTATATGCCGAGGGAGCTTTGATCTGTATAACGGAAAAAGATCCGCCAAGAAAAAGAAAAACTCGCCTCAAAGCTATCAAATAATAACCTTGAGACGAGTTGTAATTACTGTTTACTACCCGCGGTACCACTCAAATTGCGTTCAATGAACGCCTCTTCAGGCTCTGACAAGCCCTATGCTTTCACGCAGCCATACGGGAGGGGTCTACTTGAAAATCTTTCTTCCCTCCGACTCGGAAGCTACAAACTTAAAACTCACTTATCGGCTTTCACCAACCGCCGACTCTCTGAAAAGCTACCGCTTTAAATCCTCTTCGTCACAGTCTTTAATTATTCTGTTTGTACGGATTTTAACACTTCTTTTTTCTCTTGTCAAGCATTTACAAGAAATTTTTTAGTTTCTTTCCGCAATTTTTTTGAGATTTTCCCAGCTTATACGCGCCGATTCAAAGACATTGAGAGGTGTTGAATCCTGCTCGATGATGATATACTCGATTCCCGAATCGCGGCAGGCGCGGTAACATTCGTCAAGGTCAAGGTTTCCCGTACCGATCTCGGCAAAGTCACGGACAAAATTTCCCTCGCCGTCCCTGATGATTCGATAGTCCTTGAAATGACAAACACTGATACGCTTGCCAAGCTTTTTAATATATGACGCAGGGTCAACTCCGCCCGTCTGTGCCCAATGGGTGTCGAAAATAAAGCTTACAAGCTCGGGGTCAAGCTCGGTGAGCATCTGATAACCGGTTTTGCCGTTCGGATATCTCATAAACTCAAACTGGTGGTTGTGATAGGCAAAAGTCATACCTGCCGCCCTGAGCTTTTCAACCGCAGGTGCAAGCTCGGCAACAAATTTTTTGATGCCCTCTTCTCCCCTGTATTTCTCCTCAATCCAGCCGATTCCGACCGTCTTGCAGCCGAGAGCCTTGTGCTCGCCGATCACGGCGTCCGTGTCGTTCACTATTCGGTCAAAGGGAAGATGAGTTGCGCAGACCTCCATACCGTGTTTTTTACAGAGCTCGGCAACATCGTAGTTATTCAAAAACCCGATGCCCGATACCTGAATCGTATTAACGCCCATATCCTCAAGCTTAGCGAGCACGTTGTCAAGGTTTTCAAGCGTGTCTATTACCGAGTGAAAGTTATAAAGTGTAAATCCGAGTTTCATCGTCATTCCTCAATCACAAATTTGTTATCACCGTAAATTACCGTGACCTTTATCGGTTTGTCCGATATCACAGTTATATTCGGTTTTTCGTTTTTATCCCCTCTCGCCTCACAGATAAGGTCAGCGTACTCGTCTCTGCCGACAGGGATTCTCCTGATTCCGTGGCGTTCCGTGTTTCTGACATACCAGACGACCTCATTCTTCTCCGCGTGAATCTGTATGCCGAGAATATACTCAATGAAAACGGTTATCGGAATGATTCCTGCCCAGCCGACAAAATCGCTCTTCGCCGGCTTGCCGGGATTTGCGGATTCGGGAGCATAATTTTCAAAGAAGGTTCCCGTCTTGTGATAGACCTTCATCATATTCTCATAGTGATTCAGAGCGATATCATACGCAAGCTCTTCCTCGCCGCACTCCGAAAGACCTCTTATGACCATATAGTTGGTGGGAGCCCAAACGCTGCCGTTCCAGTAATCGCCGTTATCCGAATAATCGGGATGATCTGCTGAAAGTGAGGGGACACGGTGCGGTCGTTTAAATTCCTTTTCGTTCTCAAGATGGGCGATAAAATCGGCCTTTCTGTCCTCAGGAACACTGTCGGCAAGCAGTCCCCAATAGCTCGCAATGCTTTTGACTCTGAGCAGCTCGCCGCTGCATTTGCGGTCAAAGTAGTATTTGTCTTCCTCGGACCACATTTTTTCGTTGATGAATTTCGTCAGGTATTCAACCTCTTTTTGAAGCTCGTCAACGCCGTCGGTTATATCAAGCTCCTTTGCCATTTTCAGAAGCTCCTTACAGCTCAGCAAGGCCTGAAAGTTCGCGTCTATCCACGACATAAAGCCGTGATGGAACGTCTCGATTTGCCAGTCCTCAACGCCCGGAACAGCCTCAAGATCTGTTCTCGGCTGATTGTCCATTCCGCAGCCCCAGCCGCTCGACCAATAAGAGCCGTCCTGCCAGCGGCGGTAGCTGCGCATCCATCTGTGATAGCAAAGCAGAGGATAATAAACATCGGCAAGGCGAGCCTTATCGCCGTAGCTTTGATAATACTGCCATTCGCTCCATGCCAAAATCTCGGGACCCGTGCTAACGGGGTCAAGACGGTGGAATTTTGAATAGCCGTTTTTTTCGTTATACTGTCTTCCGATAAAGCCGTCCGGCTCCTGCTTGCAATAGAAATCATCGAGCGTACCCTGAAATTTGAAAACACTGTCGCCGTATTTGCCGAACATCAGCATAAAGCAGCTGTCCCAAAGGAAGATATCGCCGTTGAAGGCTGCGTCGATATACGGTGAAACGAAGCCGTTTTCCTCGGTCGGCTTTCCGAGGTTTGAAAATGCAATCTTCCACGCCTTGTAGTAGGCTTCGATTGAATCGGCGTGACCGTCCCATACAGGCTCCGGGAGCTTGTTTTTGTTGCTTTCAAAGTCGGGCAAATCCGCCATATTCGGCTCGCGTCCGATAAAAGAATTGTGCTTTTCAACGTCCTCAAGCTTTAAAAATGTGTCTATGTATTCGGGCATAATATCGTCCTTTCGTTTATTCTTCAACCATTCCCTGCAGCTTGTCCCACAGGGAGTATTTGTCAAGCAATTCGTCATTCTTTGAATTGAGCAGATCGGTAAATTCAATCAGCTTTTCGTAATCCGTCTGCACATCCTGAGAATTTAATTTTTCCTGAATATCCTCAATTTCTTTTTCGAGCTCGGCAATTTCACTTTCGGTTCTTGAAAGCTGTGTTTTCAGCTTTCTCTGCTGTGAAGCCTGCTCCTTTTTAAGCTTATAATCATTGACCTTTTCGACCTTTTTCGGAGCATTGCTCTTAACAGAATCCGTGCGGCGCGAGGTCTTCTTTTCAACATAGTAATCGTAGTTTCCGAGATACTCCGTGAACCCGTTTTCATCAAGCTCAAGTATTCGTGAGCTGAGCTTGTTGACAAAATAACGGTCATGGGAAACAATCAGCATCGTTCCGTCATAGTCAAGCAGGGTGTTTTCAAGCTCCTCGCGCGAAAATGCGTCCAAGTGATTTGTCGGCTCGTCCAAAAGCAGAAGATTATATCCGCCGAGCATCAAATTCAAGAGCGCGATTCTCGCCCTCTCGCCGCCGCTGAGCTCGGAAATTTTCTTGAAAACATCGTCGCCCTTAAACAGAAATGCCGCAAGTGCGCTGCGAACCTGAGTCTGCGACATTTTCGGATATTTCGACCATATCTCTTCAATAGCGGTCTTATTGAGATCAAGCCCTGCCTGAACCTGATCGAAATAACCCTTGATCAGGTTTTCGCCGAACATAAATGTACCCTCATCGGGCGCGTACCGACCCATCAGCGTTTTAAGGAACGTCGTCTTTCCGCAGCCGTTGTCGCCGAGGATAAACACCCTTTCGCCCCTTGTTATGTGAAGCGACGCATTCCTGAACACCGTCTTGCTGCCGAACCGCTTTTCAAGCCCGTCGGCGATTATAACATCGTTGCCGCTGACGCATTTCGGTTCAAAATGGAAGCGTATTCGCTCAACCTTGCTGTCCGGCACAACGAGCTGCTCCTTGATTCTTTCAATCTGCTTGAGCTTGCTTTCCGCCGTCCTGATGTTCTTTTCCCTGTTCCATTGTCTTTGCTGAGCCACAACGCCCTCAAGGCGTTGTATCTCTTTCATATCGGTTTCATACTTGTCCTCGATAGCCTTTTGTTCGGCTTTTTTCTTCACGAGGAACTCCGAGTAGTTACCCTTGAAGCAACGAACCTTGCGGTTTTCAAGCTCCACGGTTTTGTCCGTTATTTTGTCAAGAAAGTATCGGTCGTGCGATATAACAAATATTGCTCCGTTGTAATTTTTGAGGAAGCTTTCCAGCCATTCGACCGACTTTATATCAAGGTGATTTGTCGGCTCGTCG
Organism: Eggerthellaceae bacterium; assembly: GCA_963616775.1. Classification (GTDB taxonomy): domain Bacteria; phylum Bacillota; class Clostridia; order Oscillospirales; family Acutalibacteraceae; genus CAG-488. The sequence continues at coordinate 23,354 of CAVELL010000058.1, read as the reverse complement.
AGCAAAAGCAGGTTACTCTCGGATAGCAAAAGCTTCGCCAGCGCAACCTTGGAACGCTGACCGCCCGAAAGCTTATCCGTGGTTAAACCAAAATCCTCCTCAGTAAAGCCGAGTCCCAAAAGCGCACTCCTCGTGCGGCTTCTGAATGTCAATCCACCCTCGTTGTTGAACTTTGTTGTCAGCTCGTCTTGAAGCCGCAGATCCTCCTCCATCTTTCCGAGCCCGTGTTCAAGGCGGTAATTGACCTGATTGATCTCGATTTCCAGCTCCGTAAGACCGCTGAAAACGCTCACCAGCTCATCGTAAAGGGTCATTCCCTTTTTCGAACAGGTATGCTGTTCCATATATCCGAGTCTTGCGTCCCTGCCGATGACAACAGCTCCCTCGGTCGGCTCCAGCTCGCCCCTGATAAGCTTGAGAATCGTAGTTTTTCCCACGCCGTTCGAGCCGATAAAGCCAACCTTTTCCTTGTCATTTATTTCAAAATTAACATTTCTGAAAAGCTCACGTTCTCCGAAAGAAAACGCAAGGTTTTGGAAACTTAAAACAGTCATAACACACTTCCGAAAATTGATAGTAACAGCCGATAAATTTACTGCGTATCAACCGGCAGCCACGATATGATTATTTTACAACATCACAGAGAAGAAAACAAGTATTAACCCGAAAATACCCGACAAAAAAGGGACTGCCGCGCAGCCCCTTTTGAATTTAAGACAATACCTCAAAATTGAGGTGTGCGGTATTGCCTTAATGCAGTTTTATACCATCAGCTCACAAACAAGATTGCTGAGCTCAGTCGGATCGTCAACCGAAAGACCCTCTATAAGACGAGCCTGAGCGTACAGAATCTTTGCATACTTGCCCGCTTTGTCTCTGTCACTTTCATGAAGCTCTGTGAGCTTCTGAGCGATCGGATGGTTCTCGTTGATTTCAAGTACAATGTTTGCCTTAACCTTTTGCTCGTTTGTCGGCATTGAGTTGAGCACCTTTTCCATCTCAAGGGAGATTTCGCCCTCGCTCGTGAGACAGACAGGATGCTTTTTGAGCTTGTTTGTAAATCTGACAGCAGAAACTCCGTCGCCGATCGACTCGCTGAGGAAATCAAGCATTTCCTTGCCGTCCTCGTTTCTCTTCTTGAGCTCCTCTTTCTCCTCTTCGGTGTCAAGCTCTATGCTGTCGGTGCAGATATTTGCGAACTTTTTGCCCTCAAATTCACCGAGCATCTTGATTGCAAATTCATCAACATTCTCCGTGAAGTAAAGCACCTCAAAGCCCTTGTCGGTAACGGCTTCAACCTGCGGAAGAAGCTCGAGCTTGGCAACCGATTCGCCGCAGGCATAGTATACCGTGTCCTGCGATTCCTTCATTCTGCCGACATACTCCTTGAGCGTTGTCAGCTTTCTGTCGTTCGACGAGCTGAACATTACAAGGTCGCTGAGCATATCCTTTTTTGCACCGAAATCGTTATAAAGACCGAATTTGAGCTGTGTTCCGAAAGCTTGATAAACCTTTTCATAGGTGTCGCGTGAATCCTTCATAAGCTTGATAAGCTCGGAATGAATCTTCTTTTCAAGGCTCTTGGCAATGAGCTTGAGCTGTGCGTCGTGCTGGAGCATCTCACGCGAAATATTGAGAGACAAATCCTCGCTGTCAACGAGACCCTTTACAAAGCTGAAGTAATCGGGAAGCAGATCGGCACACTTGTCCATGATAAGAACGCCGTTTGAATAAAGCTGCAAGCCCTTTTCGTAGTTCTTTGTATAGTAGTCGAACGGAGCGTGGCGCGGAATGAACAGCAATGTGTTATACATTACCTGACCCTCCATTTTTGCGTGGATAACCTTTGCCGGCTCCTCATAATCATAGAACTTGCTCTTGTAAAACTCGCTGTATTCGTCGGCGGTAACTTCATTTTTGTTTTTCTTCCATATCGGAACCATCGAGTTGAGCGTTTCGGTCTCCGTTACCTCCTCATACTCGTCCTCGGTACCCTCCTTAATGTGACTGTGGGTGCAATCCATTGTGATGGGATATCTGATATAATCGGAATATTTCTTGACAATTTCCTTTATCATGTATTCGCCGAGGAACCGGTCATAGTCATCGTCGTCGGTATTTTCCTTGAGATAAAGAGTAATGACCGTACCGTGGTCTGCATCGAAGTCACACGGTTCGACAGTGTAGCCCTCCGCACCCTTCGAAGTCCACTTGTGAGCCTCGGCATCGCCGAAAGCCTTACTGACAACCTCAATTTTTTCGCTTACCATAAAGGCGGAATAAAATCCGACGCCGAACTGACCGATTATGTCAACGTCCTCTTCCTTTTCATTGTCCTTTTTGAAATCAAACGAGCCGCTCTTGGCGATTGTACCGAGGTTGGCTTCAAGCTCCTCACCCGTCATTCCGATACCGTTATCGGAAATCGTGAGAGTTCTCGCTTCCTTATTCGGCTGAATTTTGATTGTCAAATCGCTTCTGTTGAGCGCAAGATTCTCCTGAAGCGAATGGTAATAAAGCTTATCCATTGCATCGCTCGCATTGGAAATAAGCTCACGCAGGAAAATTTCCTTGTGAGTGTAAATTGAGTTAATCATCATGTCAAGCAGCTTTTTTGACTCCGCTTTGAACTGTTTTGTACGCATATATATCACCTTATCAATAAAATTAAATAAGAATTAGCACTCTTTATCCCTGAGTGCTAACTAAGTATAGTCCCCTTTTCTCAAAAATTCAAGTACCTGCGGCAATAATTAACAAATTGGTAATAATTTTATTTGTTTGGCACCTTTATTTTAGATTGACAAAGACGAAAAAGCGTATATAATAATTATAGGATAAATTTATACTATGATTAAGCAGGTGAAAAAGATGTATATCGACAGCAACACTATATTCTCAATGACACAGGCAAATCAAAACTTCTCACAAGTAGCACGAACGGTCGACAAAAAGGGTGAGGCAGTCATCTTTAAAAACAATAAGCCGAAATACCTTGTTGTTGACACGGAAAATTCCGACTATATGCTTGATCTCACAGACGATGAAAAAATCGAAATAGTTGCCAAAAGGATTTTAGCGCGCTATCTTCCGGCATTTAAGGAGCTTGCAAAATGATTAAATTCAGCAAAGAAAAAGTCCTGCTGCTTCATCAGCTTATGGCAGAAGCAACAGGAGGAAGTGTAGGTGTGAGGGACAACGCGCTTTTGGAATCGGCTCTTGAAAATTGTTTTGCAACCTTTGACGGTGTCGAGCTCTATCCGAGCAAAGAGGAAAAGGGTGCAAGACTCGGCTTTTCATTGATTTCAAATCACGCATTTGTGGACGGAAATAAACGCATCGGAGTTTACATTATGCTCTCCTTTCTGGAAATTAACGGCATACGGATTGATGCAACCAACGAAGAAATTGTCCGCATCGGTCTGTCCGTTGCAGACGGTTCTATGAAATACGAACAGTTGCTTAACTGGGTGAAACAGCATAAGCAAAAATAGGCTGAAGCGGCGCAGGATTTCCTACGCCGCTTAATTTTGTTCAAATATTAAAGACCGTATTCTGCTGCGATGTCGGCAATTTTAACCGGCATACCTGTCTCAAGAGACTTCTTGGCAGCGATACCGATAAGTACGGGTCGGAGACCGCACTCAAGACCAACTGTGATCGGCTTGTCATTGACAACACAGTCAACGAACTGAGAAACCTCCTCAACATAAGCTCCCATGTATCTCTCAAGGAAGAAGTTGAGCGGAACCTCGCCGTGAACGCCGTTAGCGTCGGAAACAACTGCAGTCGACTCGGAATCATTGGAAATAGCAACCTGACCGAGTGAGCCGAAGGCCTCAACTCTCTGATCGTAGCCGTAGCTTGCGCGGCGGCAGTTATCAATAACCGCGATCGCGCCGTTAGCGAGCTTCATGGAGATTACAGCCGTGTCGATGTCGCCTGCCTCACCGATTGCCGGGTCAACAAGGACTGCGCCGTAAGCAAATACTTCCTCAACCTCGGAGCCCGACATAAAGCGAACCATATCAAAATCATGAATCGTCATATCAAGGAAGATACCGCCCGAAACCTTGATGTAGCTGACCGGCGGTGCGCCCGGGTCGCGGGAGCAAACCTTGAGAATATTGAGGTCGCCTATCTGTCCGCCCTCAACTGCCTTTCTTGCAGCCTTGAAGTTGTGGTCGAAGCGGCGGTTGAAGCCTACCTGATACTTAACATTGCTGTTTTCAAGAGCCTTTTTAACCTCAAGAATCTTGTTTACGTCATGGTCGATCGGCTTTTCGCAGAAGATGTGCTTGCCGGCGGCAATAGCTTCGAGAGAAATCGTTGAATGTGTGTCCGTTGATGAGCAGATAAGAACAGCCTGAATGTCCTTGTCCTCAAGAATCTTGTGATAATCGGTGTAGAATTCGTTTACGCCGAGACCCTTTGCCCACTCCTTTGTCTCGTCGTTGAGAAACGGGTCGGCAATAGCCTTAACCGTAGCTAACTTGACATATTTCATAATTGATTCGCAGTGTACCTTACCGATACGACCTGCGCCGATAATACCAACATTTAACATAGCTTTACGCCCTCCTGATTATATTGTGCCGTCCCATGTGGAAACTTCTGTCTTCTTCATTTCTTCCTCGTCGAACCAGCGTGTAGTTACGCATTTGCTCTCTGTGAAGAAGCGGTACGCATCCTTACCGAGACAATGGAGATCACCGAAGAATGAATCCTTATGTCCCGCAAACGGGAAGAATCCGATCGGAACGGGAATGCCGACATTTACGCCGACCATACCGCCGTCTGTGTGACGAACGAACTCACGGGCATAGTAACCGTTCTGAGTAAAGATAACCGAGCCGTTGGCATACGGGTTGGCGTTCATAACGGCAAGCCCCTCTTCAAAGCTCTTGACTCTCTTGATGCAAAGCACGGGACCGAATACCTCGTCACGACCGATTGTCATATCCTCCGTAACATGGTCAAAGATTGTCGGACCGACATAGAAGCCGTTTTCGTAGCCCTCGACAACGCAGTTCCTGCCGTCAAGCAAGATCTCTGCACCCTCTGCAACACCCTTGTCGATATCCGCAAGAACCTCCTTGAAGTGCTTTTCATAAGTAATCGGTCCGAGCTTGGAACTCTTATCATAAGCGGGTCCTATCTTGATGCCCTTCGCCTGCTTAACAAGCTCTGCGACAAACTTGTCCGCAATACTCTCCTCAACAACGCAGCAGCTCAGTGCCATACATCTCTGACCCGCGCAGCCGAATGCGGAGTTCATAACACCTGCAGCCGTTCTCTCGATCGGAGTATCGGCGAGAACAAGAGCGTGGTTCTTAGCCTGGCAAAGGCACTGGACTCGCTTGCCTGCGCTTGCAGCCTTTTCATATATCAGCTTGCCGACGGGAGTTGAACCGACAAATGTGATACCCTTTACATCGGGGCTTTCGAGAATCGTGTTGATCTCGTTTCTCGAACAGGTTACAACGTTGATAACGCCGTCGGGAACGCCTGCCTCCTTGTAAAGCTCGGCGATTCTGAGAGCGGTTCTCGGAGTAAGGCTTGCCGCCTTGAGAACCATTGTGTTGCCGCACGCAATACAGGTTGGAGCCATCCAGCCAAACGGAATCATTGCAGGAAAGTTTACGGGAACGATACCTGCGAATACGCCCATCGGCTCACGATATTTAACCGTGTCATAGCCTCTTGACGCGTCCATAACACTCTCGCCCATCATAAGTGACGGAACCTGAGTTGCAAGTTCTGTGCCCTCTTTAGCTTTGAGAACATCGCCCTCTGCCTCTGCCCATACCTTGCCGTTTTCCTCGGCGACGAGCATTGTAAGCTCGTCCATGTGCTTCATCAGAAGGTCACGTATGTTATAAAGAATCTGCGCTCTTTTGATAGCCGGAGTTGCGCTCCAGCCGGGAAACGCTGCCTTTGCCGCTGCGATAGCACCGAGAACCTCGTCGTTGGTACAGCAGGGCGCATAACCCGTTGTCTCTCCCGTGCTGGGATTGACAAGAGTGTAGTACTTGTCTGTCTTTGATTCAACGTACTCGCCGTTGACAAAGTATTTGAGTTTTTCTGCGGACATTGTTACATCTCCTTGTATGTTGTTCTTTTTTTACTTGTTTTATTGCACGCTTTTCTTGCTTCCCCTATAAGGAAGCCTATAATCAAAGTCCTGCTTTTTCCGCAATGTAGGCTCTCGCCATCTTTGCATATTTGAAGGGATTTGCTATTGCGGGATCCTGCTCGGCTTCAACGAGCATCCAGCCCTCGTAGCCCGTTTCGTCAAGGACATCGAAAATCGGCTTGAAGTCGATAGCTCCGTCGCCGGGAACCGTGAAAGCACCCATACGAACGCCCTGAAGGAACGACTTGTGCTCGTCCTTGACCTGTTTAACGATCTCGGGACGGATATCCTTGAGGTGAACGTGCTTGATTCTCTTAGCGTATTTCTTGAGAACTGCCATATAATCCTCACCGCAGTACGCCAAATGACCCGAGTCAAAGAGAAGATAAACAGCGTCGGGATCGCACATATCCATCATCTTGTCAATTTCCTCGGCTGTCTGAACAACCGTACCCATGTGATGATGATACACAAGCGTAATGCCGTATTCCTTGGCGATGTTTCCGAGCCTTGAAAGTCCGTCCGTAAACCTCTTCCACTCGTCATCGTTCATAACGTATTTATTGTCAAAAACAGGTGTGTCCATCTGTCCCTGAATGCTGTAGCTCTGCTCCGAAGCGCCTATTCTCTTTGCGCCGCAGCCCTTAAGGAACTCGCAGTTCTCTCTGAAATCCTTTTCAACCTCTTCAAAAGGCTTTGTAAGAATAAATGATGAGAACCAGCGGTTTGCAATCTGAAGTCCTCTGATATCAAGATACTCGTGCATTGCCTCAACTGTCTTGGGATATTTGTTGCCGATCTCGCAGCCCTCAAAGCCTGCAAGTGCCATTTCGCTTACGCATTGTTCAAAGGTGTTCTCACTGCCGAGATCAGGCATATCATCATTTGTCCAGCCGATCGGTGCAATGCCGAGTTTAATTTTTTTTGCGTCCATGTTACCTCTCCTATTAAGATTTTTCGTCAGGTTTGTGCGGTGTTGCCTTAGTACTTTTTCGCCTCGGAAAGCTTCTGCTCTCTTTCGGCGAGTGCCTCCCTACCCTTTTCGGTACGGGGCATATCCGAGCAGCCGACATTCCACCAGCCGCCGTAGCCGTCCGTCATAGATTTGGGAAGAACCTTTATATCAATAAGCACGGGCTTTGTCTGCTTGATCGAGTCAAGCACCGCAGCCTCCAGCTCATCCATGGTCCTCGCCGTATATGCGACATAGCCGTAGCCTCTTGCACAGGCGGCATAGTCAATATTCATAAACTCGCCCTCACGAATCGGCTTGTCACCGTCACGGTAGCGAACCTCGGTGCAGAGCGAAGCAACACCCTGTCCCATTTGAAGATTGTTTATGCATCCGAAGGATGCATTGTCAAAGAGCATAACGTTTATCTTTTTGCCCTCCTGCAATGCGGTTATCATCTCGGAATGAAGCATATTGTAGCTGCCGTCACCCGTAAAGGCGTATACCTCCTGATCGGGACAAGCAAGCTTTGAACCGAATGCACCTGCGATTTCATAGCCCATACAGGAATAGCCGTACTCCATATTGTAGGAATAGAGCTTGTCGGTCGTCCACATTCTTTGCATACAGCCCGGGAGCGAGCCTGCCGCACCGACCGCAACCGCGTCTGACGGGATTAGCTTACGGATAAGCGCGAGAGCAGCCGTCTGAGTGATTACACCGCCCGTTGCCTTTACGAATCCATCGACTGCGTCGGGCATACGGCTCGGGATTTCGGGAGTGTAGCCCTCGCCGTAGTGTGTTGCCGCAAGACGAGTCATTTCCTTGTCCCAGTCCGCTTTGGCGTCTGCGATTTCGGTCGTATAAGCCGTCTTGTAGCCGTCAAGGTGTTTTTCAAGAGCGGTCACGCCCTCCTTGGCGTCTGCTACCATTTTTATGCTGTCAAGCTTACCTCCGTGGAATGGGCTGGCATTTACCGTTACGACCTGAGTTTCGGCATAAAGCCACTTTGACGATGTTGTAAAATCGGAGAATTTCGTTCCGATGCCGATAATAAGATCGGCATCCTTGGCAAGCACATTCGCGCTTGAATTTCCTGTTACTCCGATACCGCCGACATTGAGATAATGGCTCGATTCGATGGCACTCTTGCCTGCCTGAGTTTCGGAAAACGGAATGTTGTGCTTCTCGCAGAAAGCCTTTACCTGCTCGCCCGCAAACGAATATCTCACACCGCCGCCGACAATAACAAGCGGCTTCTTACTCTTTTTGATTTCCTCGGCAACAGCCTTAACCTCATAGTCACACGGAATCTGTCGGGGAATGAAATGAACTCTTTTTCTGAAAAAATCAACGGGGTAATCGAAGCTTTCGCCCTGAACATCCTGACAAAGAGCGATCGCAACCGCCCCCGTATGCGCCGGATCGGTGAGAACTCTCATAGCGTTTGTGAGCGCGGTCATAACCATTTCGGGACGGGTAATGCGGTCAAAATAGCGTGTGACAGCCCTGAAAGCGTCGTTCGTTGTGCAGGTTCCGTCGTGGAGCTGCTCGACCTGCTGAAGAACGGGATCGGGCTGACGGCTTGCAAATGTATCGCCCATGAACAAGAGAAGCGGAATATTGTTGACCGTGGCGGTTGCCGCCGCCGTAACCATATTCGCCGCGCCGGGACCGATAGACGACATACAGGGTATGATCTTGAGTCTGTTGTTCATCTTGGCATAAGCAGTTGCAGCCTGAGCCATACCCTGCTCGTTTCTGCCCTGCATAACCTTTATTGAGTGTTCCGCCTGAGAAAGTGCCTCGCCGACGCCGAGAACACAGCCGTGACCGAATATTGCATAGAAAAGCTCTACGAACTTGCTTTCAACGAGCTTTCCGTCCTGCTCAATGGCAACGAACTGATTGTCAAGATATCTGACGATCGCCTCACCGGCAGTCAATCTTATTGTTTTCATATCTTGTTATCCTTTCTTTGAGGATTATAGACAAATATTTTGGGGTCGATGTAGGCATCGACCACTACGAAATAGATATTCGATGGGAGATGCCGGATTTTAGATGTGGGTTATCGTAAAATACAGTTTTAATATTAACGCAGATCTACAATCTAAAATCTATCTCATGCTCGGGCTACCATTTCGCCGTACTTTTCCTTTTCCTCTTTGATAAACTCTTTAACTTCATCAACTGTCGGCATGAAGAGCGAGCAGCCGTGAGCGGCAACAAGCATTGAAGCCGATGCGCTGCCAAGCTCAAGACAATCCATTATATCGAGACCCTCAAGAAGTCCGTAAATGAATGCCGAGCCGTAGCCGTCGCCGCCGCCGAAGGACTTGAACGCCTTGACGGGGAACGGCTTGATTGAATATTCACCGTCGGCTGTGTGGGCGGTTGAGCCCTCCTTACCGTGCTTGATGATAACTATCTTGTTGCCCGTCCTCATCCAATGCTCCGCAGTCTCTCTGTCCGTTCTGCCGGGAGCGGAAATAGCCTCGGTGAGGTCGAACTCCTCGCGTGAGCCCATAACCATATCGCTGTTTGAAGCGACGATCGAATAGTATATTGCGATCTCGTCCGCATTTTTCCAGTTGTACGGACGATAGTCTATGTCAAAAATTATTTTTGTATCGACCTTCTTTGCAATGTACATTGCCTTAAGACACGCCTCTCTTGACGGACTCTGCGAAAGAGCCGTGCCGCTGATGAGGATAGCCTTTGCGCTCTTTATGTAATCCTCGTCAACATCATCGGGGTGAAGCATAAGGTCTGCAATTCCGTCACGGTACATAAGAATACTGCTCTCGTGCTCTGACTTTATCTCAGTGAACGTAAGACCGAGCTTTTCGCCGCCTTTGGTACGTGTAACATGGGAAATGTCGATTCCCTCGTCTGCGAAGAAATTTTCAACATAAGTGCCGAACTGATCGTCGGAAACCTTGCCGATAAAGCCGACCTTCTTACCGAGACGTGCAAGTCCGACAGCAATATTTGCGGGAGAGCCGCCGACATATTTCTTGTAATTCTCGCACTTGTCGAGTGTGTTGTAATAATCCGTCGGGTTAAAGTCGATTGCGACTCTGCCGATCGGAATGAGGTCAAGAACTCTCGACTCGTCAAAATCAATGTATTTCATACTGAAACCTCCGATATATACAATAAATAATCAACCGATGTGGATTCCGCGCTTTTCTCTCTTTTCGGCAAGCTCGACAGTAATCTTTTCCATTTTTTCGCCGACAAGGTCATAGGACTTGAGCGGAATGATGCTGAGCATAAGGCTGACGCCGGGAACGATCGAAATGAGAGAGAACATAGCGTATCTCATTGTCATTGAAAGATCCGTTGCGGCAACAACAGCTGTTTTTTCAAGCATCTGTGCCGGATCAAGACCGATCGCAAGGTACATAACGATAATACCCGCTGTTGCGATAGCATTGCCGAGCTTGTTGACAAAACCCTGGCAAGCCGAGCCGAGACCTGTCTCTCTGAAGCCTGTTTCCCACTCCATGTAATCAAGGCTGTCGGCAACCATTGCGTAAGAAACAACATTAAGAACGCCGAGAGGAACCGCCGATATTATAAGCAGCGGAATGCAAATAAAAAAGCTGAGTCTGCCTGCGATTACGAAGTAACCGATAAGCGAGGTAAGAATACTTGCGCCGAAGCCGAAGATGCTGGTTGTGACAACTATCTGCTTGTAATTGAACTTTTTGATAAGCGCAGGCATAAAGAGCATTGCGCCGAACATTCCGACTGCCGAGCAGACGGAAAGAATTGTGCTGACGGTCGAAACGCTTTCCGAAATAGCCTTTGACTTTTGCGCGGCGTCCATCGTGCTGAGGTCGCCGCCGATATAAACGGCGTAACGGGCAACGTGAACCGAAGCTGCCTGAAGCATATATCTGCCGGAGGAAAGAATACCCATAATGATAACAAGCATGAGAGGCTTGCACTTGAAGATTCTTGAAAGCTGAGAAGGCTCACCCTTGACATGCTTCTTGTCCGGAATAACGACGCGTTCCTTGACATGGGGATAGGAATTGACAAAAAGGATAACACCGATAACGGCAGCGAAAAATGCGATGAGTATATACTTCATCTTATCGTAATTGAGAGCACCGGTCGCCGAGTCGATCTCGGTAAATTTGTTAAAGAAGGTTCGGACAATGCCGTTCTGCGAGGTTTCCATCTTTGCGCACATCGCCGGAAGCGCAAAGCCTGCAACAAGGTAGAGTGCCATCGGAATTGCCGAGCCGACTCCGTTAAAGGTACGGGCAACGGAAATAAGGTTGCCGCGCTCATTCGGGTTCGGGGTCATAACATTCGGGAGACTCCAGAACGGAACATCGGCGGCGGTATAGATCATACCCCACATAACATAAACAAAGCCCGCATATATCATAAGACCTGTTTTATCCAGATTCGGGCAATAGAACATAAGGAAGGTAAGCAAAGCGATGGGAACCGCCATAAAGACGACGTAGGGCTTCATTTTGCCCCAGCGTGTGGTGTGACGGTCAACAATCATACCCATAAGAGGGTCGTTGATTGCGTCCCAGACTCTCGCCAAAAGCATTAACAAAAGGACAAAAATAAGCGGAAGCTTCATAACATTGGTGTAGAAATCCGAAATGTACGAGGACATTACGCTGTAAACCATACCCTGTCCGAGACCTGCGAGACAGAACATACGAAACTCTTTTGTTTCGACAAATTTTTCCTGCATCACATCACTGTGGGCAGCTTTTGACGCAGACTTTTTCGATTTGCTTGCCATATTAAAACTCCTTGATATCAATTTGACAGATTATACTAAGGCAATCCATACGCCTCAATTGTGCGGTGTTGCCCCAACTCTATCTTCGCTATTTTAACATATATTACCGTTTCTTGCAATATAAAATATTGAATTTAAACAAAAAAATTGATATTATATAACAAGCAAAAGCCTCCCCCTTTTTCAAGAGGAAGGCAATAAACATATCTAATTAAAATGAAAAGCCCGAGAACTCAACTGCGGTCTTAGCATCACCCGTTGCGGACTTGATTGTAACAACATACTTAACATTTGTCATTGCAACGTCCCAATCGTAGGATACATTGAGAGAAACAAGGTTGCCTGTCTTTGAGTTTACCGTAGCTGTAATCTTGATATTCTTGTTATTCTCGGTTACACTTTCAACCGATGCGCCGTCGGCGTTGTTGATGCCTGCATGAATATTGGCGGCGTTCTTGTAGTCAAAAGCAGTCTTGTCGCCTACACCGGAGTAAAGACCGGTTCTGCCGAGAGCAGTTGTATCGCTCTTCGAAGAAGCGTTTGCCTTGCTGGTGCCGTTCTTAAGAGTCATTGTGATAACATAGTTGTCACCGCTCTGCTTGCAGGTTGCGGAGCTTATATCGGATGCCGTAAGAGAAGCCTTGGAAATCTCGCCGACCTTACCCTTTGTATTTTTATATTCGGTTGTTCCTACTCCGAGGAAATCGTTAACGGTTTCGACAACGATCGACATCTTAAGAAGTGCGCCGCCCTGGAGGTTGCTCAGAGAGGTTGTTCTCTTCTTTGAGAAGCCTGCCTTGGAGTTAACCGCCTTGTTAACTGCCGCGTTGTAATATGCGGCAATATCGGCTGCCGTTGACGGAACCTTGGAAGCGTTGCTGTTTGAAGAGTTGTTGGAATTGCTGTTTGTATTTGTGTTTGTATTTGTATTGCTGTTTGACGGATTCGTTGCTGAGGGATCTGTTGCCGGATCTGCCGGGTTTGACGGATCTGTTGCCGAAGGATCAGCCGACGGGTCTGCCGGGTTTGCGGGATCAACAGAGGGATCTGCCGAAGGATCTGCTGACGGCTCGCCGGAGGTTGAAGAGTTTGCCGCTGCAGCCTTAGCCGCATCTACCTTAGCCGTGCTGATCTTACCGATGCTGATTACCGAAGTGACCGAAACCGCGATAACGCAAAGCAGCGCAGTCACACATTGGATAACTGTTTTTTTCATAAGTTACTTACCCCAATCTTTTAAATTCTTCATTTTCTGTCGAAAGACATACGCATTATATCACACACTTACGATAAAATCCAGTATATTTAACATATTTTTTAATTTTTTTCTTTCAACGTCAAAAATTCATAGCTTTTTCATAGATTTTTATTTGTATGTATGTTATAATGTATTTCATTTGTAAAATATAACCTGATCTGACATCTGATATCTAAAATCCAAGATCTGTTTTGGGCGGTGTTTTTTTGAGTAAAAAATTCATTTCATGGAACGTCAACGGCATCAGAGCCTGTATGACAAAGGGCTTTATGGACGTTTTCAACAAGCTTGACGCCGATGTTTTTTGTGTTCAGGAGACAAAAATGCAGGAAGGTCAGCTCGTTCTGGAGCTTGAGGGCTATCATCAGTACTGGAGCTACGCCGAAAAAAAAGGCTATTCCGGGACTGCGATTTTCACAAAGGAAGAGCCGTTGAGCGTAAAGTACGGGCTTGGAATTGCCGAGCTTGACACCGAGGGAAGAGTCATCACACTTGAATTTAACGACATTTTTTTCATCACCGAATATGTGCCCAACGCACAGGACGGTCTGAAGCGCATCGACCACAGAATGAAGTGGGAGGACGCGTTCAGAGATTATGTTTCGGAGCTTCAGAGGAAGAAGCCCGTCGTTTTCTGCGGTGACCTCAATGTGGCGCACAACGAAATCGACCTGAAAAATCCGAAAACAAACCGCGGAAACGCCGGCTTCTCCGACGAGGAGCGCGGCAAATTCGGCGAGCTTCTCGATGCAGGCTTCATCGACACCTTCCGTTATTTTTACCCCGACCTTGAAAACGCATACAGCTGGTGGTCATACCGCTTCAAGGCAAGGGAGAAAAACGTGGGCTGGCGCATTGACTATTTCTGCGTTTCAAAGGCTCTTGAGCCGAGGCTTGAAAGCGTAAAAATACATTCCGAGATATACGGCTCCGACCATTGTCCGGTCGAACTGATTTTGAAATAAGAGGGGTTTTCATGACAATGACAAAGAAAAACAAAACGGTTCTTATTGTTCTTTCCGCCGTGCTCGTGCTGTGCCTCGTTTTTGCGGGGCTCACCTTCAGCAAGGGCTTTGTCGGAAAGTTGGCGGGCGGACTTGACACGGGAAGCGGTGCTCCGTTGAGCTCTGTCGTCAGTGCGGAGTTCAAATCCGACTATCCCCTTGTTCAGACTCAGCAGGAAAACATCTTCTATGAGGCGTACCCCGACGGAAGCATTAAGTATTTCAAGTTTTCCGACGATGAGTTTATTGAGATAACAAATGTAAAATCGAAGAAAATCACCGTAACGTGCAGCTATCAAAAGGTTGATATGACAATTCACTACCTTGAGGATACCGATGTCGGAACAATCGGCTACGGACTTTTCAGCGTTAAGCAAAAAAGTGACGTCAAAACCTTCTCGTACATATTTGCCCGTATGATAGACTGTCCGTCATCATACAAGGATTCGGCAAGAACGGCTTACGTGCTTCTTCTCGATATGGATGCCGAAGACGCATACAAGACCGAAAAGACATATTCCGATATTTATTCCTTTGATATGGCGTCCGGAACAACCTCACTTATCATATCGTCACGAGACAGAACCGTCCAGGAGGACGCAACCCAAAATGAAAGCTGGACAATCTTCACCGACTCGTCGGTCAACACAATGAGCAAATACGACTGGTTCGCTTCGACAAGATACCACGACACGGGTGCGGAGAAAATTCTTTACGACTTTATGTCCGTCGAAAGCTCCAGAAGCACCAAAAAAGCCTCCTCAACGGAATTTGTCGGCTCACCGAGCTACAATATTCGGGAAAAAGACGGCAGCTTATACTTCTTCGCGGATACAGACGACGGCTTCAGTCTTGTAAAAGACGGTGACACAGACGAGCCTTTAAAGAAATTCAGCGGCAGCTTCAAGGACTATGCCGTAAGCGGACACTTCATCCTTGATCTTTCTTCGATAGATTTCACCGACATATATACAGGTGAAACAATATCGGTCAGGAAAGCCCGTCTCAATTCGTTTTCGGGATTCATCGCTTCTCCCGACGGCAAGAGCTTTGTTATTTTCTGCGGCGGAAGCAAGCAGTCTATGATCATATATGACACCGAGAACGGCAAGGCTCAAATCATTTCGGACAGTGATATCTTCAACAGCGGTATATGCAACTATTGCTTTATTAACAATAAAACCGTCATCGTCTCAAACTATGCCGAGGACGGAACGGCGCTCAACCGCGTCGTGAAACTGTAAAACGGAGGGAATATAATGTCAAAAAGAAACGATTACATCTCCTGGGACGAATACTTCATGGGCGTTGCACTGCTCGCCGCCAAGAGGAGTAAGGATCCCAACACGCAGGTCGGAGCCTGCATAGTAAATGAAAACAAAAAGATTATGTCCGTAGGCTACAACGGCTTCCCGATAGGCTGCAGCGACGATGAATTTCCTTGGGACAGACAAGCCGACTGCGAATGTGATACCAAATATCCTTACGTCTGTCACGCCGAGCTCAACGCAATTCTCAACAATGCCGGGGCTCCGCTGAACGGCTGTTCCGTTTACGTTGCACTTTTCCCCTGCAATGAATGTGCCAAAGCGATTATTCAGTGCGGCATAAAGCGTGTATTCTACCTTTCCGACAAGTATAACGGAACCGAGGGCAACATAGCCTCCAAGCGTATGTTTGACGCCGCCGGAGTTGAGTACACTCAGCTCGCACTTCCCCACAAAGAAATCACAATCAACTTTGACGAAAGTCTTGTATAATTTACTCTTTTGTGATATCATATCTGAGTTAATTTAATTCTGAAAGGAATGAAAATATGGGTCTGCTCAAAAAAATCTTCGGTGATTACTCCGCCAAAGAGGTTAAGCGCGTAATCCCGATAAAAAATAAAGTTATTGCCCTTGAAGAGGAGTATTCAAAGCTCACCGACAAGGAGCTTCAGGCAAAAACACCGGAATTTAAGGAGCGTCTTGCCAAGGGTGAAACTCTTGACGATATCCTCCCCGAGGCTTTCGCCGCCTGCCGCGAGGCTTCATGGCGCGTGCTCGGAATGAAGCACTTTCCGGTGCAGGTCATAGGCGGCATTGTCCTGCATCAGGGACGCATCGCCGAAATGAAAACGGGTGAAGGTAAAACGCTTGTTGCTACCCTCCCCGCCTACCTCAATGCCCTTTCGGGCGACGGCGTTCACATCGTTACTGTCAACGATTACCTTGCACGCCGCGACTCCGAGTGGATGGGCAAGCTTTATAAGTTTATGGGACTCAGGGTCGGACTTATCGTTCACGGACTTGACAACGACGAACGCAAGGCTGCCTACGCCGCAGACATAACCTACGGAACAAACAACGAGATGGGCTTCGACTATCTTCGTGACAATATGGTTCCCTACAAGGAGAATAAGGTTCAAAGGGGTCACAATTTTGCCATCGTCGATGAGGTTGACTCAATACTTATTGATGAAGCTCGTACTCCGCTTATTATTTCCGGTCGAGGCGACCGCTCAACAGAGCTTTACACCCTTGCCAACAATTTTGTCCACACGCTGACAAAGGCAGTCGTCAAGGAAATCGACTCCAAGCAGAACGCCGAGGACGTTGCCGACGGCGACTACATCGTTGACGAAAAGGCGAGAAGCGCATCTCTCACCAAGAGCGGTATCGCAAAGGCAGAGGCATATTTCAATGTCGAAAACCTTATGGACGCAGAGAATATGACTCTCCTCCACCACATCAATCAGGCAATCAAGGCCATAGGCGTTATGCGCCGTGACATCGACTATGTTGTTAAGGACAATCAGGTTCTTATCGTCGATGAATTCACGGGTCGTATCATGCTCGGCAGACGATATAACGAGGGTCTTCATCAGGCGATCGAAGCCAAGGAGGGCGTTAAGGTTGAGCACGAGAGCAAAACTCTTGCAACCATCACCTTCCAGAACTATTTCCGTCTTTACAAGAAGCTTTCCGGTATGACAGGTACGGCTATGACGGAAAGTCAGGAATTTCAGGAGATTTATTCCCTTGATGTTGTCGAGATCCCGACCAACAAGCCGATGATCCGTATTGACAATCATGACCTTGTTTACAAAACAGAGTCCGCAAAATATAATGCGCTCATCAATCAGGTTCTTGAGTGCCACGAAAAGGGTCAGCCGGTGCTTGTCGGTACGGTTTCGATCGAAAAATCAGAGATTCTTTCCAAGCTTCTCAAATCAAGAGGAATCAAGCATGAGGTTCTCAACGCAAAGTTCCACGACAAGGAAGCCGAAATCGTTGCTCAGGCAGGTAAATACGGTGCCGTAACCATCGCGACAAATATGGCGGGTCGTGGTACCGATATCATGCTCGGCGGTAACTCCGAGTTCCTTGCAAAGGCAGCTATGCGCCGCAAGGGCTATTCCGAGGAAATGATCGTTGAGGCAACAGGCTTCGCCGAGACCGACGATGAAGAAATCATTGCCGCAAGAAAAGAATATGCAGAGCTTGAAAAGGCATTTAAGGACGAAATCAGCTCCGAAGCTGAAAAGGTTCGCGAAGCCGGCGGACTTTATATCATCGGCACGGAGCGTCACGATTCCCGTCGAATCGACAACCAGTTGAGAGGTCGTTCGGGTCGTCAGGGTGATCCGGGTGAAAGCCGCTTCTATCTCTCGCTGGAGGATGACCTTATGCGTCTCTTCGGCGGCGAAAGGCTCCAGGGCGTTATGAACACCCTCGGCGCAGACGAGAATATGCCCATCGACTCAAAGATGGTTTCACGCTCAATTGAATCCGCTCAGAAGAAGAAGGAGTCCCAGAACTTTGCAATCCGTAAAAATGTCCTCCAGTATGACGATGTTATGAACCGCCAAAGAGAGCTTATTTACGAGCAACGCAACCGAGTTCTTGACGGCGAGGATCTTAAGGCTTCAATCCTCAAGATGCTTGACGAATCCGTAACCGAATCTATCGACTTCTACTGTGCGTCGGCTCTCCCGAAGCACGAGTGGAATATTGCGGGACTTAAAGAAAAGTACCTCGGCTGGATAACCGAGCCGGATGACTTTGACGATGTTGACGCATTTGACCGTGACGAAGCAAGAGAAATGCTTATCGAACGGGGTCACGAGCGTTACGAAGCCCGTGAAGAGGAGTTCACACCCGAGATTATGAGAAGTCTTGAGCACATGATTCTTCTCAGAAATGTTGACACCTTCTGGATGGATCACATCGACGCAATGGAGGAGCTCAAGAGAGGTATCAACCTGCGTGCTTACGGCAACCAGGATCCCGTTGTTGCATACAGAATGGAAAGCTATGATATGTTCGACGAAATGAGCAATTCAATTCGTGAGAACACAGTCCGACAGATGCTCACCGTCCGCATCAGAAGCGAGGAGGACACAAAGCGTGAGCAGACCGCTAAGGTTACAAGCGAGAGCGGTGCTTCCGATGGCAGCGAAAAAGGAAGAACCGTGCGCAAAAAGACCGCACCCGGTCCGAACGATCCCTGCCCCTGCGGAAGCGGAAAGAAATATAAAAAATGCTGCGGCAATCCTGCAAACCACGGTAAATAAAACTTAAAGCAACACCGCGCAAATAGGTGTGCGGTGTTGCTTTAATGCAATAACGCCCAATTGGACTGTACGATATTACCTTAAATAAAGGACTGTTGACAATGAAATATATCGCAAAATATATTTCCGCACTTCTTTCTCTCATCCTCTGCTTTGTTTTTACATATCCCGCTATGATAAAACAGGTTCAGGAGCAAAAACAAATTGATATTCAGGAGCAGCTTGACCGAATCGAACAGCTCGAAAACGACTACAAGAGCGGCAATTACACCAAGGTCGATGAAACTTCATTCTGTAATTTTGACCTTGACAAGGCTTGTGCCGACGGCGTTAAATTCAACGAGGTTTCGTTTCTCGGCACTCACAACAGTTATCAAAAGGAGTGTGTTCCGGCAAGGCAAAAGCTCTTTCAAAACGCTTCAACCGTAACCTTCGGGCTTGTCAAGGCGGATAAAGCGACCTTCTCCTCGGACTATCTTACCGATCAATTTAATCTTGGAATCAGAAGTATAGAGCTTGATGTCGAAACGGTTGTCAAGGACGGCAAAGTAAGCTTTGTTTGCACTCATGCTCCGGTTCTTGATATGCCGACGCATTGCTATGATTTTGCGCTTGCGTTCAAGGAGATCAAGCTTTGGTCGGACGCAAACCCCAATCACCTCCCGATAACGATAATAATCGAGCCGAAAAAAGACTTTATCCCCGAAAAAAATATGCGTTATTTCAAGTGTAAATACGCCAACGAGCTTGGCGAACAGGCGAAGGAGATTCTCGGTGATACTCTCATAACCCCTGCAGATATGATAGGTGAATATTCCTCTTTTAAGGAAATGCGTGAGGCCGACGACTGGATGACCCTCAGCGAAACAAGAGGTCATGTCATGCTTCTGCTTCACGACACGACCGTGACGGACGAATATATTGAACAGGACACCTCAATAAAAACTCAGGCTATGTTCCCGATGCTGCGCTACGACAGCCGAGATAAGGACTATGCGTCGTTCCTGCTGATCAATAAGGCAAGCGATATTCAGGTTCAAGCCGAGGAGGTTCTCGGCAAAAAGCTTATTGTAAGGACAAGATCCGACAACTTCGGCTCATACAATGAATCTGACTCAACCATCGCCCTCAACAGCGGCGCACAAATCGTTTCAACCGACTATCCCCCGAAAGCAGATATGTCCAAATCAGAGCACGTCATAACCTTTGACGGTGGATATACAGTAACGCTTTCAAAATAAACGGAGGGGCAATATGGAAAACAATGACTTTTTTGTATACAGTTTCTTAATAAAAATAAAAGATTTTTTCAAGAAAAATAAAGATATAATTATCCCAACTTTTATCGTAGGTCTTATCGCCCATGCATATTGTTTTTTAAACTATTTGCCAACATGGGACGGAATAATAAACACCGACTCTGTCGGTGCAACCTTCTCTTCCGGCAGATGGCTTCTGAAATATGCAGGTGAGATTTTTTCAAATTCTACTTTACCATGGATAAACGGTTTTCTTTCAATTCTTTTTATCTGTCTTTCAGCGATTATGATTTCCGACATATTTGCAATAAAGGACATGGTATACAAAAGTATTCTCTCTTGCTTGTTGGTAACATTTCCCACTGTAACATCAACATTCGCTTTTATTTTTACGGCGGATTGCTATATGCTCGCTTTCCTGTTTTCCGTATCGGCGGCATATTTATGTTATAAATATCAAAAAATCGGCTTTCTTGCGGCAATGCCTCTTATTGCCGGTTCTATAGGAATCTACCAATCGTATCTTTCGGTGTTCCTTGTTC
This sequence comes from Eggerthellaceae bacterium, assembly GCA_963616775.1. Lineage (GTDB taxonomy): Bacteria > Bacillota > Clostridia > Oscillospirales > Acutalibacteraceae > CAG-488. Next base: position 2,862 of record CAVELL010000058.1, on the reverse strand, counting down.
TTATAACAATTATGATAATCAAAGATACGGCTATCGGCGAGTTAAAACTATACGAGCTGATAAAAAAATATTACAAAAGTGTAATTGCCTTTTTCGGGGGCTTCGTTCTTTACGAGGTCATTCTCAAAGCTTTGCTGAAAATTACGGGAATTGAGCTTTCTTCATATCAGGGTATCAATGAGGTTGGTTTGCTCTCTCCTGCCGAAATGCTCCGTGCTATTGCAGTAAGCGGAGTCAAGCTTTTCAGTCTTTATGGAATCGAGCTTTTCAATATTGAGGGCAGACCGCTTAAAATCGGCTTTTACTCGGTTATTTGCATGATTTTGCTTTTTGCGACAGCAGCTCTGACGATTGCTGTAATTGTAAATAAAAAGCTCTATAAAAAGCCCTCAAGAATCCTTTTGCTGATTATCGAATTGTTTTTTATGTTCATTTTTTCATATTTGCTCAGATTCGGAACGGTAAATGTCGAATACAATGCAATGATGGAAATGCAAATTTGCCTTTACTATGTTATCACAATCATTTTTATAAAAGCTCTCCCCTCTGACATTAAGCCCTTAAAAGTTCTGCAAAACATCTCACTGCTCGCTTTTTGCCTGCTGATAATTTCCAATTCAATCTCATCAAATGTCAATTACTTTTATATGCAGCTTAGATATGAAAGAACATACGCAACGGCGCAAAAGGTCATAGACGATATAACCGAACAAGATAATTTTAAAGTCAAAAGACAAAAGATTGCCGTTATCGGCGCAGATTACAAAACCTCTGACAACAACTGGAATTCAACTCTTCCGTATATCAGAGGAAGCGGAAATGACGACACCGTGCTTTCATCACAAAACCATTATGTTAAATTTTGGCATTATTTTCTCGGAATAGATGTAATAGCCGCAAACGATGAAGAGGCCTTAAAAATAAAAGCAACAGACGAATTTCAAAATATGCCCTGCTACCCCGACAACGGATATGTAAGGGAAATAAACGGAATAACAGTTGCAAAAATATCAGATAAATAACCCCTCAAAAGACCTATCGCCCGTGAAATCTCACGGGCGACTGCTTTTATCCCATATATTTCCCGGCATAATAATTATACCGTGCTTCGAATTCTTCGTTGGTATGCTTAATTTTATCAAGCGTTTCATGGAGGTTGAGGTTGTGCTCGGCGGCATCGATAACGCAGCCGGCAATATTTGAGCAATGATCGGAAACACGCTCAAAATTCGTCAGTATATCCGACCATATAAATCCGGTTTCGATGCTGCACTCTCCGTTTCTCAACCTGCGGACATGAGCTGTTCGCATTTTCTCTTTCATCTCGTCAACGACCTGTTCAAGCGGTTCGACCTCTCCGGCCTTTATGCGGTCGTTGTTGATAAAAGCGTTCATTGAAAGCTCTATGATCTCATTAACCGCTGCGGAAATAGTTTCAAAATCCTTTGCGGCGTCCGAAGAAAGCTTGATTTTCTTTGCCGTCATTTCCTCTGCCGACTCAAGAATATTTACGGCATGGTCGGAAATTCTTTCAAAATCGCCGAGCAGCTTGAGAAGCATATTTGCCTCCTCACTGTCGTTATCTGCCAAGCGTTCTGCGCCGATTTTAACAAGGTATGTCGCAAGTGCATCTTCATAGCGGTCGCATTTTTGCTCGTCCTCTCTTATGCTTTTTGCAAGCTCCTGAGTATATGATGTCACTGCTGTTACGCTGCTTTTGAATGCACGAGCCGCAATTTGAGCCATTTCGATTTCCTTTGTCCTGCACTGACCGATAGCAAGGGTCGGGGTGAGGATAAGTCGTTCGTCAAGCTCTACCGGCTTTTTGTCGCTTTCGGCTTCGGGGATAAGCTTTCGTACAAGCATCTCAAGCTTTTCGGAAAGAGGTAAAAACAGAATTGTGTTAAGAACCTTGAAGCTCGTGTTTATTATTGCAACACTGACAAACGAAGCCGATGAATCAAGAATTGCCGGCTTCAGCGCAGCCTTTATTATCCAGAAAACAGTTATCCAAACAATGGAGCCTATAAGATTTATAAGCAGATGCGCCGTTGCGGCACGCTTTGCCTCTCTCTTTGTTCCGACTCCGGAAATCATCGCAGTGATGCAGGTACCGATGCCGTCTCCCATAACTATCGGGATCGCCGCCCCGATTGAAACCTGTCCCGTGACAGTCAATGCCTGTAAAATTCCGACCGAAGCCGAGCTGGACTGAATTATCGCCGTCAAAACCGTTCCTGCCAAAAGTCCCAAAAGCGGATTTTTGAACATAAGGAACATCTGTTGAAATTTCGGAACCTCCGAAAGACCCGTGACAGCTGCGGACATCGACTCCATTCCGAACATCAAAACTGCAAACCCGAGCAAAATAGCTCCGCTGTCCCTTTTCTTTGAATCCTTCATAAAGAGGTACAGCACTATTCCTATCAGCGCAAGCACGGGAGTAAACGAGGTCGGCTTGAGAAGCTGAATCCAAAAATTTTCACTGCTTATTCCGCCGAGCGACAGTATCCAGCCCGTTACGGTAGTACCGACATTCGCCCCCACAATAACATTTATTGCCTGTCTGAGTGTCATCAGACCGGAATTGACGAAGCCGACAACCATAACCGTTGTCGCCGACGAGCTTTGAATAATTGAGGTAACTCCCAATCCTGTCAAAAAGCCTGCAATTTTGTTTGAAGTAAGCTTTTCGAGTACGTTTCTCAGGCTGCTTCCCGCGCGTCGCTCAAGTGCCTGTCCCATAACATTCATACCGAAAAGGAAAAGGCACAAGCCGCCGACCATAGTCAATACATTAAAAATATCCATAGTTATGACCATTCCTTTCCGCTGTGCGGAAGGCACAAAAAGGCATGAAAA
>CAVELL010000057.1:0-22017 GCA_963616775.1 Eggerthellaceae bacterium | reverse complement strand
TTGACGAAAGCACGAGCTTTAAGAACGGCCAAAGCAAACGCTTTAAGGCAATGAAGCTTGTAAGACGTTTTTGCAAAAAGGTTGTGTTGCTTACCGGCACACCGTCCTCAAAGGGTCTTATGGATTTATGGGCGCAGATCTATTTGCTTGATGGGGGCGCAAGGCTGGGCAAAAACATCACACAGTTTCGTGCGAGGTATTTTGATGTGAATACGCACGGCGGACATTTCACCGATTATAAACCGAAAGAAGATGCCGAATCGGCGGTTCTTAACGCAATAAGCGATATATGCGTTTCGATGAAAGCGGAGGATTATTTGGAGTTACCCGATTGCATTGAACACGACGTGCCGATAGTGCTTGACGACAAGACGATGAAAGCATACACGCAGCTTGAACGGGATCTTCTTCTTGAAATCAACGAAGATGTCATTACCGCAGGTACGGCAGGCGTGCTGACAGGCAAGCTGTTACAGTTTTGCAGCGGAGCGGTTTACGACGATGAACGGCGCACAGTACATATTCACGACTGCAAGATTGATGCGTATATGGAATTACTTGAAAGTCTGAATGGCGAACCGTGCATAACATTCTACAGCTATCAGCACGACAAGGAGCGTATTCTTGAAGCGCTGAAAAAGACAAAACTCCGTGTGTGTGTTTACAAGGGTACCGACGACGAGGACGCATGGAACATAGGAGAGATTGATGTTTTGCTTGTTCATCCGAGCAGCTGCGCTTACGGCTTAAATCTTCAAGCAGGCGGCAGGCACATTATTTGGTTCACGCCGAATTGGAGCTTCGAGCTTAACGATCAGGGCAAATGCCGATTGTGGCGGCAGGGTTCGCCTTATGACAAGGTGTATGTACATTATCTGATTGTGCAGGGCGGCGTTGATGAGGACGTGCTTGCGACTATAAGAGAGCGTGCCGGCACACACGAAACGGTAATGCAAATTCTAAAAGCGAGAATTAAAAAGGTCAAAAATGAAACAAAATGTTGAAAGAAGTGTGAGAATGAATGAAATATAATTTAGGCTTTATTTTGGGAATTTTTATTGTAATTCTTCTTATCATCTTAGGAATTATAATTACATATGCAATAGCAACAAGCGATTTACCGATGTGGGTTAAATGGGTGTTACTCAGATAAAGGAGCGTGATTTATAGTGACAGCGAAGGAATATTTGTCGCAGGTGAGGTGGCTTAATCAGAAGATACTGAACCGTAACGATGAAATCAGGCAGCTTCGGGAGTTAGTGGAGACAATCAAAGCTACAAATTACGAGCAGAGTGTTGTTCAGACCTCCGGAACGCCCGATGCCGTGTTCGCTTCGATTGTTGAAAAGATAGCGGACAGCGAATCCGAGCTGTCGGACGAGGTCGAAAGATATCTCAAATTCCGTGAGAAAATCAGGAGAGAAATCCAGCAGTTGCCCGAAGAGGAAGAGAAGACACTCCTTGAAAAACGGTACATAAGCTTGAAATCGTGGTCTGCAATTGCTGATGAAATGGGCTATGTCAGGCGGCATATAACGAGGAAGCACGCAGAAGCTTTACGGAGCTTTGAAAAAATTCACGCAGAAATTTTGAAAAATGTCCCTAAATGTCCTTGAATGTCCCACTTGACATGGTATATTATTATACTTGGAAATATAGTAAAGCCGTGTTGAGAAGTCAATGCGGCTTTTATCGTGGTGAACAATATGAAAACTCTATCCGAGCTTGCCGAAGAATATTTGCTACAAGCAGAACACTTGAAATCAAAATTGGATATTCTCCCAAAATGCGCAGATGATTACAAACTGAGATACAAGCGCACAATGCTTGAGGACATGTATAACGAGACAATGAGCAATTACTATCGGCTGAAAAATTATTACGAAAAATAAGGCGGAATGATGGAATGGGGAGACATAGGAGACTCTAAATTTCCGGCTTTTTGCGTGTGAGTTCAACTCTCACTTCCGCCACCAAAAACAACACAAAAGAGGTGAGGAAAGGTGAGTAACGAAAATTTGAAGAAATTTGAAGAAAAAAAGCTAAAATCAAAGCAGAAAAAAGCCATTGAACTGTAGGTTTATCAAGGCTTGAGCCAAACAGATGTTGCGAACACGGTTAAAGTGAGCCAACAGACCCTTTCTGCGTGGGTAAATCACGATGAGCTTTTTATGCGAATCAGGGATGAAGAAGAAGCAAAAGCGGAGCGTGAGAGAAAGCGCAGATACAAGGGTGCGGCGCAGGTTGCAATAAATAAGCTGATCGAGCTTATAGAGAGTACAGATGATAAGGCTGCTCTTGCCGCCTGCAAGGATATTCTTGACCGTGCCGGCGATAAGCCGTCGGATAAGGTTGATCTTTCCGGCACACTCGAAACGACAAATAAGCTCGATTCTATCCTCAGGCAGTTGAGCGACGATGAGTGAGAATCTTGTCCTCAGCCCGAAATATAAAGACTTTTTGAAGTGCAAAGCACCTGTCGAGTTCCTTGAAGGCACGACCGCAGCGGGCAAAACAACAGTCGGAATAGTTAAGTTTATGTTCAGGGTTGCGGATAGCGCGAAAAAAATTCACATAATCAGCGGACTTGATACGGGCACGATCGAGAAAAACATCATCAACAAAGACCTTGGAATAATTGATGTGTTCGGAGAGCTTGTGGAATACAATCCGTCAGGCAAGGGCGAATACAGTATGCCGCACCTGATTTATCATACACCGAGCGGCGACAAGGTAGTATATATCCTGGGATATGATAACAAGGCACGATGGAAAAAGGCTCTCGGCGGTCAGTACGGCTGTTTGTATATCGACGAAATCAATATAGCCGATATGGAATATATCAGAGAGGCGTCGATGAGATGCGATTATCTTATGGCGACGCTCAATCCCGACGATCCGAGCTTGCCCGTGTATGAGGAATATATCAATCACGCACGCCCGACAGCTCAATATGCGAACGATGCCCCGCCCGATCTGCTGAATATGCTCAATGCGGAGCCGAAAAGCGGCTGGGTATGGTGGTATTTCTCGTTCGATCACAACGCCGGGCTGCCGCAGGCAAAGAAAGAGCAGATTATCAGCATGGTTCCGCCGGGGACGAAGCTGTATAAGAATAAAATTCTCGGACTGAGAGGCAGGGCAACAGGACTTGTATTCAGCAACTTTGACCGTTCAAGGCACATCGTAAACCGGAATCAGCTTTTGCAAGCCGCGTTTGATAAGAAGATACGGTTTGTTCAGTTTTCGGCAGGTCTTGATACTGCGTATTCCTCAAAATCACCAGATACGATTTCAATGATATTTCAAGGTATCACGCAGGACAGAAAGCTGATCGTGCTTGATGAGCGTGTATATAACAACGCAGATATGTCAAATCCGATTGCGCCGTCCGATACGGTGCGGAATTTTGTTGACTTTTTGGAGCGTAACCGTGAAGTGTGGGGCTTTGCTCGTCAGGTGTATATTGATTCGGCGGATCAGGCAACCATTACGGAGCTGAAAAAGTATAAGCGGCAAAATCCGTGCCTCTATAATTTTAACGGAGCATGGAAGAAAACAAAGATTATTGACAGAATTAACATGCAGCTCGGTTGGCTGCACACAGGCGATTATCTTGTATGCGACACCTGCCGAGTGCATATATCCGAGCTTGAAGCGTATTCGTGGGCGCAGGATAAGGACAACGAGCCTGAGGATCGCAACGACCATACAATCAACGCTTCGCAGTACGGCTTTCTGCCGTATGTGAAGATGATAGGAGAGATCAAAAGATGAGTTAGAATGATAAGGTTATAACAGCAATAAGAAATTATCTGAGAATAAAAGCCCCGCAGAGCCTGAGCATAGAGATAGATCAGCTTCTGAGCTTCGATGCGGAGGTTTTCAAAAACCGAATATGGTACAGAGGTGAGCCGAACGAGCTTCACGAATTTTACGGTAGCCTTGATGACGGCATAAGCAGACAGCATTTTTGGAGTGCCAAGCCGACAAGGGGCTGTAAAATCCGCAAAATACATACGGGTTTACCGGGAATGATCGTCGATGTGCTCACAAATGTGTGTCTCGACGATCTTTTTGATATCACACTTTCCGACAGACAGGACGAGTGGGACGAAATCGCAAAGGATAACAAGTTTACAGATCTTTTGAAAGAATGTGTTTCGCGGACGTTAGCTCTCGGCGACGGAGCGTTCAAGTTCTCGTTTGACGAGAGCATAAGCAAATATCCGATTATTGAGTTTTACGAGGCGGACAGAGTGGATTTTGAATATGACCGAGGACGTTTGATTGAAGTCGTGTTTAAGACAAAAAAGATGCTGAATAATAACTGCTACACCTTTAAGGAACATTACAGGAAAGACGGTATAACATATTCCCTTGAAAATTCAAGCGGCAATGAGGTCAACATGACAGACTTTGCCGAGCTTGCCGAGTATAAACCCGTGACGAACAAGGCGGGTTTTCTCCCTGCCGTTCCCGTTATTTTTACACCGTCGGCGAAGTTCAAAGGTAGGGGACAGTCGATATTCTCGCGCAAGTACGATAATTTTGACAGTCTGGACGAGGTTTATTCTCAATGGATGCTCGCTGTTCGCAAGGGTCAGATCAAGGAGTATATACCGAGAGATTTCCTCCCATCTAACCCATTCACCGGTGAAATTCTGCAAAGCAATGACTTTGACAACGAATATATCGTACTTGACGCGGACGGCGGTGAGGGCGCAGTCAACAAGGTTGAAACGACACAGGGCACAATACAGCATGAAGCACTTTTAGCTTCATATATCACGGCTCTTGATCTCTGCTTGCAGGGTATTATTTCACCGTCGACGCTCGGTATTGACGTTAAGAAGCTTGACAATGCAGATGCACAGCGTGAAAAAGAGAAAACAACGCTCTACACCCGAAACAAGGTGCTTTCCGTTCTTGACGGTATCATTAAGGACGTTATAATTACGGCTCTCAAATTCAGCGACACGCTTCAGAATAGGTCTACGGACGACAGCATTGATATCACCGTTGCCCGTGGCGGATATGCAAATCCGTCGTTTGAAGCACAGGTTGAAACGGTCAGTAAGGCGGCAGCCGCAGGTATAATGTCAACGGAAGCTTGCGTCAGTGAGCTTTACGGCAATGATAAGGCTGATGACTGGAAGGAAGAAGAAATCAGGCGCATTAAGGAAGAAAAGGGCATTATCGAGGCGGACGAGCCGTCCGTGGGTGATGAAATTTTCGCCGGTATTGAATGATGAATGATTTTGACAAGGAAATAGCCGAGATTTACAAGGACATGGAGCTCAAAATGATTGAATCTATGAAACGTAATCTCGGCTTGCATTTGGCGGAGGAAGCCGAAGCGGGTATTGATTATCCGCAATGGCAGGCAATTAAAATCCGTGAGCTGCGGAAATATCAGCGGCACAATAAAATGTTGCTTAAAAACAGCACACGAGGAATGGCAAAGGACGTCAAAGACCACATCCGAGATGAGATGAAACAAGGCTCGTTGCACGAGATGAAGCGGTTTAAGGAAGCCAAGGGCGCAGGCTATAAATCAGCCGTAGCCATGAAAGACGGCTTCTTTAAAATCAACACCCGAAAGGTTGATGCGCTGATAAATTCGGTTCAGTCGGACTTTTCAAGGGCGGATAAAGCCGTGTTGCGAATGATGAACGATACATACCGAAGCACGATATTTAAGTACGGAATGTACGTTACAAACGGCGTTTACACCGAGAAGCAGGCATACGACGCGGCAGTCAAGGACTTCCTCAGCCGTGGTATTAACTGCATTGAGTACAAGGACGGGCGCAGAGTCAACATTGCCGATTACACGTCAATGGCAATCAGGACGGTCAATCAGCGTGCATATATGGCAGGTGAGGGCGAATTTCGGAAGTATCTCGGTGAAACACTTGTTATTATATCCCACCATGCAACGTCATGTAAGCTTTGCAAGCCGTTTGAGAATAAAGTGCTGATTGATGATGTCTATTCGGGCGGAACACCTGACGACGGAGACTATATGCTGCTCTCTCAGGCTATGGCAGAGGGCTTGTTTCACCCTCGCTGCCGTCACGGGCTCGGAACGTATTTTCCCGAGCTTGAGGATATCGTCCATTATGAAACGGAAGATAACAAGCTGAATGAATACGGCACTGAGGAACTTAACAGGGCGCATATTGAGAACATGATCCAAAAATACAAGCGGCTGACGGTCGGAAGCATTGACCCTGCCAACATTGCGAAATATCAGGCAAGGCTCAATGAGTGGGAGGGAAGAAAAGCTCAATTAAGTATTGCAAATTCCGAAAATAGTGATACAATAAAAAGCGGAGAAAACATACAAGTCGAAAGTAAACTTTCACTTGATGACATAGATAATTTTGAAAAATGGCAGAAAGAATATTATGACTTAAATGCCGATGTATCTTTTTCAAGAGAAAATAATCCGAATATTTATGAATATACAGGTGGAAGTTACCAAGCTATAAATGCATTGGAAAGAGGCGGGGAGCAATACGAAAAAGCCAAGAGAAGCTTCGGAAGCGATCTGTCCGAGTATAAAAAGGTCAGTGAAGGCATTTCAAAAGAACTTTCAAAGTTCAAATTAAATGAACCTCTTGTCTTAAAACGCTCTGTCGGAGATGTTGCATTTATTACCGGAAAAACTTCTTCAATAGAAGATATGAAGTCTGTAATCGGTAAGGTTTATACTGAGAAAGGATTTACGAGTACCACTGTATGTGCAGATGCACAGCTTCCGTTTGGAGGCTTTAAAGATACCGCTACAACGCTTGAAATACATGCGCCGAAAGCAACCAAAGGAGCATATATCTATAAAATATCTGACAGTCCGGCAGAATTTGAATTTCTTATTGACAAAAATACGAAATTCAAAATTATTGACGCAGGCGAAAGGAAAATAAAGGTAAAAAATTATCGTGGAATTTACGAAATGAAAAACGAAAGATTTATGGTTTTGGAGGTAATGGTTTAATGATTGAAAATCCAAAAATATGGTTTGATAAGTGTTGCAAATATGCCGTACCGAATCATAACTCAATTGTCTATGGAGACTTATTTCTACTACAAGAAAATGTGTCAGAGGAAGTAAAAAAGGCATACGAGCAGTATATTGATTTGTTGAAAAAGGTGTATATAAACCCATCTTTTCTTAAAATTATTGATAAAGAGATAATTGATATACAAGATAACTTGTCACCCAAAGGATTTGAACAAGCGAGATTAACGATGCTTTTAATAAAAAACGGTTTTCTTAAATCGCAGATTTTTAAACTAAGGTTAAACAACCAAGCACCCTGAGAAGTCAAGGTGCTTTTTTCACGCTTATAATTTCAGCGTTGCCGTAATGGTGACGCTGTTTTTATATCAAAATACAGTTTGCCCGTATCTGAAATAACGGGGTGCGGATGTCCTTATCCGTAAAAAAGGAGAGTATATGGCTGAAGAAGTCAACAACACAGAGGGTACAGAAAACGGCAATGCACAGCAGGGCACCGAAACAGGTGCGGCAAATACAGAGCCGGAGAAGAAGTATTCCGAAGAGGAGATGAACGGTATCTCCAAGAAAAACAGCGAAAAGGCTGTTGCCAGGGTTCTCAAAGAACTCGGCATCACAGACAGGGTCAAAGCGAAAGAAATTCTTTCCAAGGCGGCAGCGGAGGAAGCGGCAAACTCAGAAAACAATGGTACCGGTGAGGAAATGTCGCAAATTCAGCAGGCACTTGCCAAAGAGAGAGAACGTGCGGATGGCGCGGTGCTTGAAAGCCTGCTTCTTGCCGCTAATGTTGACGCAAAGAAGGTCACAAAAGCCGCAAGGCTTGTTGACCGCGACAAATGCGTTGACGATGACGGAAGCTTTGACCGTGAAAAGGCTTCGGCACAGGTTGCCGAGCTTTTGAAAGAATGGCCTGAGCTTGTCGTTAAGGCTGACGAAGGCAACGTCGGCTTTGTTATCGGCGGCGACGGCAAACAGGGCGCAGATCGGAAGAAAACACCCGAAAAGCAAATTCCACAGAAAAGATGGAACAGATTTAACTAAGAAAGGAAGATTTTAAATGCCAAACATTAACTATGCTCAGCAGTGGGCACCGGAGCTCCTTGATATCCTCATACAGGGTTCAATGATTTCTCCGTTTATCACAACCAACGTAAAGTGGCTCGGTGCAAAGACTTTCCACTTTACACAGATGTCAACCTCAGGCTACAAGAGCCACAACCGTAACGGTGGCTGGAACAGAGGTAACTTTGTTCAGGCTGATGTGCCGTTTACGCTTATGCACGACAGAGATGTCGAGTTCTGCGTCGACAGACTCGACGTGGACGAGAGCAACGCAACCGCATCAATCAAAAATATTTCCGAGACATTCGCCCGCACGCAGAGCGTCCCGGAATCAAACGCATTGTTCTTCTCACGCTGTGCGACAAAGGCAAAGACGCTTGCGGGCTACCACAGCGAGACTGCGATCTCCGCATACACAGCAGACAACGTCTATTCAAAGCTCAAGAGCTTTATCAGTGCCGGTCATCTTCGTCGTTACAGAGCGATGGGCGCACTTGTCATGTATGTTCGCTCGGACATCATGGACTTGCTCGAACGCTCTAAGGAGCTTCAGCGCAAGATCGAGCTTACTCAGATTGCAGAGGGCGGTATGGGTATTGAAACGAGAGTAACCTCAATCGACGGTGTGCCGATTTTTGAGGTCATTGACGACGAGGTATTCTATGACAGCTTCGATTTTGAATCCAAGGACGGCGGATTCGTTCCCGCGGAAGCTACGGACGCTGTTTACGAGCTTACCTCGGATATTGCGGTTGATTCAAGCAAAACCTACTACACACGCAGCGGCTCAGAGGGTGCGTACACATATACAGCGGTCAAATCTCCCGCTGTTGGCTCGATTTCGACCTATTACGAGATGACGAAGCCTGCTGTTGAGGGCTCAAAGAAGATCAATGTCCTCATTGCTTCGCCGCTTACGACTAAGTTCGTGCCGAAGCTCTCAAGTATCTATTACTTTGCCCCCGGAGGACACACGCAGGGCGACTGCTATCTTTATCAGAACAGAGCATTCTCGGATGTCTTTACTTTCCCGAACGGCAAGGATAACAAGATTGACAGCCTTTACGTTGACGTTGAGGCTTAAGGGGTAATCAATATGGCTTATGCTGATTTTTCGGATTATCGAAATATAATCGGTGAGGACGATATCCTTGAAACAAAAGAGATAGAGGATAATTTGGAGTTAGCCTCTGTCAAGATTGATGAAATGACTTTCGGACGAATTAACGGGTTGGGGTTTGATAATCTCACTCCGTTTCAGCGTGAGTGCATACGCAAGGCAACCTGCTATCAGGCGCAGTATATCGCCGAGAACGGCTACGATGAAACCGATGTATCGAGCTATACCGTCGGCAAATTGAGCGTCACTCAGGGGCAGCAGGAGAGCACAGCAAGCAAAAATTATATGAATCCGACCGCTCTTGCATTGCTCAGAGCATCGGGGCTTATGTGGCGAGGTGCTTAATATGGCGAGAAGAATTAAAAGACTCGGATTTCCCGATTGGCTTCTCAACAACGAATGTGTTATTTCCGTTGATACGGAGGAGCTGAATGAGGACGGCGAAACGGTCGTGCATAAGACCGAACCGATGAAGTGTATATTCGACGAAGCGTCAAAGACGGTGTTTACGGCTGACGGCAAGAGAATAACGCTCGCAGGAACTGTTATCGTCAAGGGCGATTTTGCCCCTGCGCTGCCTGTTTTATCAAGCGGCACGGTGACGATCAACGGACGGACAATGCAGATATATTCTGCCGCACGTCCGAGAAATCCCGACGGCACGGTGCACCACACGGAATTTGAGGTGATGTGATGAATGTTAAGGTAAAAATTAACCACAAGAATTTGGCAGCGATAGAAGATATTGCGGCACAGGCTCTTGTGAAAACGGCATATGCAATAAAAACGGACGTTCGGCAGTCTCGAACAATGCCGTTTGAGACCGGAGCTCTTCAAAACCGCTCAACAAATGTTGATGATAGTCAATCTAAGAACTTCAAGGTCAGCATTGTATCCGACACGCCGTATGCAAGACGTTTGTATTTTCACCCCGAATATCATTTTAACCGTGAACACAATAAAAATGCAGGCGGCAAATGGTTTGAACCGTATATTACGGGAGAAAAACAGGATTATGCGCAGCGGATATTCGAAAGGCTTATGCACAGCGGCATGAAACGCTTGGGAGGATAAAAATGACACTTTCGGATCTGAGAGATTACTTTAAATCAAATTTTCCGTGGAAAGAAAGTATTTCCGTCGGAAAGATTGACAAGAACAAGGAACGGGCAGTGTGCTTTTATCATTCAAAAGTTTCACGTCCGAAAATCAACACAATCGGCGGTAAGGGTAATAGGTCATATACCGTGCTGCCGATTTCTATTTTGCTGCGCTTCGGCAAAAATTACGAAGCGGCGGCAGAAAAAGCCGGAGAAATTTACAATTTCTTTGACGAGAAAACATTTGACCTTAATAACGAGCGTGTTTTTGTTATACCGCCGTATAACGCACCTATTGATTTGGGAACAGACGATCAGGGCGTGTATGAAAATTCGTTCGAATTCGACTTATATATTACAAAGAAAGGTGATTGATTATGGCTACAGAGTTTAAAGGCGTATTCCCTGTAAATGAAATGGACTTCCGAATTGACAAGAGTTCGGAAACTGCACGTTCGGCAAGTCCGGCAGATTCTGATTATGTTACCATTGCCGATATGGAATCAGCGTCAATATCCGTTGACACGGGCGTTGAAACATGGAATCCGCTGGAGGCTAAGGGTTGGCAGAGAGCACTTGCGACGGCTAAGTCCATTACGATATCAATGTCGGGCAAGCGCAATATAGGTGATCCCGGTAATGACTATGTTGCAAGCAAGCTGTTGAAAAACGGTCAGGCTTGCAACACGTCATACAAGATTACATTTCCGAACGGTGACACTCTTGTTGTGCCGAGTGTAATTCAGGTAAAGAGTGTTGCGGGTGCGGATTCAACAAATGTTGCACCGCTTGAAGTGGATCTTGTTTCCGACGGTAAGCCCGAATATACAGAGGCGACAACCCAGAATACAAATCCGTCATCGGATTAAATTCAACGGGGGCAGGGCAACTTGTCCCCGATTATTTTTTAAAAGGAGTTTTTTATTATGAAAATCATTGATACAAAAGGAGCAATTCTTTCGGGCGACAACCACCCGTCACTTAAAATCGGTGACAAGCTCTATACGGTTGACGATCGCCGTTCCACATGGAAGAAGATTGAGGCAGTTCAGAATGACGACAGCATTATTGAAAAGGACGAGGAAATCATCAGACTTGCTCTCGGCAAGGAGAATGCCGACGAGATCCTCAACAACGATGATCTTTCCGTACTTGACTTTACAAATCTCACATTCTTCATTATGTCCGCTATTACAGGTGAGGATTACGACGAACTCAAAAAGGCGGCAAGAGAAAGAAAAAACTGACCGAAGAATCGTATTACGACGAAGATTATGACGAAGCTCTGATTATATCGAGCTTCGCCAAGCAGTACGGAATACGATTGATGCAGGAAGATATTTCGGTCTCGGAATACAGAAAATTACTTGTTGGCATCATGGGCGATACACCTCTCGGCGAGGTTGTGAGGGTAAGAGCGGAAACCGACCGTGAAACTATCGAACGAATGACGGTGCAGGAAAAGAAAATCCGCTCGGAATGGCAGAAGTTTAAGGCTTCTCAGAACCAAACGCCGCAGATAACAATATCGCTTGAGCAGTTCCAGCAGATGATGAAAACGTTAGCGGGGTGATAAAATGGGAACAAAAGTAGGAACGCTCACTTTTTAGCTCCAGCTAAATAAAGACAAATTTAAAAAGGACGTTGTCTCTGCTGCCAAGTCGGCACAGAAAACCTGCGGACAGTCCGCTACGGGTATTTCGTCGGCGTTCACAGGTGCTTTCAAGAAAATCGGAGTTGCGGCGGCAACAGCATTTTCGGTTAAAGCGATAACGGCCTTTTCAAAGGAATGTCTTGATCTCGGTTCCGACCTGACGGAAGTGCAGAACGTTGTTGACGTTACTTTCGGTCAGGGAGCAAGCAAGATCAATACGTGGGCGAAAACAACAGCGTCGGCGTTCGGAATATCCGAGCTGTCGGCGAAACAATACAGCGGCACAATGGGTGCAATGCTCAAGTCGATGGGCTTGACGACAGACGCGTCACTCAATATGTCGCAGAAGATAACCGAGCTTGCCGGTGACCTTGCGTCATTCTACAACCTTGATGTTGACGAAGCTTTTACAAAGATAAGGTCGGGAATTTCGGGCGAAACCGAACCGTTGAAACAGCTCGGTATAAATATGTCGGTGGCAAATTTGGAAGCCTACGCTATGTCAAAGGGCATTACGACGGCTTTTACGAAGATGTCACAGGCTGATCAAGCTCTGCTGCGGTATAACTATCTGTTATCCGTGACCGCCGATGCACAGGGCGACTTCTCCCGAACATCGGATTCATGGGCAAACCAAGTCAAAATTTTATCCTTGAATTTTGATTCGCTGAAGTCAAACATCGGTCAGCTGCTGATTACGGCACTAACGCCGCTGTTAAAACAGCTTAACACGCTCATCGAATACGCCAACAGAGCGGCAAGTGCGATCGCAACTCTTTTCAGCGGCTCGGTTGAAACAGCTACAGCCGGAGCAGGTTCGGCAATGTCGGGACTTTCGGGCTCGGCGGTTGATGCCGCAAGCGACATAATGTCGACAGGCACAGCAGCAGAAAAGGCAGCAAAAAAGGTCAAAAATGCTTTTGCTGCCTATGATGAAATCAACACGCTGAGTAAGACCGACACGGACAATGGCAGCTCAGATGCGGGCAGCTCTTTAGGCAGTGCAACATCCGGAAGCGCATTCGATACAAAGCGAACCGATAAGGGCTTGAGTGAAACCGAAAAGAAAATTGAGCACTTGAAGAACAGACTGAAAGGTTTTTGGACAGGCTTTTCTTCCGGCTTTGCAAAGGAAAAAGCCCGGCTTGATAAGCTTATAAATCAAACCAAAAATACCTTTACAAAAGTTTGGAATGATATCAAATCTCTCGGCTCACCTCTCAAAAATTGGGCTGAAACGGATTTGCTTTCGCTGTTTGACACCTTTGCCCATACAGTTACCGATATTTTTCTTGGGTTATGGGACACTATTGATTTGGTTTTTGGCTCCACATGGGATAATTTGATCTTCCCGTGCCTTGAAAAGTTTATAACAGTAGGGCTGCCTGTAATAACACAATTCAAAGAACAAGGTCTGTTGACACTCTTATCTGCTTTTAATGCAGTTAAGGAAGTGTTCGACAAAGTATGGACTGAGGGAATAATCCCGGTAATGCAGCTTTTCTCAAAGGTCTATTCTGATGCTCTTGATATTGTTGCGGACAAATGGACGAAGTTTGGGAAGCCGATTTTTGACGGAATGCGGGGAGCAATCGATAATGTCAAAAATATTGTCTTGAATGCATGGAACGGATTTATCAAACCGTGCTTTGATTCGGTAATGCAGGTGCTCAACGAAATTTGGGATAAGCACCTCAAGCCGTTGTGGGATAACATTGTCGATTTTGTCGGAGAGCTGATAACGGCAGCACTTGACATTTATAACAAGGCTATCGCACCGATATGTATGTGGTTACAGGATAAGCTGTATCCGATTTTTGTTTGGGCTTTTCAGAACATTGTTGATTTCTTAAAACCTATAATTGAAGGCATAATAGATTGGTTTAATGGCATAATTACAGCACTTAAGGGCGTAGTACAATTTATTGCAGGCGTATTTACAGGTGATTGGAAGAGAGCCTGGGAAGGTATTAAAAATATCTTTAAAGGTCAATGGCAGATAATAGCGTCTCTTGTAAAGATACCAATAAATCTAACGCTTACGCAATTTGAAAAACTTATAAACGGAATGCTTAAGGGCTTCAATTTCTTTGCGAAAGCGATCAACAAAATACATATCAAGATCCCGGATGTGTTTGGCGGTGGAAGTTGGAATCCGTCCATTCCGACCGCTTCAATGGTTACATTACCACGCCTTTATACAGGCGGCTACCTTAAAGCCAACAATCCGACGCTTGCAGTTGTCGGAGATAACAAGCGTGAAGGTGAAATCGTTACTCCCGAATCGAAGATTAGGGAGCAGGTCGAGCTTGCCTTACAGAAAATGGGTGCTGCCGTAAACAACGGTATTCAGACTGTCAAGCTGCAAATTGAGCTGCTTATTAAATATCCCGACGGCAGAACGGTCATTAAGCAGATCAACGAAGCGCAGATAGCCGAAGGTCGCATCTTGTTGAACATATAAAGGAGTACAATATATGGAAAAATACGAAGTATAGATCAACGGAAAAACTAAGCTGAAAGCTGACCAAATGAGCTGGGAATATCCGCAGACCGACGGTGACGGCAGCGGAGCAACAGATGAAAACGTAATGATAAGAGAGGTCTTACCTGAAAGGGACAAGATCTCTCTTTCTTTTCAGGGCGAGGGGCTGACCGAAGCCGACATAAGAACAATTTTGACCGTCAGACATTATGAAACCTGCACGGTCAATTATTATGATCTGCACACGGGGACAAGAATTACACGAACTATGTATCCTGTTTCCGACGCAATAAAAACAAAGTATATGACGGACAGCGGCGAGCTTATCGTCGAGCCGTTTGAACTGCGATTTATTCAGACGATACCCGATTAAGGAGGAATGATATATGTACAATCCCGGCGGAGAGTATCTGACCTACATAAAAGACAGCATAATCCGTCAACCGAGATCTAAGATTGTGGTTGACGGGAAAATATACACGGGGCTGGAACATCTTGTTTCATTCCCGAAAATCACACACGAAACAGAGAAGATGATAGGCGGCTTCCCGGCAAAGACCTGTGAATTTGAGATTTATAATCTTGACGGCAGCTTGAACCTCAATGGTAAAGAGGTTCAAGTTTACCGTGGACTTGATATCAGCGACAGTAAAACGGTGTGGGTACCAATGGGCTTGTTTTATGCAGAAGGCGAGGATGTGACGAACAATTCGACAAAACGCACAATTAAGTTCAAGGGGACAGACCGTACACGCCTGTTTGATTCTCCGTTTACAAAAGCGTGGGCTGACGGTATTATCCCTGCCGGATATACTCTAAAGGCTTTGGCAAACAAGATCTGCGCTGTATGTGGTGTTACTCTTGATTCGTCAACCGAAAAGAATATCCTGTCTTTTCAAACCGCAGAAAAAATCGGTGTTCCGGAAAACACGACAAACAGGCAGGTTATATCATGGATTGCCGAGCTGAGCGGTTGTATCCCGATCATATCGAGAGACGGTCAATACCTTGTGTTTACAAGACCTACCGTTAAACTGTATCAATATGATGCAGGACAGGTTTATGACAGTGGGTATTATGTTGACAAGCGCAAGTACAAGACCCTGTCGGCAGAGCCTCTGTATGGTGCAATTAACGCCGTATCTTTCGGACACGCCGATTATGACGATGCGTATGTTTATCAAGACGACACAGATGTTGCAACAAACGGTTTACACGAATGGCAGATCAACGACAACGCTCTTGCCGAAAATAATAAGACCGAGCTTGCACCGTTGGTGTTTGAAAAAATTAAGGGGATGAAACTTTATCCCTTTAGCCTGACCGAATTTATTGACGATTATCTGTTTGACCTCAATGACGGAATAGCAATAAAGAAAAAAGACGGGTCGCTTATTACATCTTATATTCTCGGCATGAATACAACATCTCGGATACGCTCGACCTTTAAGGCGGGGACGCAAGATTCGTCTGCGGCGGACAGGAACCTTGCAGGAAGTGTTAAGTCAGACATTAAAAACATCAAATTAAGCGTTGATCATATCAATAATCAAATTACCGCCATGGCAAAGGAATCCGACGAGAGGTATACAGAGCTGAAGCTGACGGCGGAGGGCTTAGATGCGGAGATAACCGACACAAAAGCAGGACTTGAAGCGAAAATCACGGCTACGGCGGAGGCGGCGACAAGTCAATATACGGCATTGAAAGCAGAGGTTAAGGACAATTATGTATCCAACACCACATATAACACTTATGTTAAACAGACGGCCGAAACGCTGCAAATGCAGGCGGAATCAATAGAGCAAATCACGGCTGCAGGGTACTTAAGCACCGACGAGTGCAAAGAGCTGATTTCGGCGGAAAAAGGTAATATCACTCTTGCGGTTGAGCGCAACCTGAAAATCGGTGCGAGAAACATATTGCTTGACTCGGCGTGCTTTGCAAGCTTTACACCGAGCGCAGGGACGGCGACAATCCAATGCGGCAGATTGAACGACCTTAAGGTACCCTCCGGAAAGGTTAAAAGGGTTGTATTTAATCCGACAGCAGCGGCAACAGCAGGATTTAAATTCGCCGCCGTTGATATAATCGGGGACGCTGTCAACAACATAAAACGATTGAAACCGCAAACAACATACACACTGTCATGGTGGATGAAATATAATGATACCGGTTGCACTCCCGGTGAGCTGTCGCAAAACGACTTGTTAATTGTCGGTTACGGGGATCAGGGCTCGGCAGTGTCTTATGACGCAAGCCGTACAGCATTGCCGCAGATAACTACCTCCTGGCAAAAATACATTGCAACGTTTATGACGCCGAGTGAGGTTCTGAACTGTGAAATGCGACTTTTGTTTAAGAACAGCACGCATGATGATAATGACGTCGGCTATATAATTGACATTTCAAGTCTGAAGCTCGAAGAGGGAAACATTGCTACGGACTGGTCGCCGTCGGCGGAGGACATAGACCAATCTGTTAAGGCGCAGATATCTATGTGTGTGACGAAAGATGAAAATAACAATCTTACGTCCGAAATCAATATATCGGGTAATAAAATAGAAATCAACAGCGATAATTTTACTCTTGAAAAAGACGGAACAATGATATGCAGAAACGCTACTATCTCAAGTAAAGGCGTTGACGAAGACGGTGAAGATAATGGATTTGCAATGGAAATAACGCAAGCCAATCTTAAACATACGTTTGCCGGAACGGAGATAGGATATTTGGGCGTATCCATGGATTTATCAGCTACCTATTATGAAACGCTTTATGGAGGGCAGAACTGCGGTGTCTCTCTTCAAGCTAACGACGGTGACGGATACAGACTTAATATTTATGATTCCGGATTAACTGTGCTGAAATCAACTGAATTAACAGCGATTAGTTTAAGTGAATCGGCATTTGGTGTGATAAAAGGAGATAACACATTGATTTTAGCTCAAAATGATGATTACAACATAGACTACCCATATTACACGCGACCCAAAATGAGTGTTATATCAACAACGGACTTGCTTTTGGCAGGCAATGCGACAAACGGCGATGTGTATATATGTGGCAAACACATTGTTTTGGACGGTGAAGTTATTTTTAATAACTACCGTGGACAGGGATCAGATTCAGCACCGCTAAAAGTATATCGGACTTCGGGTGAGGTTAAAACGTAAAGGAGGCAAACCATGAAAGTAACAATCAAACAAATATTAAATGCCCGTGACACGCTCTCGCGGCTTGCGGAGCGGACGTTGCCCGTTAAGCAGAGTTACAGGCTGGCAAGGCTCATTAAAGCCGTAAATGAAGAGTTTGCGGTATATGACGGCGAAAGAATAAAAATCTGTGAAAAGCACGGAATTTTGAACAAGGAAAAAAATCAGTACGACATCAGCGACTGGGACGGTCTGCGAAAAGATATGAATACGCTTGAAAGTCAGGAGGTTGACCTTGATGTCAAGCCGATTGATATAAGCGGACTTGAGCTTTCGGCGCAGGACATCATCAGCATTGAGCCGTTTATTGAGGTGATCGACGATGATTAACCGAATTACAGTAAGCGAAAAGAGGGGACTGTTCCCCGAATACGGAAATCTCGGCACAATCGGGGAGCGGAACGCAACAACGCTGTTGTTTCTGCTCCCCGGTGCGCTGCAGGGATACGGCAAAAATATCGTCTGCGTGACCTCACAGGGCAGTTTTTGCTATGAGGTATCAAGCGATACCTTTGACTTGCCGAGTGAGGTTCTGACGGACAACACACTGAGTTTGCAGCTTGTCCTCAAGGACGGAGACAGGGTGATATGGAAATCCGTTCCGTACACATTTACGCTCAATCCTACACTTGACGATTCGGGGGAAAATCCGATATCAAAAGCAAAATCGGAACAGCGTGAAATTGACCGTTCCGAATTAGGCATTGCCATAACCGAAGTAACAAGTGACATTGCAGATAAAGATAAGCTTTGGGACGATTTGATAAAGGCAGTCAAAGAGTTAGAGCCTAAACAATACGGCGAAATCGTTGAGCTTATCTACAATAAGTTGTGGAGTTACTATAAAGAGTGGTACATTGAGCTTATTCCGGGGACGGGCGGAGACACCTTAGACGATTAAGATTAAATGTAAAGGAGAAGATTTTATGGCTGAATTAGACCAGCTTGTACGTTTAACTGCAGATATTTTCGATGGCATTGTTGAACACAACATAGTTGTTAAAGAAACGTTAGATAGACTCGACGCGAATGTTACAGAGGCAATGGCGAAACACTATCAAATTCATCACGCCCCGTTCGCGGTCTTGGATTTTACAAACGAGGTGATACATTGGCAAAAGACATTGGCTGAAACGATTGTGGATAGAACCTATCCCGAACTCAAAGATGATGTAAGCGACCGGGTAAGTTTGATGGGAAGAAGAAGTTATGCAGTAATTCGAGGTGATTTGCCGAATGGTAAAACTATTCGTTTTGATAGCAATAAGTTCAGTTATCTTTTCATCAACGGCGAAGAGTATACAGGTGATTACACAGCAAACCTTGAAAATGAGAATGGTTTTGAAAGGGTGACATTATTTATTCATCAAACACCCTATGTTGTATATCCTATTGATTACGGTCTTTTGAGTGTTGATATGGACGATTTTCCGCTTCAAAATACGGAAATATTTTTACACATCGGTTATGCAACGAACGTACAACCGAATGTTGTTGATATGCTCGAAAATGATACATGCCAATCCCTTTATGTCGAGGGAAATTATATGTGGGAAACATCAAAATATTGCCCGATCCGCATACTTTCGGTAACGGGACTGCTTCAAATGTCAAAAGCAACCTATAACTGCCCGAGTCTTGCTTATCTGATAGTACCTAATACATCGAATATTTACACAAAAGGCGGCGGTACATCTTCTTATAGATATGCCGACTTCGGCAGTATGTCGGGGGACATTAAGGATAGCGCGTTTTCGGGTTCGGCAATCCACGGATTTTATGAAATAAAAAATACGGGTTATATCGGCAACTATGCTTTCTCCGGCTGTACAGGTTTGACGTCCGTACACATTGGGGATTCGGTAACAAGTATCGGCAACTATGCTTTCTCCGGCTGTACAGGTTTGACGTCCGTACACATTGGGGATTCGGTAACAAGTATCGGCAACTATGCTTTCTCCGGCTGTACAGGTTTGACAAATCTAACTGTTTCACAAGGGTATAAATGCGGCACAACGGATATTCACTGGGCTGCGGGTCTTGACTGGCATTGCTTTAAAGACATTTTGGATAATTGCGCGGCAGTTGACGAGAACGGAAGAACGGCGACGACTATGAAATTTCAGGTAGCTTCTGCTGTACGTGAGGCATTAACAGCAGCATATAGCGACAATAACGCGGACGCACTGGCAATTTATGAGCTTATGTCAAGCAAATCAATAACAATCACTACTTAAAGGAGGCGGCAAAAAAATGACTTTAACGAACATAGAGCATTTCAACCTTTATACTTATAAAGAACTCGAAGTGCCGAAAATCTATGACTTTATAGCCGATAAAGACTATTGTTTCAGGGATAATCGACTTCAACTCACCGATGAAGAAGGGAATGAATATTTTGAATATGTAACGGCTTTCTCTCTTCTATATAGTGAGATTGACGATTTGGAAAACTATGATTGTGTTCCTTATCAGGACGGAATGATTATACGATAAATGAGGAGGAATTAAAATGACACCGACAGGAAACGGGGTTATTGACACATTTTTATATGTCGCAGGGTCGGCGATCGCATTCAATGCGATTCTGCCGATTTTTGCGGCGGTCATCAAAGCGGCTCAGATTATCGGGCTGATGTGAGGGCGAATATGGAAGGAATTATCGCAGCAATCATCACGGGCATTTTGTCGCTCGTCGGCGTTGTCGTAAGCAATCTTGCGGCAAATGCCAAAATGACAAAGGAGCTTGAAAAGGCACAGGCGGTCACGGATACAAAGATTGAAGAACTCACCCGTGAGGTGAGGGAACATAACAATTTTGCAAAACGTGTACCCGTGCTTGAAGAAAAGGCAAAGGTCGCCGACCATCGGATCAGCGACCTTGAAAATAAAAACAAATGATAGGAGGCTTTTTTCATGAAGAAAATCAATCTCAAGGGCGTAACGGTTCAGACATGGGCAAGAACACTTGTGCTTGTCCTTGCGCTCATCAGCCAGCTTTGCGTTATTCTCGGTAAGCGTACCGAAGCGATCGACATTGACCGCTGGCAGGAGTATGTGACCTACATATTCACCGTCGGCGCATCGATTGCCGCGTGGTGGAAGAATAACAGCTTCACGAAGAACGCACAGACGGCAGACAACATTCTGAATGGAGGTGACGACAATGGCTAAAGTATATGTTGGCATCGGACACGGCGGCTCTGATTCGGGCGCGGTCGGCAACGGCTTCAAGGAAAAGGACTTGACTCTTTCAATCGGCAAGTATTGCAACGAGCGTCTCAAGCAGTACGGCATTGAAACGAAGATTAGCCGTACAACCGACTGCGATTCGTCAATCAATTCAAAGGTTGCCGCTTCTAATGCATTTAACGCTGATGTGTGTATGGATATTCATATCAATGCAGGCGGCGGTGACGGCTCGGAGGTTTATTATTCCCACACATCGGCGAACGGTAAAAAGTTAGCACAGGCTATTGTTGACGCAACGGTGAAAATCGGACAGAACACAAGAGGGATTAAAACGAAGCTCGATTCGGACGGCACGGACTATTTCGGTATGATCCGTATGACGGACGCTCCGGCTGTACTTGTCGAGTGTGCGTTTATCGACAACGCAAACGACATTAAAATCATCAACACCGAGGCGAAGCGCAAAGTTTTCGGCTACGCAATCGCAGACGGTGTTGCAAAGTATCTCGGCGTTACATCAACCGTCACAGACAAAACCACAACAACAACCACAACCACAATCGACGCACCGTCGGACATAGGAGGTAATGACATGACAAGAGGATATTTTCAGAAGGGTGACGCCAACGAGGGCGTATACGCATACAAGCAGCTGCTCATTATGCTCAAGAAAAAGGGCATAATCTCGCAGGGCGTGGACAACAACGAAATCTTCGGCGCAGGCACGACCGAAGCCACAAAGCAAGTCCAGCGTGCCGCAAAAATCACCGTCGACGGTCTCGCAGGTGCTCAGACAATCAGAGCGTGCTACACTCTCCTTGCGAAGTAAGCAAAAAACAATCGAATTCGATAGGTTTAATTTGGTCGAAATCGAGCGAATTAAAATCTAACTTGCTGATATAAACTTATCCCCGGATTATCACTTCAATTGTGGTAATCCGGGGATTTTTTGTGTTTATGGAGGCTGATTTTGACTTGCATTTTGACTTGCATTTTATAAGAAAACGGCTGAAAAATAACGAATATAATATCAAAAAGAGAATTATAAAAATGCCGATTTTAAGCATAAAAAAGTCCGCAACCCCTTATTTATAGCGGTTTGCGGACTTGGTGGAGACGGACGGGATCGAACCGTTGACCTCTTGAATGCCATTCACCCCGA
>CAVELL010000056.1:0-13754 GCA_963616775.1 Eggerthellaceae bacterium | reverse complement strand
ATCGCTTTTTTCTATGCTTTTTTGTTTTCAGTCTCACATCTATTGTAAACCTACAAAAAGTCAAAATAATTATATTTTATACAAACTGTCCAAATGAATGTTTATGACTTTTCGCATTTTCAATATTTTTTCGGCTGTGCGCGGATATTCGGTGAAAGTGACCTTCCCGAACTCTTTTTCGAGCAGCTTTACAACGGCAGATGTGCCGATTTCGGCGGCAAGAAGCTGCATTGCACGCATATCCTGAAGTCCGTCGTAGAAAACGGCACTCCTGACGGATTCAACAGCACCGTTTTTGCCGGGGTAGACGGTGAACGAATCTCCCGACGGAAAGGCACCGTCCGCGTCCGTGACCTTGTACGGGTCAATGCTTCTTATTGAATATTGCGAATTGTAAAAGTTGAAGCCCCATTGAAGGAAGCCCTCAATGTTATATTTGAAGAGCTGAACCCCTATCGCTCTTGTTGCGGCAAGGGGCATACCGAAGAACCTGTTGCTGAGCTTTCCCGTCTGACCGCAGCAGTAGTAGGTCCACGGATGTTCAAAGCCCTTGGCAATGAAGCCTTCAATTTCGCTTGTGCAGGGAATCGGGCGGCTGACAATGCCTTTCTCATAGAACCCGTAATCGGAAAGCGCGTCAATTATCGGGAAATCCTCAAGCAGGGGAGAGATGATTGCCTTTGCGGCGGAGTAGGAGTCGAGCTGCTCCTCGTTCGGCTCGTCCGAAACGTGGAAGAAGGTCGATTTTTCAATGCCCTCCTGCCTGATAACCTTGATGAGGTTCGGCAAAAATGCACGGAGAAAGTCGGCGTATTCCCGAGATGAAGCGACGGTGTCCCAGCCGAAAATCTGCTTTTCCACACCGTCGACCTCGGCTATGATTTTCGGTGCGGCGAACGCTCCCCATTGAGAGAAAAGGTGTGAAATCTCAAAATATCCGAAGCCGCATTTTTTTGCAAGCCTTACCCATTTGATGAAATTGTCAAACGCAAAGGTATATTTGCCGCCGCTCGCCTTGACGTTAACGAGCTGAACCGTCAGCCGCTCGCCGCCTATTTGTGTGTCAAGCGGCGGAGTGAAAACGGGGGTGAGTATCATATTAACGCCCGTGCGGACGGCGGCTTTCATAAAGCTTTCGGTAAGCTCCCAGAATCTGCCGCTGAAAACAGGCGTGTTGTAGTAATTCGCGATTCCGTCGCAATGAAACCATTGCGTATAGATGAGTGCTTGCTCGGGCAGAACAGCGTTTATAACGCCGAGCATAAGCGTGTTTTCGGACAGTGCTTTGCCGTCGCGGAAAAATTTAACCGTTATCGGGTAAATCCCGCCTTTGATACTTTTCGGCAGTTCGACGGTGATCCAAACAGAGTAACAGTTGTTACTTTTAATCAAAAGCTGTCCGTCGAAGGGCTCAAGCACGTCGGGAAAAAGACCTGCTTCGGTTCGTTCATAGACCCCGTATTCATCGGCTCCGCACGGGTACTCCGACGGCACATTGCCGACAGAGCGTATTTCAATAAAATCCGAAAGTGCGGATTCAACGACAATATCGGCGAAGAAACGCTCGTCGGAGCGGTAGGCAATCTGGTATGAGAAGCTTTCACCCTTGAGGGCGGAGGCTTCGGCAATTTCGCCGAGGTCGCATTTACCGTCGAGAAACACACGCTGAAGAGATGATATCTGTTTGGTTATGAACATAGTTTTCAGCTCCGTACTTTTTTCTATATCTTACCATATTTTGGGGCTCAAGGCAATACCGCACACTTTGATTCTCAAGCAAATCACTTTCTGCGGTTTGCGCTCAGTATTCCTCCCAGGGCGGAAGCGAGAGTCATTATCAGCGCGGCGTTCCAGCCCGATACCGCGATGCCTGTTCGGCTCACGATTGACGAAATAAGGAGAATTATAAGAAACGCCGGCAGGGCGCAGACTCCGCCGAGGATCATACCTTTTTTGCGGATGGGTCTGACTGCCGTGAATCCCCCGACGAGACCCGAAATTGCCGCGGCGGCAAAAACAAAGTATTTAAGCAAGGCTTCGTCAAGGTCGGCTTTCAGACAGACAAAGGAAAAAGCAGCCAAAAGTGAAAAAAAGATGATGATATTGACAAGCGAACCGATAAGAGCCTTAATAATTATGCTGACAGGCTCCGCCGTTTCCTTTGACGGTTTTCGCTTTCTTCTTTTGGGCATAAAAATCCCTCCTCGTTTAAAAATATGAGGAGGGGAAATTTATTATTACTGATTTCTCTTGATTTTCGATGTCGTGGTCTTATCAAACTCCTTGTTGACGATTTCAAAGCGTTTAATGGACTTGTAGCTTACAACCTGAGAATTGACTTTTTTGACCACGTCGGAAACGGCTTTACTGACCTCCTTGTCGGAGATATTGCGGTTGCCGTACATTGCGCCGATCGCTTTCTTGTCCGGGAAAATACGCGCAAACACAATGGTGTTGCCCCTTTCGTCCTCGCGTCCCGTTACGATACATTCCTTGACTGCGTCCTCACGGAGAAGCATACTTTCAAGCTCCTCGGGATAGACGTTCTTTCCGTTAGTTGTGACGATTACGCTTTTACAGCGACCGCATATATAGTAGTGACCCTCGCGGTCAACCCGTCCGAGGTCGCCCGTGTGATACCAGCCGTCACTGTCAAAAGCATCGCGCGTCGCTTCGGGATTCTTGTAGTAGCCGAGCATAACCATGGAACCTTTTATGCATATTTCGCCGATTCCGTTTTCGTCGGGCTTTGAAATCTTAGCCTCAACGCCGGGAATCGGTTTGCCGATCGAGTCGTATTTATTGTCCTTGTCGCTGTTGCAGATTACAATCGGAGCACATTCTGTCAATCCGTAGCCCTGAAAGGTACGGATGCCAAAACGGTTCATATTTTTAATTATTTCGGGGTCAATGCCTGCGGCACCGGAAATAATCAGCCGAATCGAGCCGCCGAAAGCCTTTTTTATTTTGCCGAAGAAGAGACTTGAAACGTCAAGCTTCGCCGCGCCTGCCGCCCTTGTGATAACACTGCCGAGGGCAACCTTGGCGACACCTCCGCGTTCCTTTTCAATCGCTTTCATAATCCTTTTGTAGAATTTTTCGAGCACGAGAGGAACGACGATGAGAATGTGTGGCTTGTATTCCTCAAGATTCTTTGTTATATAGCGCAGTCCGTCGCAGAAGCATATCGTTACTCCGCCGTAGACACAGCACAGAAAGGTTACCGTACATTCATAGGTGTGATGCATCGGCAGGATGGAGAGTATGCGCTCGCCCTTGTTGATTTTAACAAAGCCCATAATCGAACGGACGTCGGAGCAGATATTGTCCGCGCTGAGCATAACGGCTTTCGACATTCCCGTTGTGCCCGACGTGAACAGGAGGACGGTCATTTTGTTTCCCTCAACGTCACGGTCGAGATACTCCGTGTAGCCCTTGCCGATAAGGCGGTAGCCGTTGTTCAGCAGGCAGTCAAAGGAAAGTATGCCGTTTTCGTCCTTGCGCTGCTCCATTGAAATAAGTATGAGCCCCTTCGGAAGCTTATCACGGTTTTCAAGGAGCTTGTCGCCGAATTTTTTGTCGAAAATAATCGCTTTTGTCTCCGAAACGTCAAGTATACTTTTGATGTCGTCAAACGGAAGCTCCTTGTCCGTCGGGACAACAACTCCGACTCCGCAGCCGACAGCCATATAACTCAGGCACCATTTGTAGCTGTTCGCGCCTGCAACGGCTATTTTCGTTCCGCTGAGTCCGAGGTCAAGCAGTGCTGTTCCGAGAGCCTCAACGTCGCCCTTAAAATGGGTGTAGCTGATGTCAAGGATCTGACCGATCTGGTTCTTGATTTTGAAGGCAGGGCTGTTACCGTAAAGTGCTTCGCTCTGATTCAGAAGCTCTCTGAAATTATGAAATTCTCTTACTTCATATATGGGACGGTTCATTTGCATCACTCTTCAATAAGTTTTTCGATTGCCGCCAGCTTGACGCATACGCAAAGAAGCTCAACGGCTTTCTCCAGCTCGTCAACGTCGGGATACGACGGCGCAATCCTAATGTTGCTGTCATCGGGGTCAATGCCGTAGGGATAGGTTGCGCCGACGGTCGTGAGCGTAAGACCTGCTTCCTTACATAGCTGACCGACGCGCTTTGCACAGCCGTTCATAACGTAAAGGCTGATGAAATAACCGCCGTTCGGATTTTTCCAGTGTGCAATTCCCGTTCCGTCAAAGGCTTTGGCAAAGCCGTTTGTGACTGCGTCGAACTTAGGCTTGAGAATCGCGGCGTGTTTTTTCATGTGCGCCTTTATGCCGTCAAGGTTTTTGAAATAGCGTGCGTGTCTGAGCTGGTTGACCTTGTCGTTTGAAATTATCTGAACACCCATACGCTCCTTGATTGCGGCAATGTTGCGGTCGGATGCGGCAATCGCCGAAATTCCGCCGCCTGCGAAGCTGATCTTCGATGTGGAGGCAACCTCAATGAAGAGATCCTCGCTGCCGCATTTCTTCGCTTCGTCAAAAATGTTGAGAAGCTCGTCGGGTGCGTCGTTTATGTCGTGAACAATGTAGGCGTTGTCCCAGATCACTCTGAAATCCTTTGCCGCAGGCTTCAGGGCGGCGAAGCGGCGGACAACCTCGTCGGAAAATGTTATTCCGTCGGGATTGGAATACTTGGGCACGCAGAAAAGTCCCTTGACCTTCTCGTCCTTGACGTATTCCTCAATGCTGTCCATATCGGGACCGTCGTCGTTCATTTTTATGTTTATCATCTTTATGCCGAAATGCTCAAGAACCTTGAAATGTCTGTCATAGCCGGGGCAGGGACAGAGGAATTTGATTTCACCCTGCTTTATCCACGGCTCCGAGCCGCAGCCGAAGACCATACACTGTGAGATGTAATCGTACATAAGTGTAAGGCTTGCGACTCCGCCGATGATGACGTTCTTTTCGTCAACTCCCATAAGCTCAGCCATCAGTTTGCGGCACTCGGGGATTCCTGTGAGACCGCCGTAGTTTCTGGTCTCCATACCGTCCGAGGCTTTCATATCGCTTGAAGAATTGACGGTGTCGAGCATATCGTTCGTCAAATCGAGCTGAAGCTTGTTCGGCTTGCCGCGCGACATATCAAGGCTGAGTCCTGCCGACTTGAAATCATTATATGCGGCTTCAAGCTCCGTTTTTATTTTTATGAGTTCTTTTTTTGATAAATTTTTGTATTCCATTTTTTCCTCCAAAAGCAAAGGGCACATAAGTGCCCTTTATCCGGCATAAGTCGGTTTTTTATTATTATGCTGTCACTTTTTCATCTTTTTTATCCATATATTTTGCGATGAAATCTTTTATTTTCTTCTCATACTCGTCCTTGGCGTTGTAGTAGCTGAACGCATGAACCGTGTTCGGCACCCAAAGGTAATCCTTAGGCGTCGGGCAGGCGTCGTAGAGCATTTTTCCGTATTCGAACGGTACATAAGTATCCTCTTCGCCGTGAATGAACAGAATCGGGTTCTTCGCCTTGTTCATATTCTTGAGCGGATCGCTCTCCGAGAAGAAATAGCCTGCCTTGACCTTGCTGACAAGACTGCCGAGCTTGACGATCGGCATAAATTTGAAGCCTATCATATCCTTGAGGGTGTTGTTCATAACAGCCTCCGCGCTGATGAAGCCACAGTCCTCGATGATAAGCTTGACCTGATCCGGCGGCGACATCTCGTTGCAGTTCATAACGGTTGCCGCACCCATGGAAATTCCGTGCAGGATTATCTCAATGTCCTTTCCGAAGCGGTTGATAAGATAGTCCACCCAGAGGAGAATGTTCTTTGCGTCAAACGAGCCGAAGCCGATGTATTCGCCATCGCTTCTTCCGTGACCTGTCAGGTCGGGGAGGAGGTAGTTACAGCCGAGCTCATAGTGGTAGAACGGCATAATGTGGCTGAACTCGTCGGGACCGTTGCACTTGTGTCCGTGTACGCAGATGACGAAGCGTTTTGACTCCTTTTCGGCAGGAAGATACCATGCTTTCATATTGAGCCCGTCAACGCTTTTAATCGTCAGGTCTTCGGGGTTCAGGTCATAAAGACGTTGGTTATTCTGCTTTCTGATTTCCGCTCTTTTTATGTACATCTCGCGTGTTTCCGGCTTCTTCTTTTTGTTGGGATCCGGACGCTTGATAGCGTAGTCACAGGCAAAATCGGCAACTGCAAAAGCGGCAGCCGTAACGCCGAGACCGACCTTCAGAGCTTTGTTCTTTCTCTTTTTCACAGCAAATCATCTCACTTAATTATTTTTTTCGCCGAGGAGCTTTGCAAGCTCATCCATAAAGGTGTTGATATCCTTGAACTGTCTGTAAACCGAAGCAAAGCGAACATAAGCGACCTCATCGGTGTCCTTGAGCTTATCCATTGCAAGCTCTCCGATATGAATTGAGGTAACCTCACGGTCAAGTGAGTTCTGCAATGTTGTTTCGATTTCATCGACGATTTTCTCAATCGTTTCGATGGAAACCGGACGCTTTTCGCATGCTCTGAGAAGTCCGTTGAAGAGCTTGTTCCTGTCAAAAGCTTCTCTGGATTTGTCTTTTTTTACGACGATGATGGGTACGCTTTCAATGATTTCATAGGTGGTGAACCTTTTTGAGCAGTTCATACACTCTCTTCTTCTGCGAATACGCTCACCCTCGTCTGTGGGACGGGAGTCAATAACCTTGCTCTCTGAGTAGCCGCAAAACGGACATTTCATCGAAATCACATCCAATACTCTAAATAATTGTATACCGTATTATAACATAATTCTGTTGCGGATTTCAACAAAATATTACACTTTTTCGGTCAGAAGAGTGTAATTGTTTATCGGAAGGCGGTGAAGTGCCTTGATTTTTTCTTTCCGATGAATTATAATCATAATTGAAACAGCACCGCAATTGTGCGGTATTGCCTTAAAAAATACAGGGAGGCTGAATATGAAGGATATAAATAAGGGCACCTTTCCGACAATGATAACGCCGTATCACGACGACAATACCGTTGATTACGAGGCGGTAAAGAACATTACAAACTGGTATATAAAAATGGGCTGTACAGGAATTTTTGCCGTCTGTCAGTCAAGTGAAATGATCTATCTTTCACTCGACGAAAAAGTAAAGATTGCAAAAACGGTTGTTGAGACCGTAAAGGAAAGCGGTAAGAATATTTCCGTCGTGGCTTCCGGTCACAACTCCGACGATATGAACGCGCAGATTACAGAGATGACCGCAATGGCTCAGACAGGAGTTGACGCTATTGTCTGGGTGAGCAACAGGCTGGATCTTCACAATGACGGTGACGACGTTTGGATAAAAAATGCCGAGTATCTTCTTTCAAAGCTACCCTCCGACATAGCAATCGGCATTTATGAGTGCCCCTATCCGTACAAGAGACTCCTCACTCCGAGGATTCTCAATTGGTGTATTTCAACGGGCAGATTTACCTTTGTCAAGGATACCTGCTGCGACCCGGATATGCTTGACGCAAGACTTGAGCAGCTCAAGGGAACGAGCATTAAGCTTTACAACGCTAATTCGCAGACGCTTCTTCACACGCTCCGCCGCGGCTGTGCGGGCTTTTCGGGAGTTATGGCAAACTTTCACCCCGATCTTTATGCGTGGCTGTGTGAGAATTATGACAAGGAGCCCGAAAAGGCACAGAGAGTCCAGAGCTTCATCGGACTTGCGGCTTTTTTGGAGAGCCTTGCCTATCCGCAGATTGCAAAGTATCATATGAACAAGGTCGGTGTTCCGATGAGCCTTTGGTCACGCTCCTGCGACCGAAAAAAATTCACAAAATATCAGCGGATGATTATGGACGACTTTATGAAAGCGGAAGACAATGTTAGGGAGGTAATAAAATAAATGAAATCGGTTAGCAAAAAGCCTTTATACATTTCTGAAAAACGAGATAAATTTATTTTTTGTATAATTGTTACATTTATTATCGGTTTAACTGCACATGCATATCAGTTTTTTCATAGTTCGTTTTCACATGATTCTTTGAACGCAATTTATGCAAATATGACTGAAATAAAATGGAAGATTTCTTTGGGAAGATTCGTTGTACCTTTGATTATGCAAATCCGTGGACATGTTGCATTACCATGGCTAGTAGGACTGATGGCATTGTTCTTGATAGCAATGTCTTTGTACTTAATTCTTGAAACGATGCAAATTGATTCAAAACCTGTAATTATTCTTATTTCCATATTTATGGTTACAAACAGAACAGTTTATGCAATGGTGGCTACATATATTTACGAATTTGATTACGATATGCTTGCTCTGTTTTTTGCAAGCTTTACGGCTTATATTTTAATAACAAAGGATAAAATATGTTGGTATATTGTGGCAGTGTTATCTTGTGTTCTTTCACTTGGTCTATATCAGAGCTATATTGAAGTTGCGTTTGCAATAGTAATAATTGCTTCTTTGAAAAATACTCTTGAAGGAAGCAAAAGTTACGAAGTGCTCAAGAGAGGAATAAAGGCTATCATTTCTTTCGTTTTAAGTATTGTTATTTATTATTTTATATACAAGTTTTCGTGCAAAATGTTAAATGTTAAGATGGAGAGCAGAACAGATATTTTATCGGAAGAACGGACATCAATTCTAATAGGTTTTAAACCAATGATTAAGATGCTTGGTTATAATGTGCTTCATCCTGGAACAATATATAATTTTCCGATTTTAGGGGTGATTGATTCTTTACTTGTTGCTGTTGGTGGAATTCTTTGTCTAATAATGGTTATAAGACTGGGAAGACAGAAAGTCGGAGAAATTATAATTTCTTTGCTACTGCTTGTTGCATTGCCTATTTCACTTAACCTGATTTATTTGGTATCTAATGGGTTGGTACATGATTTAATGACATATCAGTTTAATTTTCTATATATATTCTCGATCGTAATGATATATATGTTCAATCGTGAACGTGGCGTTAAAGTTTTGAATGTGATTGCTATTGCTTTGTGTGCGACAATAGGCTTTAACAATATCATAGTTTCAAATACAATTTATTTGAAAAAAGATATGGAAAAAAATGCATCTGTTTCGCTTATTACAAGAGTTATTGATGATCTGGAAGAGCGTGATGATTATTCGGTAGGAAAAACACCGATTTTCTTTGTAGGGGTGCCTGAGGAGTTAAATATTCGTGAGGGATTTGACCTTTTGCCCGAATTACCTATTGGCTCGGAGTATAGTTCGTCGTTTTATCAAGGTGCCAGTTCCAATGTATATAATCCTTATGAAAAATTCTTTATTTACTACCTTAACTATCCGATTAATTATAGCGATAAAGACTTTTCGGAAAACGTAGAAGTGGAGAATATGCCGACATATCCCGAAAAAGGATACATACAAAACATTGATGGTGTACTTGTTGTAAAAATGGGATAAAAAATAATTCTCAAAGCTCAGACCATCAAATGAGTTTTGAGAATTTTGTTATATTCTGTTTAGATAATCAAGCCATTGACGACTGATAGTATCTATCGAATGCGTTTTGAGAAGCTCCCTTCCGTTTTCGGCAAGCTTCTTCGTTAAATCGGGATTTTCGATTATTGTCAGCATCGCGTTGGAAAGCTGTTCCTTATTTCCGACATCGGTAAGTATGCCGTTGACTCCGTTTTCAATGAGCTCTTCGGGGCCGTACTCACAGCGTGTGGATATGCACGGAACGCCCATTGCCATGGCCTCCAGCAGGGCATTCGGCATTCCCTCCAGGTCGGACGAGAGTACGAACGCACAGGCATAGTTTATGAATCTGACGGCGTTCGGGTCTGTGCCTGCAAGGATCGCTCTGTCGGAAAGTCCGAGATACTTGATCTGATTTTCAAGCTCGGATTTTTCTTCTCCCTCACCGAAGATGAACAGCTTGTATTCGGGAATACGGTCGGCAATCTCGGCAAAGGCGTCTATCAGAATGTCAAAACGCTTCAAACGTATGAGCCTGCCTGCCGCGCAGATAATCTTTTTGCGTTCCGTAGGAGGCGAAAGAGTGTAAACAGTCTCGTTGAATATTGCGTTCGGGATCACTGCGTCCTTATGAGAAGCTTTACTCCTGAAAAATTTTGCAGCTTTCTCGGTCTGAAAAATATATCCGTCGGTGAAGCGGTAAAAAATTTTTCTGAGAAATGTGTTGAGCTTCGACGCCTTGTAGCTGTACGGATTGCTTCGCTCCGTACCGACGCATTTTGTCCTTGTGAAAGCGGATGCGAGCACAGCGTACCACGTCATTGAAAAGCTCATTCCTATCAGCACGTCCGGATTTTCCGCCTTAACCAGCTTTCGGATTCTAAGTATTCTTTTGACGGCTCCGAGGACTCTGCCCAAGGAAGCGTTTTGCTTTATGCCGTCAAATTCCGCGTAACGAACCTTTACTTGCTCTTCAAGCGGATAAAAGCTTTCTTTTCCGTGAAAGGCTATGATTTCAACATTGTGCCCGTGCAGGGAAAAATAATCGGCAAGCGATACCGTAGCTCGCTGTGTTCCGCCGGAGGAAAGGTCTTTTGTCAAAAAGCTGATTTTCATTAAATCACCGAACCTGTTTATATGGTTTATTTCGATATTTTTTCAAATATATGAGTGCGGTCAATTCCGAGAAAAAGCAGGATTCCGAGCGTGTAGGTGACGACCAGCTCGCCGAGAGCGACGCCCGATGCCGATGTCAAAAATCCGACGATTCCTGCTTTACCGGGTGTAAATATCATTATTTCCGCTCCGATGATTATTCCGTTGAAAATTGTCGGGAAAATCAAAGACAGCAGGGGAATGTTATTCACTCTGATGCCGCGCGTCAGCCTTGTCATCAACGCCGCCAGAACGGTTGCAGCGGTTCCGAGAGCAATGTCGATAGATCCGTAGGGACTGCCGATGTTCGCGATAACGCAGCCGATTGCCAGTCCGGGTATTGCCGCAGGGGTGAACACCGGAAGAACCGTAAGCGCTTCGGAAATCCTGAATTGTGTTGCTCCGAATGCAAGGGGAGCAACTGCGTAGGTCAGTGCCGCATACAGCGCGGAAATCAGCGCAGCCTGCACGGTGTACACCGTACTCTTTTTCATCTTTTTCATTTGTTATGCTCCTTAGTTTTATTTATAGTCAGGATGGTTACGAACTGACTGCTTACCGGGTTGGGGAATATATGGATTACAGCCGCTTTATGTTGCTTTTGACGGCTTGTAAAGCTGTTTATGATTAACCGTGTGCTTCTGATTAACGGGAGCTTTCACCTGAAAATCTCACACAAGTCTTTGATTGAACTGACGCAGACATCGGCTTTGATGTCTGATTTTTCGTATATTTCGGGGGTCGTGACGCCGGTGAGGACGCAGGCGGTTTTCATACCGTGGCGCACTCCGAGTGCGATATCTGCGGCAAGGGAATCACCGATGAAGCAAATCTCGTCGCGGCGGCAGTTTAGCAGCTCGGTGAGGTAGTCCGCCGTGTAGACCTCGGGCTTGCCCATAACGAGAGGCTCAACACCGGTGCAGGTGGCGAAAAGAGCCATCATTGAGCCTGCGTCAGGCATATAGTCGTCGCCCATCGGAGCCTTAATGTCGGGGTGGGTGACAATAAATTTTGCGCCCTTGATAATGTAGTTGCAGCCCTTGCGGATTTTTTCGTAATTGAGTGTGTCGTCAAGCCCGAGAACCACAATATCGGGCATTTCCTGAGTCATCGGGATACCCGATCTCTCAAAGTCGTAAATCAGACGGCTGTTTCCTATCAAGTATACGCTTTTGCCGGGGTAATTCTTCTTTATATAGTTGATTGCAATATGGGTTGAAACGATTATTTTTTCTTCGGGAACGGGAAAGCCCAGCTTCACAAGCTTTTCCAAGCAAACCCTCGAATTGTTGGACGAATTGTTGGTCAGGAAATAAAAATCCTTGCCGTTTTCCCGAACCAGATCGAAAAAGTCCTTTGCCCCGTCAATAAGACTGTTGCCGAGGTATACCGTGCCGTCGAGATCGGCAACGTAATATTTCACATTGTTGAATGTTTCCTTGTTAATCATACCTTGTCTCTCCTGAAATGCTGATAAACCAATTCATTATAACACAAGGAAGCATGATGTGCAACGATTGGAGACGAAAATGTTTGTCGTTATGGAGACGAAAATGTTTGTCGTTATGCAAACTCAAAATTTGTCAAAAAATATGTTTTTTCACCGATTTAATCTGTACTTTTGAAAAAATGTATGTTATGATAAACATATATTTAATAGGGGGGTCGGATATATGCGAGATATGGGAAACCCGATACTGGGAAAAAAGCTGCGTGATTTAAGAAAGCGGTTTAAAATGACACAGGACGATGTTGCGCTGATACTCAATATGAGCAGATCCTCGTTTTCAAAGTACGAGACCGGTATGTCGAATCCGCCGCTTCCCGTGTTGCGAAAGCTGGCGAATATATACAATGTCGGACTGGAATATCTGATATTCGACGAAACCGTAAGAATCAAAATGAACGATCCGCAGAATGAGGACGAAAACGATCCGGAGATGCCGTTTTCACAGATAACGGATCTCAGATCGGAGGAAAAACAGATTATCGGTAAATTCAGAACTATGTCCGAGGAGGAAAAAAAGAAATTCAGAGAGCTTCTTTTTACGGATACAATTGAAAAATAAGCAACGGGGCGCTGCACTAAGTGCGGCAGTCCCGTTTTTGCGGTGTTTTAGTTTTCGATTCCCGTCTCTGTGAGAATATCCGACGGAACGGCTGCGATGTGTTCCGCACCTGCCGCAACAAGCTCCGAAACGTCACGGTTGCCCCATGTTACACCGACGCAGGGAAGTCCGGAATTGTGTGCCGTTTGAACGTCAACCTCGGAATCGCCGATATAAACGCACCTGTTTCTGTCAGCCTTCAGTGCTTTGATAACATAAAGCACCGAATCGGGTGCAGGCTTTGACGGGAAACAATCCATTTTACCGACAACAAGGTCGAATATGTCGCCGAAAAAGTCCGCAACAACCTTTTTGGCTGCCTCATCGGCTTTGTTGGATACAACGGCAGTCTTGCAGCCGTGAGCTTTCAGGCTTTTTATCACGTCGGTTATGCCGTCATACGGACGGGTACAGTCGGCAATGTGGCCGAGGTAATAGGCAGTGAAAACCGCAAGGGTTTTGTCGTAATCCTCGCTTGAAATGTTCTGCGGCGCGGCACGCTTTATCAACATTCTTATGCCGTTTCCGATAAAGCGGCGCACCTCGTCAACGGTGCGTTCGGGGTAGTTCATTTCTCTCATTGCATAATTGACGGCATTGGCAAGATCCTGCAGGGTGTCCAACAGGGTTCCGTCAAGGTCAAAAATATATGTATTGTATTTCATAAACATCACCGATTTGATATTATAGCACGGACGGCGAAAAATGCAACCCGAAAGCATTTTAACAAGTATTTTGGAATTTTAACGAGTATTTTTGGCGTATTCGATGGAAAAAACAGCCGCTGAGAATCGTGCTATGGTTTAATCGGCGGTTGCCGAAATACAATTGTGCTTTTTGTAAACTACAGCTATATTGACGGCACGATGTGGGCAGAAGCCTTGCCGGACTCCCTTTGCTTCAACCAAGGGGAAGGCAGATAAATGTCCGCAGCAAAAACAAATTCAGCAGACTTTAGATTTTAGGTTTCACTGACGACAAAAAGCAGTTTTTAGTTTAAACATCATCTACTGTCTAACATCTATTTTTGCCTCCCCTTGAATGATTCAAGGGGAGGTG
>CAVELL010000055.1:0-50448 GCA_963616775.1 Eggerthellaceae bacterium | reverse complement strand
ACTGCAAACCGATAATGGCAGTGAATTTACACATACACAAAAGACGAAACGAATGCTACGGTTTTATTTCTCCAACGATTGTGTTCGTCTCTGTTTTTAAGTGACATATTATTTTTTCTCCTTCCATAATTCATCAAGCGTATTTGCCATTTCATTTTGTTTTGACGGATATATATGTGTATATCTATCGGTAATTTCTACGGTTTCGTGACCGACTCTATCCGCAATAGTGGCGGCTTGATAGCCTTGATTTATTAAAAGTGAAACATGAGAATGCCTTAAATCGTGAATACGAATACGCTTTACCCCTGCGGCTTTTGAGCCTCTGTCCATTTCGTGGTGAAGATAGCTTTTTGAAATAGGGAATATTCTGTCGCCGTCATTCGGTGAATAAAACATTTTCAAATAGTCTTGCATTTCATCACATAAAAACTGCGGCATTTTTATTGTTCGATTGCTTTTCTCCGTTTTCGGTGGAGTAACAACATCTTCTCGGTGCAGTCGTTGATATGATTTATTGATTGTAACTGTGCCACTCTTAAAATCAAAATCACCGGCAGTTAATGCAAGTAACTCGCCCACACGAATGCCTGTCCAATAAAGCATTTGAAACGCATAATATGAAATAGGTTTGTCCATCATTTCATCGGAGAACTTGCTGTACTCCTCCACAGTCCAATAATTCATTTCTTTGCGTTCCTCTTTGCCCATATTTCCGACGGTTGAGGCAGGATTCAACCTTAGTCCGTAAATCTTGATTGCGTGATTAAACAATGCGCTCAATTGATTGTGAATCGTCTTTAAATACCCTTGAGAAAGCGGCTCGCCGCTTGAATTTGTCTGCTTTCTAATCTCGTTTTGCCAAGCAATAACATCTTTTGCCGATATATCGCATAATCGCTTATGCTCAAAATACGGCAATATTTTAGTTTTAATAATATGTTCTTTGGTAAGCCAAGTGTTTTCTTTTAACTTAGGTCGCACATCTTTTTCGTACAATTCCGTAAAAGTCTTAAAGGGCATAGTGACATCGGCTTTCTTTTCGGTCAGAAATGCTCGTTCCCACTCCTGTGCCTCTCGTTTGGTGGCAAAGCCACGCTTTAATTTTTGCTGTCGCAAGCCTTGCCAATCGGTATAACGGAACTGCACATACCAAGTTCCGTTCTTTTCATTTTTAAATGCTCCCATTTTAATCGCTCCTTTCAATCGTTTTTGTTGAGTAAAATTTTTCGTGAAAGAATTTACGGTCAATTCTGCCGGGAATAGTAATACACCCGGTCGACTGCAATTCCTTATTTAATTTGCGTATGAGTTTGTAGGCATAAGAAACGGAAACGCCCATTTCTTCTGCTACATCTTCAACTCGCATAAACATTTTGTTTGACATTAACATCATCCTTTCATTTTTATGTTTTTATAATTATTTAGTGTCGGATACTTTCTGACCGCATTCCGATTTGCCCGAGCGGATATACCATTGCCGTGATATATGACGGATATTCAATTTTCCGCAATAGCTTAACGCCATTTGTTTAATAATTATACTAAGCATATTCCGTTATGTCAAGTGGTTTTAATAAAAATATTAAACTTTTTTGTTTTATGTGTCTTGACATTGCTTAACTTGTTATGCTATGATAGTTACCAGTAAAATGAGAGGGGCTATATTATGGCTATCGGAGAAAGAATAAGATTTTTTAGAAATTTAAAAGGTATGACTCAAAAATATCTCGGTATGCAGGTGGGCTTTCCGGAGAAAACCGCTGACATTCGTATGGCACAGTATGAATCAGGATCAAGAACGCCTAAGGCTGATTTAACAAATAATCTTGCAAATGTGTTTGGCGTATCGACAAGTGCTTTAACCGTGCCTGATATTGACAGTTACAACGGCTTAATGCACACGCTGTTTACTCTTGAGGATTTATACGGTTTCCGTATTGATAAACTTGATGACGAGCTTTGTATCCGCCTTGATAAGGGTATGGGAACAAACTATCTTAAAATGTTCGATATGTTTTCCGCTTGGCAGGAACAAGCCGAAAAGTTTAAGAACGGAGAAATCACAAAAGAAGAATACGATAACTGGAGATATAACTACCCTGAAAGCATCGCTTTCAATTCTCGTAAGTAAAACGGAACATAATAGAAGACACAAAAAAGGCATTACCGACTGCAAAAGTCAGTAATGCCTTTTTATAGTATTAAGATAATTGTACCTGCAAACCGATAGAACGCTTAGAATAAAGCCGTTTTACAGTTTGCTATCATTTTGCTATCAAATCGGGAATTTAAGAGCCTAAAACCCAGTGTTTATGCGGGTTTTAGGCACTCTTGGTATTATTCCCACTCAACCGTTCCGGGGGGTTTGGAGGTGATGTCATAGACGATACGGTTGACGCCGTCGACCTCGTTGGTAATGCGGTTGGAGACGGTTGCGAGAATGTCGTAGGGGATTCTTGCCCAGTCTGCGGTCATAAAGTCGTCGGTCGTGACGGCGCGGATTGCGATAACATTCTCGTATGTTCTGTGGTCGCCCATAACGCCGACCGACTTTGAACCTGTGAAAACACAGAAGAACTGACTGAGATTTTTCTCATAGCCGTTCTTTGCCATTTCGTCTCTGAGAACGAAGTCTGCGTCCTGGAGGATCCTGATTTTTTCAGCCGTGATGTCGCCGACAATTCTTACACCGAGACCCGGACCGGGGAAAGGCTGACGCCATACGAGCTCGTGCGGAATGCCGAGCATTTCGCCGACCTTGCGAACCTCATCCTTGAAAAGATCCTTGAGCGGCTCGATTGTGCCGAGGAACTGAATATCCGCAGGCTTTTCAACCATGTTGTGATGAGTTTTGATAACGGCAGTGTTTGCCTTGTCCTTGCTCTTGCCCTTGCCGGATTCAATTCTGTCGGGGTATATCGTGCCCTGTGCAAAGAAACCGTCATCCGCCTGCTTTCTAACCTCGTCCCAGAAAACCTTGTAGAACTCGGTACCGATAATCCTTCTCTTCTGCTCCGGGTCAACAACACCCTTGAGCATTGAAAGAAAGTGCTCACCGCAGTTCACACGGACGAAATTCATATCAAAGAGGGAAGTGAATGTCTTTTCGACAAAAACACCCTCGTCTTTTCTCATGAGACCCTGATCGACAAAAACGCAGGTGAGCTGCTTGCCGACGGCACGGCTGAGAAGTGCAGCGGCAACCGAGCTGTCAACGCCGCCGGAAAGACCGAGAACAACCTTTTTGTCGCCGATCTTTTTGCGGAGCTTTTCAACCGTCGTGTCAATGAAGCTGTCCATTTTCCAGTCGCCCGTACATCCGCAGACGTTGAAAACAAAGTTCTTGAGCATCCGGTTGCCGTATTCCGAATGGGTGACCTCGGGGTGAAACTGAACGGCATAGAGCTTTTT
Source organism: Eggerthellaceae bacterium (assembly GCA_963616775.1). Lineage (GTDB taxonomy): Bacteria > Bacillota > Clostridia > Oscillospirales > Acutalibacteraceae > CAG-488. Next base: position 47,034 of record CAVELL010000055.1, on the reverse strand, counting down.
GTCAACATTCTGCATTGCGGCACAAGGGCAGTTATCCGTCTTTGCGATTATTTCAAAGCCCTTGGGCGGCTCGGAGATATAATCCGTATGGCTCATCCAAACAACGCTCTTTTCAGGCACATTTTCCCAAAGCAGGCTGTCTTTGCTGAGCTCAAGCTCGATTTTGCCGTATTCGGAAACGGGAGCGGTTGCAACCTTGCCGTCGCCCATCCATGCCATAAGCTGGCAGCCGTAGCATATACCGAGAATCGGAATGCCGATATCAAGAATATCCTTTGTGTAGTGGGGCGACTCCATATCAAAAACAGAGTTCGGTCCGCCGGTGAAGATAATTCCCTTGTAGCCGCCTGCCTTGATAGCCTCAAGATCGGCAGTGTAGGGGAGAATCTCGGCGTAAACATTGAAGTCACGGACTCTGCGGGCGATGAGCTGATTGTACTGCCCGCCGAAATCGAGGACAAGTATTTTTTCGTTCATTCTGTTCGTCCTTTCTTAGATAATGACTGCCGTGTCACATCTTTTAACGTCTGCAACACGACAGTAATTTTTAACGATATATAATTTCTTCTCTCTTCGGACCGTTGGAAACCATCGTAATCGGTTTGCCGATCTCTTTCTCAATAAAGAGAACATAGTCCTGCGCTTCTTTCGGGAGCTTGTCAAATTCCCTGATGCCCCTGATGTCGCACTTGAAGCCCGGAAGCGTTGCAAGAACCGGCTTTGCTTTCTTGAGAAGGTGGGTGTTCGGGAAGTCCTTAACTGTTTTTCCGTCGATTTCGTAGCCGGTGCAAACCTTGATTTCATCAAGATAGCTGAGACAATCGAGTGCGGTCAGGCAAACCTGAGTTGCGCCCTGAACCTCAACGCCGTAGCGTGTCGCAACACAGTCGAACCAGCCCATACGACGGGGACGACCTGTTGTTGCGCCGTATTCACCTGCGTCGCCGCCGTGATTACGCATTTTTTCGGCTTCCTCGCCGAAAATCTCGCTGACAAATTCGCCTGCGCCGACGGCTGAGGAATAAGCCTTTGTAACCGTGATGATATCCTTGATCTCGTGAGCCGGAATACCTGCGCCCACCGCACCGTAGCCGGCAAGAGTCGATGACGATGTAACCATCGGATATATACCGAAATCGGGATCCTTGAGCGAACCGAGCTGACCCTCAAGGAGGATTTCCTTACCGTCCTTGACTGCCTGACGGATAAATGCGCCCGTGTCGGCAACATAAGGTTCAATCATCTCTTTATACTCCATGAGAGTGTTGAACAGCTCGTCAACATCAAGGAGAGGTTTATGATAAACGTGCTCAAGCAGAAGATTTTTTACTTCGCATACGCTTGCAAGCTTCTCTTTGAGCTCATCGGGATAGAACAGGTCGCAGACCTGGAAGCCGATCTTAGCGTATTTGTCCGAATAAAACGGTGCAATACCCGATTTTGTTGAGCCGAACTGCTTGTCCGCAAGACGCTCCTCCTCGTAAGTGTCAAGAAGAACGTGATAGGGCATCATAATCTGTGCTCTGTCCGAAACAAGGAGCTTGGGCTGAGGAACGCCCTTTGATGTTATATCGTTGATTTCCTTGACAAGCTTAGGAATGTCAAGAGCCACGCCGTTGCCGATAATGTTCGTGATTTCGGGGTGACACACACCGGACGGAAGAAGATGCAAAGCAAACTTTCCGTAATTGTTGATAATTGTGTGACCTGCGTTTGCGCCGCCCTGGAAACGGATAACGACATCTGCCTTAGACGCAAACATGTCCGTGATTTTACCTTTACCCTCGTCGCCCCAGTTAGCGCCGACAATTGCTCTTACCAATGTAAAGCACCTCCAAATGAGATATGGAACCTCCGTTCCAAACAGAGTAATTATAATATTTTTATAATACAATGTCAATGAGAATACGCAATGTTTTCGGTATTTCATTCTGCGTTGTAAATAGATGTGACCCATTTTAGTGAAAAAACGAGGGAAACATTCCGCTTTACGGTTGGTTGAAAGCGATTATACCTCAATGTAGTACGGACAGATGTCCTCGTAGTGTCCGTCGGGCATACGGAAGCCGCCGGGAACGGTGCCGAGCTGCTTGAATCCGATACGCTCGTAAAGGTGGCGGGCGTGGATGTTTGTTGCAACAACGGCGTTGAACTGGAGAACCTTGAATCCGTGCTTTCCGGCTTCGGCAATGCAGTCGCGCACAAGCTTTTCGCCGATGTGCAGTCCGCGGCTCTGAGCCGAGACGGCATAGCTTGCGTTCGCAATGTGTCCGCATCTGCCGACATTGTTCGGGTGCAGAATATAAAGCCCGTAAACATTTTCATTTTCGTCGACGGCAACTCCGCAGCAGGTTTGCTGAGCAAAAAATGTCGCGGCACCGTCGGCTGTCAGCTCTTCTTCCTGCGGAAAAGCCCTGCCCTCGCGGACAACTTCGTTCCAGATTTCGCGCATTGTCGGGATATCTGCCTCAGTGTACAGTCTTATTTTCATACCCTTCATATACATCACCATATTATTATTTTGTCGGGAAAATCATAACGCCGATGTCCGAAAAAGTCAACCTTGGCGATTTGAAGATGATACAACACTGTCGTTTTGAGCAAAAAAAGACAAAAAACTGCCGGATAAGCTTCGGTTAGTCTTGACTAATTTGTAATTTTAGATTAAACTATCCCTATATTATTTCTGCAAAACAATAATTGAAAGGATTTGAGCTAATGAAAAAGGTACTCGCAATTCTTCTCTGTGTTGCTGCAATGTTCTGCCTCTTCGCAGGCTGCGGCACAAAGGAAAATGACAAGACGGACGAAAAAGTATGGAAGATTTCAACCGACACGGTATTCAGACCGTTCGAGTATAAGGACGCTTCGGGCAATCTTGTAGGCATCGACGTTGAGATTCTTGCCGCTATCGCCGAGGATCAGGGCTTCAAGTATGAGCTTAACAGCGTCGGCTGGGACGCATCTATCGCAGCATGCCAGGCAGGTCAGGCGGACGCTATGATCGCAGGTGCTTCCATCACGGAAAAGCGTAAAAACGAGGGTTGGATTTTCTCCGACGGATATTATCATTGCACACAGACAATGACGGTTTCCGCTGATTCAACAATCAAGGGCTTTGAGGATCTCAAGGGCAAGACGGTTGCTGTTAAGACGGGTACAATGGGTGCCGATTACGCAAACAGTCTTAAGGATAAGTACGGTTTCACAATCAGCTCGTTCGAGGATTCCCCGACAATGTATCAGGCAGTTATCGGCGGTCAGGCGGTTGCCTGCTTCGAGGACACACCGATTATGAAGGACTCCATCAAGAACGGTAACCTTGCACTCAAGGTTCTTGACGACACGGCCAGCGAGGGCAGCGACTACGGTCTTGCAATCTTCAATGCCGCAAATCAGGAGTTTCTTGATTTGTTCAACGCCGGTCTTAAGAACATCAAGGCGAGCGGCAAGTACGACGAGATCATCAACAAGTACGTCGGCTGATTGTTTTATAGTGATTTAAAAGAGCGGTGGGGCGTCTGCAAAGATGCCCTGCTGTTGTCAAAAGGAGTCCGCTAAATGACAGATATAATTTCGGTTTACGGCAAGCTGCTGCTCGAGGCAATGGGACAGACGCTTATCATGGCTTTTTACAGTCTGATATTTGCAAGCATTATCGGTCTCATCTTCGGTATGCTCAGCGTGCTGAAAAGCAAGGCTTGCAATATCATTGCGCAGGTGTTTGTTGATATCATCCGCGGTGTTCCGATGATCGTTCTTGCTTTCTTTGTTTTCTTCGGCGTACCCTACGCTTTGAAAAACTTTTTCCACAGCACATTTACATTCACCGCTTTGCAGGCAGGTATAATCTGCCTTTCACTCAACTGCGGAGCTTATATGTCGGAGATCATTCGTGCAGGAATACAGTCCGTTGACGTCGGACAGATGGAGGCGGCAAGAAGTCTCGGTATTCCATATTGGAAAGCGATGAAGAAGGTTGTTCTTCCGCAGGCTATCCGCACGATGATACCGAGCATCATCAACCAGTTTATCATCACACTCAAGGATACTTCGATTCTTTCCGTCATCGGATTCCCGGAGCTTGTAAACGCAGCAAAGAACGTTATCGCCATCAACTTCAAGTCGTTCCAGGTCTGGCTCATCGTCGGACTGATGTACCTTGTTATCATAACTATACTTTCAAAGATTGCAAAGGCTCTCGAAAGGAGGATGAACCGTGGCCGTAGGTAAGAACAACGTCAAAATTCACGTTTCACATCTCAAAAAGAGCTTCGGACATTTGGAGGTTATCAAGGATCTTTCGACCGATATCTATGAGGGCGAGGTTGTTGTTATCCTCGGGCCGTCGGGCAGCGGCAAGTCAACGTTTCTGCGCTGTATAAACCGCCTTGAGGAGCCGACGGGCGGCGAGATAATCGTTGACGGTCAGACTATCACGGATAAAAAAGCCGACCTCAACAAGATTCGCGAGAATATCGGTATGGTGTTCCAGCATTTCAATCTTTTCAACAATCTCAATGTTATACAAAACCTTATGCTGGCTCCCGTTCAGCTCAAAAAAGCGAGCAAGGACAAGGCGAGAGAGGACGCAATGGCGATGCTCAAAAAGGTCGGACTGGAGGACAAGGCGGAGGCTTATCCCCACCAGCTTTCCGGAGGACAGAAGCAGAGAGTTGCGATTGCCCGTTCGCTTTGTATGAATCCCGACATTATGCTCTTTGACGAGCCGACGTCGGCACTCGACCCCGAAATGGTAGGTGAGGTTCTTCAGGTTATGAAGGATCTTGCGGCAGAGGGAATGACAATGGCGATTGTTACCCACGAGATAGGCTTTGCCCGCGAGGTTGCTGACCGTGTGCTCTTCATTGACGACGGCTATATCATCGAGGAGGGCACGCCGCAGGAGGTTATCCTCAACCCGAAAGAGCCCAGAGCAATTGATTTCTTCAACAAGGTTCTTTAATCAACGAAAAACAAAGCAGAGATTTTCCGTTCGGAAGACCTCTGCTTTTTGATTGTACGCTTACATATAATGATATTTTTTGCGCTTGGCGAAAAGGAAGATGAGGGAGAGGATAAATGCGAAAACCTCCGCAACCGTGATTGCCCACCATATACCGTCCACGCCGAGGAATATCGGAAGTATCAGAACCGACGAGGTCTGGAAAATCAGCGTTCGCATAAACGATATCGCCGCCGAAACCGCACCGTTGTTGAGCGCGGTGAAGAACGACGAGGCGAAAATGTTGAAGCCTGCAAGCAGGAACGAATATGCGAAGAGCCTGAAGGCGTGCTTTGTCAGCTCGTAAAGTCCCGCATCGTAGCCGACAAAAATCTTCGCCAGCGGCGATGAAAGCACAATTGCAAGCACGGTAAGCACAACACCCGAAGTCGCACTGAGAAATGTACTTTTTTTCAGCATATTTTTAAGCTCGCCGTGATTCTGCGCACCGAAGTGATAGCCCGTTATCGGGGCGCAGCCGATTGAATATCCGATGTAAATCGCGATGAAAATAAACTGGACATACATCAGCACACCGTAAGCCGAAACACCGTCCTCACCGACGTATTTCATAAGCTGAAAATTGTATATCATACTCACGACAGATGAGGAAATGTTACTCATAAGCTCCGAAGAGCCGTTGCCGCAGGCGTTCAGAAGCGGCTTTATTTCTGGTTTGGTTTTGGTGAGCCGCAAAAGGCTGGAGTTCTCCCTTGAAAAATAAATCAACGGGAGAATACCGCCGATGCATTGGCTTATTCCTGTGGCGATAGCCGCGCCGGCAACGCCCCACTTGAAAACGATTATGAACAGGGCGTCAAGCACCATATTGGCACAGCCGGCAAAGACAGTAGCCAAAAGTCCGAGTCTCGGTTTTTCTGCGGCTATCAGGAAGCTTTGAAAAACATTTTGAAGCATAAAAGCGACCGTGAAGCCCGTAACGATTCTGCCGTACAGGATGCAGTCCTCCGTCATCTCCTCCGTTGCGCCGAGAAAACGCGCAACCCACGGCATCGCCGCAACTCCGACAACGGAAAGAATTACTCCGAGCAGGAGGGTAAAAATAATCATCATGGTGAAGAGCTCGTTCGCTTTTTCTTTGTTACCCTCGCCGAGATTTTTTGATACAAGAGCCGTACCGCCCGTACCTATCATAAAGCCGATGCCGCCGAGTATCATGATAAAGGGCATAACCAGATTTATGGAAGCGAAAGCCGTCTTTCCGGCAAAGTTTGATACAAACAGCCCATCAACCACACCGTAAACGGAGGTGAAAACCATCATTATAATTGACGGGAAAACAAACCGCAAAAGACGTGAATAAGTGAAGTGATCCGAAATTTTAATTGCCATAAACACATACCTCAAAAATCTATTGCTTTGATTTCATCATTCAAAAGGTTGTTATATTCAGCGAGCAGAAGGCTGAGCTGCCCATGCTCCGCCTCGTTCAGCCGCAAAAGTGCGGCGACCTCCGCATCGCAGAACCTGTCAACGGTTTTCTGCGCAAGCCGAATACCCTTTTCGGTCAGGGAAACATATTTATTTCTACGGTCGTCGCCCTGCGAAAAGACGATAAGTCCCTCGGCTTCCATTTTTTTGAGTGCCGAGTTGACTGTCTGCTTGGGCTGATACTGGAAATCGCATATATCGTGCTGCGTCAGCGGCGGAGGCTCCATTCGCAGTGTGTAAATGATCCAAAAGGTACATTCGCCCATTCCGAAAAGCTTTGCGATGCTGCGGTATGTCTTATCAACGGACTTGAAGCTGTTGTTGTATTTCATCAGCTTTATTCTTGCTTCGGCATTCATTTTAATCCTCCATTCGTCCGAAATCGGACTATATTATACATCACGACAGGCAATAAGTCAAGCAAAAATATCGGCAGTTTACGTTTCGGCTTAATTACCGGTTTAATTACCCTTGCAAATGTCGTTATTGCGCGGCAAAATTAAACATCGGGACTGCCGTGTCTGTGACAGTCCCGATGGTACGGTTGATTTATCCGAGGTATGACGAGTATTTCTTACTCATTGCAAAGGAGAAAATTTCATCATCGGCAACAATGACATGGTCGATGAGGTTGATGCTCACGGTGTTGAACAACCCGACGACGGTTTGCGTTGCGCTGATATCCGCCTGCGACGGAGTTGCAAATCCGTTCGGGTGGTTGTGAGCTATGACTGCGTTGGTAACGTCAAACCTCAGTGCGAGCTCAACGAGACTTCTGCTGTCGGCAGCTGCGCTTGTCGGTGTGCCGTCGGCTACCTTTATGCAGTGCTTGAGCCTGCCGTGGGAGTCAAGCGAGAGCATATAAACGATTTCGCGCGTTTCACCGAGGTATTTCATTCTGATGAAATCATAAAGCCTTTCGCCCGAGGCAAGGTTTATCTTGCTGTTTACCGCGTTGTCGCAGTATTTTGAACATATATCGCGGATGAGCTTTATAAGCATTGCGGTGTTTTCGCCTATACCGTCCGTTTTCACAAGCTCACGGACGGGTGCGTCAAGCACGCCGTTGAGGTTGTGATATTTTTCAATCAGCTCGTGGGCAATCGGGTTGGTGTCGCGGTACGGAATACCGTAGAAGAGCAGAAGCTCAAGAATATTGTGATCGGGCATTGCCTCAATACCGTTTTTCAGATACATTTCACGCACGCGCTTTCTGTGATCCTTGTGTATATTTTTGTTTTCCATCGCCAAAACACCTCGTTAAAATTTTATAGTAATAAAACAGGTTTGTCAATCGCAAAATTATTGACCTTGGGTTGTTGATATGTTAGAATGATTGAAAATAAAAATAAGTGAGGTTTTTATATGCCCGTAACATATAACGAACAGAGAAAAATTTTTAAGCTTGACACACTTGATTCAACCTATGCCATCGGAGTGCGCGACGGCTTTCTGGTGCATCTCTATTACGGCAAGAAAATTCCCGACGACAATCTTCTCAAGCTGCCGTACAGAGGCTATTTTGCGACAATATCGCCGAAGAACGTCAACGTTGACGACTACGGCTTTTCCCTCGATGTTCAGCCGATGGAGTATTCCTGCAATGGTTCGGGTGATTACAGGCTTGCCGCGCTTTCAATAAAGGATTCAATGGGCAGAACCACAACGGATGTCCGCTATCTTGACCATAAAATATATAACGGAAAGCCGAAGCTCAAGGGTCTTCCTGCGACCTACTGCAACGACGACAGCGAGGCTCAGACGCTTGAGCTTATCACGATTGACAGCTTCACGGGAGCGAAGGTAACGCTTTACTACACGGCGTTTGCAAATTACAGCGTTATAACCGAGAGCGTCAAGGTGGAAAATACGGGTAAAGAAACCTTTGAAATTGAAAAAATTGCAAGCTGCTGCGTGAACCTTCCTTCAATGAACTACAATATGATAAATCTTTCGGGTGTATGGTCACGGGAGAGAAGAGTTATAACTCGCCGCCTTGCTCACGGTATACAGTCCGTTGCCAGCAAGAGGGGCTCCTCAAGCCACAACCACAACCCGTTTATTGCTTTGGTCGATGACAAGGGCGGCGAGGATTTCGGTGACGCTTTCGGCTTCAACCTTGTTTACAGCGGCAACTTTGCGGCGGATATCGAAACAGATTATCTTGACTGCACGCGCCTTGTAATGGGAATCAATCCGATTGACTTTACATGGGTCGTTGAGCCGGGTGACGAGTTCCAAAGCCCTGAGGTCGTAATGGTTTATTCCGACAGCGGTCTCGGCAAAATGAGCCGCACCTTCCACGACCTTTACAACAACAACCTCATTCGGGGGGAATGGAAAAATAAAAAGCGACCGCTGCTTATAAACAGCTGGGAGGGCTCGGGCTTTGATTTTGACCAAGAGACCCTTGTCCGCTACGCCAAGGAAGCCAAGGAGCTCGGAATCGAACTGCTCGTTATGGATGACGGCTGGTTCGGTCACCGCAACCGTGACAATTCCTCGCTCGGCGATTGGTTTGTTAATGAAGATAAGCTCAAGGGCGGTCTCGGCAAGCTTATCGAAAGAGTAAATGCAGAGGGCGTTCAGTTCGGAATTTGGTATGAGCCGGAGATGATTTCCGAGGATTCGGAGCTTTACAAGGCTCACCCCGACTGGTGCGTCCACGTTGAGGGCAGGGACAAGTCTCCGGCACGCTGGCAGTATGTTATTGATATGACAAGGCAGGACGTTCGCGACTGCATTTTCAATCAGATGTATGACGTCCTCTCCGAGAACAATATTGCGTATCTCAAGTGGGACTACAACCGCGCCATAACCGAGCCTGCTTCAATGCTTCTTGACGCACGCCATTCAAAGGAGTTTTTCCACCGCTTCATTCTCGGCACCTATGAGCTTATGGACAGGATAACAAGCGCATTCCCGCACATTCTTTTTGAGAGCTGTGCAGGCGGCGGCGGACGCTTTGACGCCGGTATGCTTTACTATATGCCGCAGACATGGGCTTCGGATAACACCGACCCGATTGAGCGGCTGACTATCCAGTTCGGCACATCAATGTGTTATCCCGCGTCGAGTATGGGTGCTCACGTTTCCGCCTGCGACAGAACGGGTATCGAGACAAAGGCGGCTGTTGCAATGGCAGGCACGTTCGGCTATGAGCTTGATCCCAAGGAGATGTCCGACGAGGACAAGGTAAGGGTAAGGGAACAGGTCAAGGACTACCATAGGTTCTATAATGTTATCCACTTCGGCGACCTTTACAGAATTGTTGCGCCGACCGATGACGAGTTCAAGTGTGCGTGGGAGCACGTTGCCAAGGACAAGAGCGAAGCCTTGCTGACCGTTGTCATCAAGAACAGAGCACCGCACGATTTTCTGCTTATAAAGATGAAGGGTCTTGATCCCGATAAATACTATCGCGACGAAACGGACGGCGAGATTTATTCGGGCGCATTGCTTATGAATGCGGGTATCAACCTCACAGACGGTACTCTGAGCGCAGGCAGAAGCTTCGTAAGATATTTCACAGAGGTTAAGTGATTTTATGATAAAAAATTTTCTTGCAGTCGGTCAAATCGTAGGAACTCACGGCGTGCGCGGCGAGCTGCGCGTTAATCCGTGGGCGGATTCGCCCGAGTTTCTCAGGCAGTTCAAAACCTTATATTATGACAGCGAGGGGAAAAACGGCGTTAAGGTTGTTTCCGCTCGTCCGCACGGGAATGTCGTGCTGATGAAGCTTGAGGGCGTTGACACCGTTGAAGCAGCATCGGCAATGAGAAACAGGCGGCTTTATATGCGACGCTCGGACGCAAGGCTTGCCGACGGAGTTTATTTCATTGAGGAGCTTGTCGGCTGCGGCGTTTTTGACGCCGACGATGAGGGCAAGCGGTACGGCAAAATTTCCGATGTCAGCGAAACGGGCGCAAATGACGTTTGGCACATCAAGTCGGACGACGGAAGAGAATATCTTATCCCTGCGATTCCGAGTGTTGTGATTGACACGGATGTGGAGAAAAACAGGGTGCTGATAAGACCGATGAAAGGTATTTTTGACGATGAGAATTGACATTATGACGCTGTTTCCCGAAATGTGCGGCAGTGTGCTTGACGAAAGCATAATAGGCCGCTCAAGGGAGGCGGGCTTGGTTGAGATAAACTGTGTTAATATCCGCGATTTTTCGACGGACAAGCACCGTCGGGTTGACGATACGACCTACGGCGGAGGAACGGGTATGATAATGCAGGGTCAGCCGATTTATGACTGCTTTTGTGCTCTTGAAAAGGAAATCGGCAAACGTCCGCACCTGATATATATGTCGCCGCAGGGCAAAACTCTTGATCAGCAAAGGGTCAAGGAGCTTGCAAAGCTGGACAACATCGCTATTCTCTGCGGTCATTATGAGGGCGTTGACGAGCGTGTAATCAATGAGCTCGTCGACGAGGAAATTTCAATCGGCGACTATGTTCTGACGGGCGGAGAGCTTCCCGCGCTTGTCCTTGCCGACAGCATTACGAGAATGCTGCCGGGAGTGCTTGCGAGCGACGAGGCGTTTGAGGAGGAGAGCCACTATAACGGTCTGCTTGAATATCCGCAGTACACAAGACCGTATGAATGGCACGGAAAAACCGTTCCGGATGTTCTGCTGACGGGTCATCATGCCAATATTATGAAGTGGCGCAGGGAGCAGTCGCTCGCACGGACAAAGGAGCGCAGACCCGACCTGCTGGAAAAAGCCGAATTAAGCGGAAAAGACTTGAAATTTCTCCAATCGTTGGACAATGGACGAAAAAAATAGTCAATATGCATTAAAAGTCTATATTGCTCGTATGCAAAGTGCACAAACATAAACTTGCAGAAAACCTCACATTTGGAATACAAGCTGAAATAGTTTTAAAGTCGATTTTATTTGTTGACGTTGAAAACTTTTGTGATATAATAACTGTTGTATGAAAGATTGAAGGCAATACCGCACAATTGGGGTGTGAGAATTGCGCAGTAAACAGCTCTGTATTTTATTTGAATTTAGGAGATATCAATTATGTGTGAGAAAGACGTTACGGTTCAGAATCAGGTAGGTCTCAGTGCCCGTCCTGCAACATTTTTTATTCAGAAGGCAAATTGCTTCAAGTCTTCCATTTGGATTGAGAAGGAAGAGAGACGTGTGAATGCAAAAAGCTTGCTCGGTGTGCTTTCCCTCGGTATTGACGGCGGCACAACAATTAAGGTGATCGCTGCGGGCTCTGATGAGGAACAGGCTGTTGACGAGCTTGTAAAGCTTGTAAATTCAGGATTTGCCGTATAAGACCGAACGATGAAACTGCCGTATCGAAAGATGCGGCAGTTTTTGAATTTATGGGTGATTATTTGATTAGCAGTTTGTCTCAAAGAAAAAAGATGCGTTTAACGGGATATGATTACTCTCCAAAGGGTGCATATTTTATAACAATATGTACAAAAGACAGAAGAAAGATATTATCTTCAATCGTAGGGCACGATTAGATTGAGAAAATGGTTTTTTTCCGACATACACAGAATCGAGGTGAATACCGTGAACATTCACGAATTGAGAAAAAAGGCTATGTCGCTTCCGCTGTCGCCGGGCGTGTACCTGATGAAAAACACCAAGGGCGAGATAATCTACGTCGGTAAGGCAAAGAAGCTCAAAAACCGCGTCAGTCAGTATTTCGGCTCTCAGCACAACCACTCAATCAAGGTCAGGAAAATGGTCGAAAACGTTTTTGACTTTGACTATATTCTCTGCGACAGCGAGTTTGAAGCTCTCGTTCTGGAATGTTCGCTCATTAAGCAGTATTCGCCGAAATATAATATTTTGCTCAAGGATGACAAGGGCTACAGCTACATCAGAGTCAGCGACGGCTCGTGGCCGAAAATAAGCGCGGTTCTGCAAAAAGCGGATGACGGCGCAAGATACATCGGTCCCTATACAAGCTTTTTCAGCGTTTCAAATTCAGTGGATGAGGCGCAAAAAATATTTATGCTTCCGCAATGCGGAAAGTCTTTTCCGAAAGAAATAGGCAAAAGCCGTCCGTGTCTCAACTATTTCATTAAGCAATGCTCTGCGCCGTGTGCAGGGAAGATAAGCTGCAGGGAATATAACGAGGCGGTCAATGCCGCGCTTGATTTTCTTCAGGGCGACAGCGCAAAGACAGTCGCCGCGCTGACCGAAAAGATGGAAGCTGCGGCGGAGAATTTGGATTTTGAACGTGCGGCAAAGCTGCGCGACAGAATAAACTCAATAAAAAGGGTAAACGAAAAGCAAAAGGTCGTCGGCTCCGACGTCAGGGAGCAGGACGTTTTCGCGATAGCGCAGTCCGAGGAAAAATGTTGCCTTTCCGTTCTGCGGTTCTGCGACGGCAGACTCAGGGACAACGAGTGGTTCCTGTTTGAGAGAACGGACAGCTTGCCGGAGGCTCGGCGTGAGCTGATAACGGGATTTTATTCAATGAACAGGCGCGTTCCGCCGTTTATTACCGTTGACGGCGAGGTCGCCGACAGAGAGCTGCTTTTGCAATGGCTCGGCGAGACCGCCGGACGCAAGGTCGAGATAAATGTGCCGCAGCGCGGACGGCAGGTTGAAATAATGTCGATGTGTATGAACAACGCGGCACAGAAGCTGGCTTTGAATATGGGCAGAAACGCAAAGGCGACTGCCGCGCTTGACGAGCTTGCAAGGCTTCTTGATCTGCCGAAGCCGCCCGTTATAATAGAGTCATACGATATTTCACACACAGCAGGCAGCGACAATGTTGCGGGTATGGTTGTTTTCAAAAACGGCTTGCCTTACAAAAAGTCCTACCGCAGGTTTGCGATAAAGGGCTTTGACGGTCAGGACGATTACGGCTCAATGGCGGAGGTTATTTCACGCCGCCTTAACAGGTACGAAGAGGAAAAGGACAGCGGCGAGGGCTTCGGGGTTCTGCCCGACCTGATACTCCTCGACGGAGGTCAGGGTCAGGTCAACGCGGTTCTTCCGATTGTCCGGGCTTTCGGCTGCGATATTCCCGTTTACGGTATGGTCAAGGACAACAGTCACAGAACAAGGGCGATTGCGTCAAACGGCGGCGAGATTGCAATAAGCTCCAAGCGTCAGGCTTTTACACTTGTGTCCGCAATTCAGGAGGAGGTTCACCGATTCGCGATAAGCTACCACAGAGCCAAGCACAAAAAGTCATCTCTCGGAGGAACGCTCACAAAAATTGACGGCATCGGCGAGAAAAAGGCGAAAGCAATTCTGAGACATTTCAAGACCCTGACGGCGGTAAAAAATGCAGAAACAGACGAACTTTGTCAGGTTGAGGGTATAAACAGAGCGACGGCTCAAAAAGTTTACGAATATTTCAGAAAAAATGTTGACAACACACATTAAAAAATGTGATAATACAATATAAGCAATACCGCACAATTGGAGTGTTCATCTCAATTTGTGAGGTGTTGCCTGCAAGTAATTTTATGAAGGGAGAGCTTGCGCCGTGCGTGTAATCACAGGAACAGCAAGAGGACGGGTTCTCAGAGCTTTGGAGGGTGAGGATGTTCGCCCGACGACGGACAGAGTCAAGGAAGCGATATTCAGCATTATTCAGTTCGAGACCGAGGGCAGGCGTGTGCTTGACCTTTTTGCCGGTTCGGGTCAGCTCGGTATTGAAGCACTCAGCAGGGGTGCCGCTTATGCAACGTTTACCGATATGAGCGCGGAGTCCGTCGATACGGTCAAGAAAAATTTGCTTATGACCCACCTTGAGAAAAATTCCGAGGTGCTGCGCACGGAGGCAGTTTCTTTTCTCAGAACAAACAAGAAAAAATATGATATCGTTTTTATGGATCCTCCGTATTCAAAGGGAATCCTTCAGGAGGCTCTGCCGTATGTTGTCGGCAACGTGAATGACGGCGGTGTGATAATATGCGAGCACCCTTACGGGGAGGAAATGCCCGAAAGGGTCGGTAATTTTTCGATTTACCGTGACTATAAATACGGAAAGATCGGCATCACGGTTTACCGTATGAGCGGGGAGGAACGCTGATGAGAACTGCTATATGTCCGGGCAGCTTTGACCCGGTAACCAAGGGACACCTCAGCGTTATCCGTCGGGCGGCAAAGCTTTTTGACAGGGTCATCGTCGTTGTGATGATAAATCCCAAAAAGCCGGTCGGCTGCTTCGCTCCGAAAAAGCGCGTTGAGTTTATAGAAAGATGCGTGGGCGATCTGGAAAATGTTGAGGTTGATTATTACGACGGCTTGCTTGCCGAATACGCAAGACTGAAGAATGCCGATGCCATTGTAAAGGGACTGAGGGCTGTGTCCGATTTTGAGGACGAATTTCAGCAGGCACTGACAAACAAGCAGCTCAATCCCGACGTTGAAACGGTTTTTGTTACTGCGGGTGCAGATTATATGTATTTATCGTCCAGCATTGTCAAACAGGTTTGCGAGCTTGGCGGAGATGTCTCCGACTTCGTGCCCGAACAGGTGCTTGACGATATAGTCAGAGGAATCAGAAGAAAGGAAGATTAAGCGATGAACGTACAGGGTTTACTTGACAAGATCGAAGACACGATTGATATGGGAAGCAAAATTCCCCTTTCGGGAAAGGTTGCCGTTGACGCGGAAACTATCAAGCAGTGCATTGAGGACATCAGATACGACCTGCCCATTGAGCTTGAAAAAGCGCAGGAGGTAGTGGCTCATCACAACAATCTTATCACAAAGGCTAACAACGAAGCGTCCTCTATTGTTTCCTCGGCTCAGACCGAGGCGGACGGAATAATCAGTGCCGCAAAGGAAAAGGCGTCGGGCATTGCCGCAACGGCTGAGACAAACGCAAAATCAACTCTTGCCGCAGCATCGGAGCAGGCAAAGCAGATGGTTGAAAATTCGGAGATAACGAAGCTTGCTCACGAGTTCTCCGACCGTGTCCGCGCTCAGGCAACGGCTGAGGCGGAGAACATAATCAGAAACGCTAAGAGCCAGGCGGACGCGATTCTCCTTGACGCCAACAATCAGGCTGAGGACACCAAGACAAAGGCTGACAAGTGGGCGGGAGAGATCCGCTCGGCTGCCGCCGAATTTGTTGAGGACATAATGAAGAACAGCGACGAGGTTCTTTCCTCCAACATTGCCGAAATCAGAAAGGCAAGGCAGAGCCTCTTCGGCGACAGAAGATAAACAGACAGAAACGGATAAGGGGTTGCTGAGTAAGGATAACTGTGCAAAATGGGGCTGATTCGTCAGAGCCGGAACAAACGCACGGTTGTTCTTTTCGGTGACTCTTTTTATATAGGTAATCCGCACGCTTCAGCTGTGTGGTATTGCATATTCAGAGGTGTTACATAATGAAAAAGCAATGTGAATGCTGTTACAAGCGATTTGAAGTCGTCAGAAATTCCGATGTGCCGCTCAATCCGGATCTTACGGCACCGCAGGATCATATCTATTGCCCGTGGTGCGGAGCGGAAAACGGCACGGTTGAAAAGGGCTCGCTTATCAAAACCGAAAGATGCAATGCAGAGTGTGAATTTTGATGAGAAATGAAATTGTAGATTACTTTAACAGTAACAAAGAGAATATACTCAAAAATATAGCGGAGCTCGTGAGCATACCGAGCGTTCGCTCTCAGGCGACCGAGGGCAAGCCGTTTGGTGAGAAGCCGTTTGAAGCTCTTGAAAAGGGGCTTGAAATGGCAAAGGATTTCGGCTTTGACGTGAAAAACCACGACGGATATGTCGGTACGGCGGATATGAACAGCGGTGAAACGGAGCTCGGAATCCTTGTTCATCTTGATGTTGTACCGGCAGGAGAGGGCTGGCACACGAACCCGTTTACGGTTGTCGAAAAGGACGGAAAGATTTTCGGCAGGGGAGTCAGCGATGACAAGGGACCTGCCGTTGCCGCCCTTTATGCGATGAAAGCCGTAAAGGATCTCGGCTATCCGCTGAAAAAGAACTGCCGACTGATTATGGGAACGGACGAGGAATGCGGCAGCGACGATATAAAGCATTATTTTCAAACCAATCCGTACCCGAAATACACCTTCACGCCGGACGCGGAGTTTCCGGTAACCAACGGCGAAAAGGGCAGATTTACGAAGCATTTTTATGCAGAGACGGATTTTTCGGGTTGTGAGAAATATATCGTCTCATTTACTGCCGGTGAAGCGGCGAATGCCGTGCCTACGTGCGCAGAAGCTGAGCTTGCGGGAGTTAGCCGCGATGAATTTGAGTCGGCGGCAAGGCTGTCGGCAGGCACGGGCGCGGAGTTCTCTTTCGACGGAAAAAAGGTTGTGTGCACGGGCACCTCGGCTCACGCGTCGCTTCCCGAAAACGGCAATAATCCGATAACCGCGCTGATTGAGCTGCTCAGCCATATTGAGCTTGACGCAGACTGCACAGGGCTTGTTGCTTCGCTCAAAAAGCTGTTTCCGCACGGAAAATACAACGGCGAGGCTCTCGGGGTGGATATGCAGGATAAATTGGGCAGGCTTACGCTGACGCTTGACACGGTTCGTTTCGACGGCAGACATTTTGACGGCTGCTTTGATTCGAGGACACCGATGGTTGCCGACGCGGAAAACTGCGGCAAGGTTATCGCAAACAGGCTTGCCGAAAACGGGTTCGAAATTGAAGATACGGAAATGAAAGCGGCTCACTATGTTGACCCCGATTCACCGTTTGTTCAGGCACTTCTTGACGCTTATGAGGAGTACAGCGGCGATGTCGGCGACTGTGTGAGCATGGGCGGCGGAACATACGTCCATGACATTGAAAACGGTGTTGCTTTCGGAGCGATAAGCCGCGGAACCGTGACGAATATGCACGGCGCGGACGAATTTATGCCGATTGACGATATTTTGACTGCGGGTGTAATCTTTGCCGAGGTTATTATCCGCATTTGCGGCTGATATGTAAAAGCAGGAATTTTGAAAAAAATATAGACAATCGGTCGATATGATGATAAAATAAACTGATGTGGGGTGATTTTTGTGAAAAGATGTCTTGTTATGATTACAAGCAGTTTCCCTTTCGGGTCCGGAGAATCGTTTATAGAATCCGAAATATCTTTTCACGAAAATAAGTTTGACAGAATTATAATTCTCCCCATTGAGCTTGATCCGGACGAACAGCTTACGAGAGCCGTGCCCGAAAACGCCGAGTATTACAATGTTTCCGTAAAAAAGCAAAAAATTGCCAGGACGGGCGATATACTCAAGGGGGTTCATAACCTTGTTGTGCCGACCGAGTATCTGAACTATGACAGGCAGGCAATCGGCACGAGCTTCAGGCGGCGTATGTTTTTTGAATATTTCTGCAACCGCTCACAGCGCAGCTTTGAGGAATGTAAAAGCGTGCTTGAAAAATGCGGCTTGGACGAATACGACAGCATCACGGTTTACAGCTACTGGTTCTTTGTGACTGCGCTCGTCGGCGTGAAGCTGAAAGAATATTTGTTATCGTTCTGCCCCGATATAGAGCTTGTTGCAAGGGCGCACAGATACGATGTTTATGAAAATGCAAATGTGCTCGGATATCTTCCGCTGAGACGGTATCTGCTTGAAAAATATGACGCGGTTTATCCCTGCTCGGATTCGGGAACTAAATTCATCACTGAGAAATATCCCGAATACAGATCCAAGGTCAAAACCGCATATCTCGGCACCTTTGACCACGGACTTTCAAAGCAGTCGGAGAACGGTCTGCACATTGTTTCCTGCTCGCAGGTCAAGGATGTCAAGCGTGTCGATGAAATAGTTGATATCATTGATTTGTTCGCAAAATCGGGGAACCGTAATATTAAATGGACTCACATCGGCACGGGCAACAGGGAAGCCGAGCTGAAAAAGGCGGTGAAGCTCAAGCTGAACGGCGTTGAAGCTGAGCTTCTCGGTAAGCTTCCGAACACGGAGGTTTGCGAATACTACCGCAAAAATCCCGTTGATTTATTTATCAGCGCGAGTAAGAGCGAGGGACTGCCCGTTTCCATGATGGAGGCGGCGTCATTCGGTGTTCCGATACTTTCAACGAATGTCGGAGGAGTGGGTGAGCTTGTGCTTGACGGCTTTAACGGTTGGCTCCTTGACGAGGACGCCGAGATCGGGGAGTTCGTGCGGATACTTGATCGGTTCTATGATATGGATAAATCGGAAAGAGAAGTATACAGGAACAATATCAGACAGACGTGGGAAAACGGATTTGATGCAAGCAAGTCTTTTCGCGATTTTCTTTCGGTTCCCGCTGTTGTCGGCTCATAAGAGAGGTCTTGTATGGTAACTTTCAGAAAAGGTATTCTAAAAGTGAATCTCAATGCCTTGCAGAGAGCTAAGCTTTTTTATGAAATTGCATTTCTTGCAAATATAGTGGTTATTTTCACGATGTATACAGTCACAGCGGCTGCCTCGGTCGCGGCAATTGTGATGTTCATTGCGTCGGTGCTTGTCGTTATGGAAAGAAACCGCCGGCAAGCGGTAATACCTTATGTAACGATATGGTATCTTCTGCTGATAGGATTCGGCGCGCTGTCCGGACTGTGGGCGCAGTATCTTTCGTCGTATAACTTTTCGTTTATACTGCGTCTGTTGGTAATTTTGCTGATAAGCACATCTGTTGCCGTCTATGTTGACAAGCCGGAGGATCTGGAAAGGATAATAACGCTTTATCTGATAGGAATGCTGGCAATAGTCGCGTTTGAAACGTCGGTATGGCCTCCGAGCCTGTGGAAGTACGGAAGTCTCGGCAGCCATTACAGTCAGTGTAATCCGAACGATATTTCGTACTGGATGGATTTCGGCGTTGCAATGGCGTTCTACCGCGCCTATGTGAAAAACAAAAAATATATGTATCCGGTGGCGTTGCTGCTGTTCCTGTTCTGTGTCTATTCAAGCTCACGAAAAGGACTTCTGGCGGGTGTTGCGGGACCGCTTGCAATCGTCTTTCTGACCTACAACAAGAGAGGCTACATCGCAAGAGTTATCGTTGCCGTATTGGGCGTTATCGGAGTGTACTTTCTCGTTATGGAGAATGAAACTCTTTATTCGGTAATCGGTCGACGAATCGAAAGCATGATAAATCACCTTAACGGTGAAGAAACCGACGGAAGCATGCTGCTCCGCAGAGTTTTTATTGACGCGGCAAAGAATATGTTTGCCGAATCGCCGCTGATCGGCAAGGGAATGGGAAATTTCCGTTCTATTGTCGAAGCCGAGTATGCAACGGGTAAATACTATACCCACAACAATTACTGGCAGCTGCTCAGTGAGCTCGGGATTATCGGATTCATTATATACTATTCGATGTATGCTTATTGCTTTGTAATCTTTGCGAGAAACTATTTGCAAAGGCGCAGTGAAATATCAATTCTGTTTCTGACGTGCATCGTGCTGATGTTTGTTTTGGATGAGGGCGTCGTCAGCTACTGTTCAAAATACGGACAGCTTGTCGTCGCGATAATGTATGCCGCGACATACACATCGTCCGTGAGAGAATACGGAATCAGGAAATCGGGGAGATAACGGATGATTATGAAAAATATACTTTTGGAGGGATTGCTTTGAGAGCATATTCGGAAAAATCTAATCAAAAAGGATTGGAGCTTAACATCCTTGCGTTTTTCAGAGAACTGACAAAAAAGCTTTGGATAGTTATTATCGTTGCGGTTGTGGCAGGAATCATTACCGCGGTAATATCCGAGGCAACAAAGGTTGAAACCTATACTTCAACCATATCGTTTGTCGTCAACACCAATATGGACGGCGAAAGAGCCAACAGCGGAGATATATCTGCACAAATAAATATGTCGGGCACTTTCAGATACATTCTTTCCAGCAGTGTTATGAAGGAGGCTATTGTTCAGAACTGTTCGACTCAGGTGGATTACGGGACGGTCAGCGGAAGTATAAGCGTTTCCACCGTGCCGTCCACAAACGTTATAATTATGTCGGTCACAACGGGCGACCCGAAGATTTCGTATGCCATCGCATCGACTGCCGTTGACGTTTACGGCGACGTTATCGCTAAGACATACCCGAACGCAAAGCTTACCCTGTGCGACAAGCCTGTGCTTCCGGGCGGCTCCAATGCAAACCGTTCCTCGTTTGTTATGGTTGTTGTTGTTTCGTTTGCCGCGGCGATACTGTGCTGCCTTGTGTTCTTTATAATGTTCCTTGCCAAGGACACGGTAAAGACCTCGGACGAGCTCAACGACAAGCTGAATATACACATTCTCGGCTCTGTTCAACAGGTTGAGAACAAAAATAAAACCGCGAAGGGTCTCCTTGTTACCGATAGAAAAACGGGCTTCTCGTTTATCGAGACCTATAAGGCGATTAGAACAAAGATTGAGAACAATTCCGCGCAAACCGGCAACAAGGTGTTCCTTGTGACGAGTGCCTGTGAGAATGAGGGCAAGACGACCTCGGCGGTCAACATTGCTCTTTCGCTTGCGCAGAACGGTAAAAATGTGCTTCTCATCGACGCCGATCTCAGAAAGCCGTCGATTTGCAAGATTCTTTCTCTGCCTGAGACAGATGGCGGACTTTCCGATGTTATTCTCGGAAATATGCCGCTCGGCAATGCGATAAAGCGTGTAAGCACCTTTGACATTTGTGTGCTTGCCGACAGAAAGTCCGTTGCCAATCCCTCCGAGCTTCTGTCAACGGACAGAATGGAGGAAATCATTAAGTCGGTTCGCAGCGAGTTCGACTATGTCATCATTGATACCGCACCGGCGAGCGTTGTTACGGATACATCGGTTATCGCCGGATTTGTTGACGCGGCAATTATCGTCGTGCGTGAGGATTTCTCGTCGTATTCGAGAATCAAGATGTCGCTTGACGACATTGATTCAAACGGTGCCGAGGTAATAGGCTATATCTTCAATGTTGATACAAGTCATTCGGACAAGACGGGCAGGTACGGCAGATACGGAAAGTACGGCAAGCGCGGATATGGCTACGGCTCATACGGCTACGGTTACGGCAGACATTCTTCGTAAAATAATAATTGAATGGCAGGAAAAACCTCTTTCGCATATTATAAAGCGAAGGAGGTTTTTAAATGCATAATCTTGAAGATATGATAGAAAAATATCGGCAGGAGCTTGTTGAGTTTTCAAGGCAGACGCCGCAGAAATCGGCAGAAGCCGCTGCGTCGGAGAAAAATGAAGCTGCCGTGCCGGTTATGGCGGGTGTGCTTCCGTTTGCGGACAGCGTCGGAGGCAACAGTGAAATCAAAATGTACAAGGATTACGACGAGTTTGAACAGAAAAACAAGTCTCGGGGCTTAATGAAGGTTCAGGTTACGGCAGGGGGAAGAAGTATGCCGATAATCAATGCCGTTGTCAGGATCAGAGTTCCTCTTGAGACGGGAGACCGTGAAATCTTTTCCGGATATACGGACATAAACGGAATTATCGACAACATAACCCTGCCTGCACCGGACAGCAGTCTGTCGTTTGACGAGAACAACACGACGGTTGTGCCCTATGCTGTTTACGAGGTAACCGCCACTCATCCCGAGTTCGCGAAGTCGGAGTTCTTTAATGTTCCCGTTTTTTCGGGAACGAAGTCGATTCAGCCCGTAAGGCTTGTACCGTTGACGGAGACCGGAGGAGAGCCGGGAACGGTAAGCATACCGAATCAGCCGATGGGGCTTTACGGGGGCGAAATCTGATGCCCGACAGACCGATTGTACCCGAATTTATAACCGTGCACCTCGGCAAACCCGATTCGTCCGCAAGGAATGTACAGGTTCCGTTTGCCCAGTACATCAAAAATGTTGCGTCGAGCGAAATATATCCGACGTGGCCCGAAAATGCGTTGAGGGCAAATATTTATGCCGAGACAACCTTTGCGCTCAACAGAGTATTTACCGAGCATTACAGGGCGAGGGGATATGATTTTGATATAACCAACTCAACCCAGTACGACCAGTACTATGTTGAGGGCAGAGATATCTTTGAAAACATAAGCCGTCTCGTCGATGACATATTCAATGATTATATCGTCAAGCAGGGACAGATTCAGCCGTATTTTACCCAGTATTGCGCCGGCTCGTGCGAGGGACTTTCCCAATGGGGCACCGTCACGCTTGCCAAGCAGGGCTACACACCCTACCGAATACTTCAGTACTATTACGGTAACGATATTGACATTGTCGAAAATGCGCCGATAAAAACCAACACGCCGACCTACCCCGGCAGACCGCTCCGGCTCGGAAGCGGCGGAGAGGACGTTGTCGAGATTCAGCGCGAGCTGAACAGAATCGCAGTAAACTACCCGTCAATTCCGAAAATTACGACGGGAGTGACGGGCTATTTTGAGGCGACGACCCAAAAGGCCGTCAAACAGTTTCAGCAGATATTCAACCTTGCTCCCGACGGCATTGTGGGCAAGGAGACATGGTACAAGATCAAACAGATTTACAACGGAATCAAGGGCTTGTCCGAGCTTTATTCCGAGGGCATAACGATAAGCGAGGTTGAAAGAAAATATGCAAATATTTTGAAAAAAGGCGACAGCGGCTTGTCAATAAAGGTTTTACAGTATTACCTGTATTTTTTAAGTCAGTTCAATCAAAACCTTGCCTATGTCGGTGTGGACGGCTATTTCGGACAGGAGACTTATGATGCCGTGCTCACGTTCCAGTCGCAGTACGGACTTGATGTGGACGGCATTGTCGGACGGGACACGTGGGATATGATACAAAATGCTTACGAGGGTGTACTGACATCCCTGCCGGACGAATACAGGAGCTACTCGTCGCTGCTTTACCCGGGATACATTATCACCACGGGCGCAAGCGGAAAGGTTGTCGAGCAGGTTCAGACCTATCTGAAAACCATTGCCGCCAACAATTCCGCCGTTCCCGCCGTTACGGTTGACGGATACTACGGAGAGCAGACGCAAAATGCCGTGCTTGCCGTGCAAAAGCTTCAGGGACTTGAGCAGAACGGTCAGGTCGGTATTCTAACGTGGAATGCCATTGTAAACCTTTATAATCAATACAGATAATTGTCACGGTATATAATGAATCAATCCGAAAATAATAACAGTATCAACTCACGGAGCGGTGATTATGGATAAGCTATTATTTTCGGATGTTTTTGATTATAACGAGAAATTTTTTGACGGGTATTTCAGAACCGAGCTCAACTACGATGTTGTCGGCACACGGTTCAACGTCGGCGGGAGAACAGCAAAGCTTTATTTCATTGACGGCTTCATTGACGGCGACACGTCGGAGCGCGTTATGAATTTTATGATGCAGGCGAGCAAAATCAGCGTCAAAAACGAAACTGCCGAGGAGTTTTCACAGTCGTTGATCTCGTATATGGAAATCGAGCTGAGCAGGGATATTGAGACGATCGCAAGGGTCGTTTATTCGGGCGCAATGCTGATTATCGTTGACGGATATGACACGGGATTTTTGGTCAAGACACGGAGCTACCCGAAAAGATCGGTCAGCGAGCCCGACAACGATAAGGTTCTCAGCGGAGCACACGACGGCTTTGTTGAATCGCTGCTCATAAATACCGCCCTCGTCCGCCGCAGAATACGCGACAGGGAGCTTATAACGGAGGTTCAGCAGGCAGGCACAAGGTCAAAGACCGACATTGCGATATGCTACCTTGACAACAAGGCGGATAAAAAAACAGTCGCCGATCTCAGAAAAAGGATTCGGGAGATCGACGTGAATACAATGAATATGAGTCAGGAAAGCCTGATTGAATGTCTCGTGAGAAAGCAGAAGTGGAACCCGTTTCCCAAGGTGCGATACACCGAAAGACCCGATGCGGCGTCGGCAAGTATTGCCGAGGGAAGCATTATTATTTTCGTTGACAATTCACCGTCGGCGATGATAATTCCGACAGGCTTTTTCGATTTTTTGCAGGACACAAACGATTACTATTTTCCGCCGTGCATCGGAACATATCTCCGGTTTGTCAGGGGTATTATTTTCGGGCTGGCACTTCTGCTTGCGCCGGTCTGGTATCTGCTGATAAAAAATCCGAGCTTCGTTCCCGAATGGCTCAGCTTCATACAAATCAAGGAATATTATTCCATGCCGATAATCGCGCAGCTTCTGATAATAGAAATTGTCATTGACTCACTGAAGCTTGCTTCGCTGAACACACCCAATTCGTTGAGCAATTCGTTCAGTGTGATCGGTGCGCTGGTGCTCGGAGATCTTGCGGTCAGCGCGGAGCTGTTTTCGTCGGAGGTTGTGCTGTTCATGGCGTTCGTGGCAATTGCAAACTTTGCACAGCCGAGCTTCGAGCTGGGTTACGCGTTCAAGCTTTCGAGAATTTTTATCGTCGTGATGACGGCGATATTCAACCTGTGGGGATTTATTATCGGACTGGTGATTGTTATGCTCGTGATAGCGTTCACCAAGACGGTTACGGGCAGGGGATATCTGTATCCGTTGATTCCGTTTAACGGGAAGGCGATCAGCCGTCTGTTAATCAGACATTCAATTAGCAAAGACAACACATAAATATGGGGTTGCCGCATTTAGCGCATAAAACGTTTTTTTATCCTCTCGCAGTATATATATACAGCTTCGGGATACAGAAAACGCTTTCTGCATCTAAATGCGGCAACCCCTGTTATTATATTAATAGCATACGGTCGTTGTCAAGGTCACGTCCTGCCGCTTCCTTGAATTTCTGAAGCAGGTCGGCTACCGTGAGAGACTTTCTCTCTTCACCCGTTGTGTCCATGATAATTTCGCCGTTGTTCATCATTATTGTACGGTTGCCGAGTTCCAAAGCCGACTGCATATTATGGGTGATCATCATACAGGTGAGCTTGTTCTCGGCGACGATTTTTTTTGTCAGTGTAAGCACCTTTTCCGCTGTGTCGGGATCAAGTGCCGCCGTGTGCTCGTCAAGCAGGAGCAATTCGGGCGGATTGAAGGTTGCCATCATAAGCGTAAGAGCCTGCCGCTGACCGCCGGAAAGAAGTCCGACGGGCTGACTCATTCTGTTTTCAAGTCCCATATCGAGCAGGGCAACCCTCTCGCGAAAAGCTTTCTTATCCGCCTTAGTAACGTGGCTGAGCCAACCGCCTCTGCCTGCGGCAAGGGCAAGATTTTCTTCAACCGTCATTCCGGGCGCGCTGCCCTTCATCGGGTCCTGAAAAAGCCTGCCGATCTTCCTTGCACGCTTATGCTCCGGCATGAGCGTTATATTTTTTCCGTTGAGCTCAATACTGCCGCTGTCAACGATAAATGTGCCTGCGATCGCATTGAAAAGTGTGGATTTACCGGCTCCGTTCGCGCCGATAACCGTGATGAAATCGCCGTTGTTGACCTTGATCGAAAGGCTGTTGAGAGCCTTTTTAGCGTCGGTAGTTCCGGGGTTGAACGTAATTGAAATGTTTGAAATGTTGAGCATTACGCAGCCCTCCTTCCGAAACGCTGACCGAGTCTGCGCTTTAAGAGAGGGAACCCTGTCTTGAGATACGGTATCGAAATTGCAAGCACGACGATGACCGAGGAGACAAATTTAAGCATAAATGCCGGCATATCAAAGCGGAGCGCGATGGTGTAAACAAGTCTGAAAACGAATGCGCCGAGCACCATTCCGACAATCTGGAGGGGAATCCTCTTTTTGCCGAGGAAAACATTGCCGATAAGCAGCGAAGCGAGCGCGATCGTGACCATACCTGTACCGATGTCGATGTTGACGGATTTCTGCGACTGAGCAAGCAGACAGCCGGAAAGAGCCGTAAATGAGTTCGCAATACAAAGTCCGACGATCGTTGTGAAAACGGGATTGATCGACGACGAACGCACCATATCGGGATTATTTCCCGTTGCGCGAATCGCAAGTCCGAGCTTCGTCCTCAGGAAGAGGGCGAGCAGAACACCGATAATGATGACCGCAAGCAGCGCGACGATAAGCTTATACTGTTCCATGAACGGAGTTTTTCTGAGCAAAGCGAGAGCCTTGGTGAAAACCGTGTCGGTTTGATTCAGATTGAGAATTGACGAATTGCCCATGACGGCAATGTTGATTGAATACAGAGCCGTGTTGACGATAATACCCGCCAGCAGGCTGTTGACGCCCATTTTTGTCTGGAGAAAAGCGGTGATGAAGCCCGAAGCAATACCTGCCGCCATAGCCGCAGGAAGCGCGAGAAACGGATGACCCGATAATGTTACAACCGCACCGACGGTTGCTCCGAGAGTGAAGCAGCCGTCGGTCGATAAGTCGCATACATTAAGCATTGAATAGCTCAGATAAAGCGCGATTACGGTGAGCGCGCTGATGAGTCCGAGCTCGGATGCGGTTTGGATGAGTGTTAAAACAGAACCCGGTGACATAAGTTAAGTCCCCTTCAAATAGTTATTTCTGTGCGTCGAAGCTTTCGGCGGTTTTGATCTGCTGAACCTTTGTGCAGTGCGGAGCGATAGCCGCCGCAATTTCATCATAGCTCATACCGAGCTGTGTGCATATATCTGTGTTGATTGTTGCGGTGCCGTTGTCAAATGTCTTTACAGCAAGCTCCGCCGGAGCTTTACCGTCAAGGAGAATCTCGGCAACCATATTTGCGGTTTCTTTTCCGAGATTAACATAATCAACACCGTAGCCCATGAATGCGCCGTTAAGAGCGAATGAATCCGCACCCGTGAAGTGGGGGATGCCTGCCTTCGCAAAGATTTCGTAGATTGAAAGCTCTGCAACCATGATCGAGTTGTCGGTCGGAGTGAAAACTGCGTCAACCTTGTCTGCGACAAGAGCCTGAGCGGCGAGTGAAATTTCATCAACGGTCTTGCCTGTTTTTTCAACATAAGCAATGCCCTTTTTATCAAGATACTCCTTGGCGGCTTTGATTGCGGCTTCGGAAGAATCCTGTCCGACATCATAGAGGAGACCGACCTTTTTGATGTTCGGCTTTGTCTCGAACATAATGTCCATAATTGCGCTTGTGTCAAGGTAATCGGAGGTTCCCGTGATGTTTGCGCCCGGAGCTTCAAGCGAATTGACAAGCTTCTTTGAAAGCGGATCGCTGACCGCAGAGAATACAACGGGGAGGTTCTTTCCCTCGGTTGCGCTCTGCATAGCCATTGCAACCGGAGTGGCGATACCGACCATGAGGTCAACGTCATCGGCAATGAAGTTTGAAACAATCTGATTGAGAACATTGCTGTCGGCGTTGCTGTTTTGATACTTGACGTCGAATGTAACGCCCTTTTCCTTGCCGATAGCGGCAAGCTGAGCTTGGATGCTCTCGGCTATCTGGTTGAGCGAAGCGTCATTTGCGTAGTTGCAAAGTCCGATTGTGTATGTGCTTTTGTTTTTTGACGTTGTACCGCAAGCGGTAAAAGCTGCGAGAATGAGTACGGCACAAAGTGCAAGAGAAATAAACTTTTTCATGATAATATCAACCTTTCTGAAATTAAATATAATGTTTTTTGCTTTGTTTATGTAACCGCTGATTTAATTAGTGGTTACTAAGATACTTAATCGGCGCACCTGCGCCAAAGCTTAGTCAATAAAATCATAATAAAACCTCCCGTGAAAATAAAAAAATCCCGTCCCTGCAATCTCTTGCCGGGACAGGAATAAAATCATATCCTGTGGTGCCACCCTGCTTGACGCTTTCGCATCCACTCTAACGTACTTTCATACGCTGACCTTTGTTTACGGAGAGTCGCCTCCGTCTCACATACTCCAAAGCTTAGCTTTGTTTCCGCTCGCCCTCGAAAGTCCATTCAATCAAATCTTTTTCTGCCGCAATCCCACCGCCTGCGGCTCTCTTGGAGAATAGGGTTAAGATCTACTCACTCTTTCTCATCGGTTTAGACGCATTATACTACCGATTTTTTCGGTTGTCAATAGAAAAAACAAATTTTTTTATTTTTCAAAACACAAAATTTTTTATTTTTCTCCGTCCTCTTTATGCTTGAACCACTGCTTTGCGTATTCGGCAATCAGCGGAGTAATTTCCTTGATGCTTGCGTTTGTGGTGTTCACGCAAAGGTCGTATCCGCGCTTATCGCCCCAGTCGGTTGAGGAAATCATATTGTAGCCTGAGGCTCGGCCCTTGTCAATTTGCTTAATTTTTTTGACAATTTCCTTGTCGGTGAGTTTTGAACCGTCTGCTGCGCGCTTTCGGCATCGTGCGACCTTTGATTCCATATCGGCGTACACAAAAATGCGAAACGGCTCGTACTTTTCAAGCAGCACGTCAGCGGCTCTGCCGACAATTATGCAGTCGCCCTTTTCCGCTATCTCATTTATTATATTATGCTGAGCGGCGAGAAGCTTGACTGTCGGGTCGGGAGCGGCAATGTGCGAAAACGCACACGCAAAGTGAATCTGCACGGTCGGCTGAATCCCTTTTTCAAGCGAATTGGCGACATAGTTTTCGTCGAGATCCGCACGTTTAGCAATTTCGGTAATGATCTCGCTGTCATAGTATGCGATTCCGAGCGCGTCGGAAAGTCTTTTGGCAATCTCACGCCCGCCGCTTCCGAACTCACGGCTTACGGTAATTATTCTCATATATATCGCTCCTTTTTAAAGGTAAATGAACCCTCGGTTTCTATGTAATATTATAATTCGATTTGATTTTTTCGTCAATAAACGAAATTTATAAAATTTTTGAAAAATTTTATATAAATTAAAGACGAGATAATGATATGAAAAACAAAGAAAAAACGAGTAAAACGGAGATTGCGAAAGTTAAATTAAAAAATTGAGAAAAAGGTCTTGACTTAAATCGGGGCTTGTGATAATATATTCGGGCAGTAAAAAATATTTGGAGGTAAGTTTATGTCAACTTATATGCCTAAGTCGGGCGACATCGTCCGCAAGTGGTATGTGCTTGACGCAGCGGGAAAGCCGCTCGGTCGTGTTGCGGCTGAGGCTGCGGTTCTTCTTCGCGGTAAGCATAAGCCCCAGTTTGCTCCTCATGCAGATTGCGGTGATCACGTTATCATAATCAATGCTGAGAAGGTTGTTCTCACCGGCAACAAGCTCGATCAGAAAATGTATTATCATCACACCGGCTACATCGGCAATATGAAGAAGGTTAAGTACAGCACTCTTATGCGTACAAAGCCGACTTTCGCTGTTGAGAAGGCTGTCAAGGGTATGATCCCCGACACAACAATCGGTCGTGAAGCACTCACAAGACTTCGTGTATATGCAGGCGCAGATCACAAGCATGCCGCACAGAAGCCCGAAGAGTGGGCATTTTAATGAAGGGAGGCAACAATAATGTACGATTCTAATCCTTATTTCTACGGTACAGGTCGCAGAAAGAAATCAGTAGCCCGTGTCCGCGTTTATGCAGGTACAGGTAAGGTAACCATCAACGACAGAGACATTGATGATTATTTCGGTCTTGAGACACTCAAGCTTATCGTCCGTCAGCCTCTCGAGCTTACAGGCACAACCGAGAAGTTCGACATCGTTTGCCGTGTAAACGGCGGCGGCGTTACGGGTCAGGCAGGTGCTATCCGTCACGGTCTTTCAAGAGCTCTTCTTCAGTATGACGAGTCACTTCGTTCAGCTCTCAAGAAGGCAGGCTTCCTCACTCGTGATCCGAGAATGAAGGAAAGAAAGAAATACGGTCTCAAAGGCGCTCGTCGCGCACCGCAGTTCTCAAAGAGATAAAAATTCAAAATTTTTCAAAGTTCGGAAGCAATGCTTTCGGACTTTGTTTTTTTATAACTGCGGTGTCCTCGCGGCACAGCCGCTGCGGTCGCAGACTAAAAACAGTCCACCGGACTGTTTTCTTAACGCTGCGACAGTTCTCCAAGAGATAAATTCTTATCTTGTTATCAAACCTCGAAAGATTCGCTCTTTCGGGGTTTTCTTTTACTGCGGTGTCCTCGCGGCATGCGACACAGCCCCTTGCTTGCTTCAAGGGAAGGCAGATGTTAGATGCCGGATTTTAGTTGATGTTACGGGAAAATGCTGTTTTTAATTTATCGCAGGTCTACAATCTACAATCTAAAGTCTATCATGATGCCCGTAACGTGCCGCAAAGTCGGCAGAAAATTAACTAAACATTTATTCAAAGAACCGATAGTTTTTTACAGATTAAATCCCTCCGAGACATCAAAGCTTCGGAGGGATTTATTCTTTATTCGGGGATATAGCTTTCAATGCATTTGCGTATTTCGTTAAAAGCTTTCATCGCGTTGGCGGGGAGGAGCTGTTTGCTGGATATTTTATATGCCGTCGGTTCATCGCCGAACACAACTATCCTAATCGTGGTGATTTCCTCATCATTTACCAACACGGGGGTAGCGGCGCGAAGCGACCAGCGCAGCATACGGTATCTGTCAACGATCCTTGCAATTCCGTCAAAAACATCGCTGTCAACGTCATAATACCGTTCGCGGTCAAAGGTTGCCTGATTGACAACATTTGAAACGACCAGCTCGGCGCAGTCGCCGCTTGCGGAAACCCTCAGGGAGTATGCCCCGCCTGCGATTCCGCCGCTGACGGTGTATTCGCACTTGATGATGTCGCCCTTGCGTTCGGTTCTTATTTCATTCACAACGATCACTCCAATACATCTTTATAAACTCATTTTATCAAAAAAGCAAATAAAAGGCAACTTGCACAGGGAGATTGTATGTAAAAAAATCGGATTTATTTTTGTCGGTAATGACGAAAAAACCAAAAGGGTCTGCACCGACGGCGCAAACCCTTTGAAGCTTCAATATTTGATTATATTTCGGGAATAACAACCTCAACCTCTTTGCCAAGCTCTGCGGACTTAACAATATGGTCGATGATAGCCTGATTGTAGAGAATCTGGCTTGAGGGGATCGGAGCCGAATCACCGTTTGCGATTGCGTCAAGGAACGAACGGCACTTCTTGTAGAAGAGACCCTTGCCCTTGTTCTCAAGTAGGGGAACAACAGTCTGAACCTGCTCGCCTGCAACGTCGTGATAAATCGTCATCGGTCCCGACATCTCGCCGTTCCAGCAGTCGGTTGACGGGATTCTGAGAGCACCCTCTGTACCGAAGATGATTGTGTCACCCGGTGTGTCGGGATGCATAGCCCATGCAATACGGAAGTCGAGAACGATTCCGCCATCAAGGCGTACAAACGCTGCCGCAAAGTCTTCAACATTGAATCTTGCCGCATCGGCAGGGTTGTTGTACTTCGGATTTGTTCCGAAGAAATTGGATGTGTAGCCTGTAACGGTCAGGGGCTTCGGGTAGCCGATAGCGTTGAGGACAACGTCGAGAGAATAGCATCCGATATCGCCCATTGCGCCGATACCCGCTGTCTTTTTCTCAATGAATGTGCTGTTCGGAATACCGCGACGGCGTCCGCCGCCTGTCTGTATGTAGTAAATCTTGCCGAGCTCGCCCGACTCAACAATCTTCTTGACCATCTTCATATTCTCGTCGCCGCGAGGCTGGAATCCGATGGAAAGAAGCTTTCCGCTTTCCTTTTCGGCACGGCAGATTTCAACTGCCTCCTCGGTAGTAACGCACATCGGCTTTTCAAGAAGAACATTTACACCGTGCTTGAGTGAATAAATCGTACACTCGGCATGGGTCATATTGTAGGTGCAAACGCTTACTGCATCGAGGTCGGGCTCATTGTCGATAAGCTCCTCGTGATTTTTGTAAAAGTGTACATTGTCAAGGCGTCCGTCCTTGTTGTATCTCTTTGCGAATTTCTCAGCCTTACCCGGAATGAGGTCAGCCATGGCAACAATATCAACATCGTCCATATCGAGATAGCTCTCAATGTGAGCCTCCGCGATCCAACCGGTGCCGATAATACCCACCTTGAATCTTCTGCCGGTGGAAGATTTCTCCTCTTCAACCGTCTGTGTAAACTGGTTCAATACTGCGTCAGACATAATCAATCTCCTTTATTTGTTAATTTCTTTAATGTAATCAATGCTCATCTTTGCACACTCAAGCGGAGTCTTGTCAAGAGCGGGCTGATCCTGCTCAACAACAACCCATGAGGTGCCTGCCTTTTTGCAGGCGTCGAGAATTTCGGGGAACTTCTGAACGCCGTAGCCGCAGGGACGGAAGCCGAAAGCCTCTTCCTCTTCTGCGTCCTGAGCACCGTCGTCAATGCCGATAAGCTGATAGAGCTTTGTCGGCTTGCCCTTTCCGCTCATATAGAAGTCCTTGAGGTGAACGACGGGAGCTCTGCCCGAATATTTTTCGACATACTTCGCAGGATCTTCTCCGCCGACATTGACCCAACAGGTGTCAAGCTCGGTCTGAAGCTCGTCCGGAGTGAGTGTTGAATAAAGAAGATCAAGTCCGTAAACATCGCCGACCTTCTTAAACTCAAAATCGTGATTGTGATAAAGGAATGTTATTCCGTATTTTTTGCCGATTTTTGCAAAACGTCTGATTCCGTCAACGGTGTCGTCAAACAGCTTCGCCCCGGGGCGTCTCTCTTCAACGGCGTATGGAATGGCAATGTATTTGCAGCCGATTTCGGCGTATGTTGCAACGGTCTTTTCGGGATCGGCGTTAAGCTCGTCGTAGGGAACGTGTGCCGATATCGGTTCAACACCTACCTCATCGCAGATTGCCTTGACTTCGCTTGCCGAATGACCGAAGAGTCCGGCGAACTCCACACCGTCATAGCCCATTTCTTTTACTTTTTTAATTGTACCTGTAAAATCTTCAGCCATAGCGTCGCGGACGG
Organism: Eggerthellaceae bacterium; assembly: GCA_963616775.1. GTDB lineage: Bacteria > Bacillota > Clostridia > Oscillospirales > Acutalibacteraceae > CAG-488. The sequence goes on along the minus strand of CAVELL010000055.1, from coordinate 13,906 downwards.
AATAAAGCTGTAATGCAACAGGAAAACTCATTATTAACCCTCCCAAGGATCATTTTTATTCATTCTATCACAGCGCAGAATAAATTACAATTACTTTTTGTAAAAAATCTATAAATTTCGCCTGCTTTTCCTCTCGGATAAAGAACAGGAAATCGACTGAAACAGTATAGCCGCCGCCATAATGAACAGGGGCAGGACGGGGAAGTGATATCGCGATCCGCCGACGAGGAGCATCGTGACTCCGACCGTTCCCGCAACGGCAAAAACAAAAGGCATCAGCGTGGCGATTCGACGCTTGACAATCAAGTAAATGACGCACGCAAACGCCGAGACAAGGGTAATCATATAAATTCCCTGCGTCCAAAGTACAATGATGTCAGCCGATGATATTTTTTCGTCGGATTGCCCTGTGAGTCTTGCAAAAAGTCCTTTGTAGAAGGCACTTCCGCTTCCTTGTGACACGTCGTCATAGTATGTGCCGAGTGAGTAGCCCTCCGAGTAGAGAGTTGTGAAAAGCTTTTTCGGCATAAGAGCGAGATATTTGCCGGGATTTTTCTTTATCCAATCAAACGCCGCAGATTTGTAGAAGCTGTCCTGCTCCTCGTATGTCATTGTGGCTTTCTCGTCATAAGTCAGGTAGCCTGCCTGTCCCTCCTTGTTGAAAACATCATAGTTGGAGGTGCCGTCGGCAAGGTCATTTGCGCCCATTATGAGGTTATAGCCGCCCGTCGTGGCTTGATAGACAAAACGACCGCTTTGAATGTAAGCGGCACAACCGATTACTCCGACTGTTGCCGCCGCACAAAGCACAAAGCAGAGATATTTTTTGAGCCTTGCCCTTTGATTGATGAGAAGCCAGATGGTCGTGACAAAGAAAACGGAACCGAGCGGTCTCGTCCAGTTTGCAAGGACGAGCAATACTCCGGCAGCGGCGCAGGCGACGGCTTTGCCCGACATTATAAGGGCAAGCGACGTGAATGCGAGAGCCATAAACGGAAGCTCTGTGCGCGGCTGAAGAACCTCGCCCCAAAATGTTCCGAACAGGCAGTATAGAGTTGTGAACCAATACTCTGTTTCCGTTTTGCCGAGAATATTTCTGATGATGTATACGCACGAAAAAAGTATGACGTAGGTGAAAACGATATTTATGTATTTGATTATTTCGATTGAGCCCGTCAGCTTTATCAGCACAATGAACAGGTTGACAAGTCCGTTGCCGAAAATGTAGCTGTCGCAGAGATTGATTTCGGACGGATACCAGGTACCTGCTTTGTATGCGTTCCAGGCAAGGTCGTTGTAGCGGAACGAGTCCGACGCAAGCAGGAGATAATGATTCCGAACGGTATAAACCTGCATTCCGAGCATCAAAAGCATCGCCGCGACACTCAGAATTTGCAGGGCGATTCTGTATTTCTTGCTTTTGACCGAGCGCACGTTAAGCGGTTCGGCGACACTTATGTCAAAAATCTGTCTGAAAAACATAGCTTATTTTTCTTCCTTTTTCTTGCGGAAGAGAATTTTATCTACCGGAAAATAGATGAAGAACTGGATTGCCGAGCAAGCCATTGTGGAAATGTTGGCGGAAAGCTGTGCGGAAACGCCCTTTGCGATAAGCCATGTCTGAACCGTCGGAGCAAACCAGGCAGAGAAGCAAATCAATGCGACGGTGAAAACGATGTAAATCGGCAGGGTGATTGCAATGTTGCTTGAGGAGCCGAACGTTTTTTCACGGTTGACAAAGAACGCGACAATCTGAGCGAGAATGTTTGCCGTGTTGAACGCAATGAAGTAGCCCAGACCGTTTCCCTCGCCGACATAGCTGAAGACGAACCAGGTGAAATCGGTGTCCATGATCTCCTTAATCTGCGGCAGAAGAAGTATAATGTTCAGTGAACCGAACTGCACGATGCAGGCGAGCAGGCTGACCACGATGAACTTGACAAACTGCCAGAGGGTCATTACTCCGGAGCCCTTCTGCTCCGCGCTTTTGTCAATATTTTTTAATCCCATAGATAGCACATCCTCTCTTGAATTGTTTTCAGTATACCATTTAAGCGGATAAAATTCAATAGGGCTGCCGCATTTAGCGCAGAAAGCGTTTCCTGCATCTGAATGCGACAGCCCCGAAGACATTATTTGACGGGAATCATCAGCATCATCTTTTCGCCAATCTCGTCCGAGGTCAGTTCGTTTTCGCTCATAATTTCTTCAACCGTCGTGTTATACTTTCTTGCGATGTCCCAAATCTTTTCTCCTCCGCTGCAGAAACAGACGACAAGAGAAGAACGTCTTTTCTTTCTCTCGGAGTTTTCGGCGGTTCTCAGGCTGACAAGCGTTCGGCATTCCTGCGTTTGTGTGATCTGTGCATTGATGTTTACTTCCGCCTTGAACTCGGCTTTGCCGTCGCCGGACAGGGAACAGCTGAATCCGCCGACCGACACCTGCGGCTCGCATCTGAGCTCGTCGCTCTCCGCGTCAACGGAGCGTGAATAATCAAACTCGGCTTCCCTTTCGCAGAAAACGGGCGTGCCCTCGCAGTCGATAAGAATGAGCTTGACCGGAAGCTTTCCTTTCAGCGTCATTTTATCGCCGTTGAAGCAGCATTTCGCCTCAGGCGCGGCGGCGGTCACGGCAAAAATCCGTTTCGGCTCCATTGAGGAAAGGTCAAGCGTCTCACGGCAGACGAAGCTGTCACTGAGGTTCTGAACCGTCCGTGTGAACGACATCGTTTTGTATTTTGCGTCGATTTCGTTTTGGGTCGAATAAGCGTCGGTTATCACGCAGACGGGAACATTTTTGTACGCCGTGACCAAAACGCTGATGTCACAGCCGAGGTTGAGATATTTATATTCGCCGTCGTTGTCGGTTTTCGGCTCAGCCTGCACCTGATCTGTGTGGAAAACGGCGTTCACCATACAGTCGTCGGTAACCCTTTCCGCTTCAACAATTTCATTGAACGGCAGGTTATAGCTGACCGTTACGCTTTCGTTTTCGCGCCCCTCGGCGCAGTAGATTATTTTCATTGCGATGTCGCCCTTGAGCAAAATCTTGCCCTTAATTATCTTTGTCTCGGAAAGCACGGGAACAGCCGAAGCGTAAATGATTTTGCCGATTTCGGGCTTGCCGTCGCCGATGGACTCCGTCTCCGAGAGCTGAAATTTTTTTGAAACAAGGGCAACGGCGTCGTCTGTGCGGATTTCTTTTTTTCTGAGCTGGATGCCGTCACCCTCGGCGTCGGTTATGACGGAATTTTGACCGAGTCCGAGTATGCGGAAACGGATGCTTATAACACCGTGAATGTCGATTCGCTTCTTGCTGACGGCTCGGCAGTTTGCGTATTCCGTCTTGATGCTTGCGCTGAGCACGGCTCCGTCAAAGGCGGTCGGAAGCTCGGCATATTTCGAGAAAGGATAGTCCTGTTCGTAACAGCAGATACTGTTTTTTTCGTCCGCATAAACAATGCGGATTTTTGCGCTGCCTTCAACGCTTGCCCGATCGCCCGATATTTTGGAATTTGTGATGCTGTTTACAACGCTGCACTTGAGTATTCGCATAATATCGGGGCAGTAGTCGGGAAGAGTGATATCACAGTCAATTCCCTGCTCGGCAAAGCTATCGTAAAGGATTTCAACACAGCCGGTTTCGGCAGTTGTCAGTTCAATGCTCATATAATCAACCTCTCTTTTTTATTTCAATGGATTATATGAACCTTTCGGGACAAATATGATTGTTTATTCCGTAATAAGCTTCCAACCCTTTGTTTTTGTGACCAGCTTCGTTACCTCGTCCTTTTCCGCGTCGGTCGGAAAATTGTTATCAAAGGCGTATTTCGAGACTCGGACAGTCTTTTTAACGTCATTACACAGACTGTTGAAAAGGCTCATCATACTTTCCTTGGAGAGTGCGACGCAGTCCTGGAGGCTCATATCCATACGGACTGTTTCGGGCGTAAAGCTCACCGTTTCAAGGCTTGAGCACTTGGTGAACATATCGACATTGTCACTTGCGACGATAAAATTAAGCTCTCCGTTGATTTCACGCAGTGCCTTGCAGCCGTAAAAAGCCTGCGAAAAGTTTTGAATCGACTCGTTGTAGCCCAGCGTGACCTGTTCCAGCGAGGTATCGTTAAAAAATGCACGGCTTATGTTCTCGCAAATGGTGAGGTCGCCGATTTTTACCTCGCGCAGCGAGGTGCAGGCACTGAAAACCTCTTCAAAGGAAAAGCAATATTCGGTGTCGGCAAGCTCAGCCTTTTTAAGCCGTTGATGCTTCTGAAAAATCTGGTCAAATGACATTGCCGAAGCAAGACTGAGACCGATTTCACTGACATAGAGGTCAAAATCATCGGCGGAGAAAGACATAACGTTTTGAGTATTGAGAAACGGAAGCCGATATTCCGTTGAGCCGCCTGACCAAAGCGTGGAGGTCGAAAGCACCTTTCCCGAAACGGCATTGTCAATCAGATCCCACTTGTCCGCCTTGACCGTCATCGCGGCAAGCTGCGACCTTGCTTCCGCAAGCTCACGGTTGAGACTGTTCACCTGTACGGCGTTGTCCTGCTTCAGTTTTTCAATTTCGTCATTCTTTTGTTTTTCGATGCTTGCGGTGTTCTCGTTTGCATTGTTGATTTTTGCACCGAGCTCGGCGATCTTCTCCTCGTAAGAGCGTTTCGTTGCTTCGGCTTCGTCCTTGACACTTTTGTAAACCTCTTCCGTACACTCACTGCGAAAACGGTCAAAGAGCGTTTCGGACGGGGAGAGGGTCTTGCAGTCCTCAGGCAAAAGCGACGACGTGACGGGCAGACTGACCTTGCCCGTGGTGAGCACGGCAGAACCGTCAAAGCCGACAACGGAAAGCTCGACATCACTGTCACGCGTCAGCACCTCCCACGGAACCTGAACCGAGCAATGCTTGGCTTCGATAATGTAGAATTTATTATCCGCCGTTCTGAATATCGCCGCTCTGGAATCAAGAATCCGCCAGCTTCCGTCAAAATGAAAACGCAGGAAAATCGTTTTGTTCGCGTTGGCGGCGAGTGCAACCTTTTCCGCGCCGAAAATTTGTTGTTTTACAACATCTAAATCAAAAATTACCATTTTATCCTCTGCCTCCCGCGGCATTAACTTAATTATAGCGAACATTTGTTCATTTTGTCAATAGTAATTTTTGTATATTTTAAGGCAACACCGTACATCTCAATTGCGCGGTGTTGCCTTAAAATAATCGGCTGTGTACAAACCGGATCAATCTGTGCGGCGGAATTGCTGTTCTGCATTTTACCTTTGGTGCGGAGGTACAACAAACATAAAAAGAAAAGCTATAATTCACATTCAATGTCCTGAAGTCAACCGAAATGTGTATTATAGCTTTTATTGTTGTTTTGTTTTCTGTCTGCGCTAAAGCCGACAGAAACGACTGTTCAATTCACTTATGCCTGCTCGATAAGGGATTTAAGAGCTGTAAGGACTGTGATGAAGAATCCGAGGATTGTTGAACCCTGAAGCTTTGCCCAATCCGTGAGCTTGTCTTTCCAAGTGTAAGGCTTCTTGGTGTGGAAAAGAGAAGAACCGTTGATGAGGAGAAGGTCATCATCGCTCTCGGAGTACTCGATAACGTCGAAGCTGCCGTCCTCGTTGAGGATACCTGCTGTGCCGTAGATGTTCTCGTTTACCTCATAGAAGTCTTCGCTGAAATCATAGTAAGCAAATGCGGAGATTGTACCGAGATCCTTGTTGTACTCAACAGGAAGAGCCTCGTCAACAACAAGATCCACATAACCTACGATAACGCCCTCATCGCTTGTGCTGAGGATGCTGAGGTCTGTTGTTGAGAAAGCAAGATAGCCTTCGTCAATGTCAGTCTTGATGGCTGTGTAGCCGTCGGCAACTCTGATATCGGTGATTGCGGCATTGTTTGCGAGCTCACCTGAAAGGTTGATTCCGCTGAGCGCAAGGTAGAACTCCTTGGCGTTCTCGGAAACGTTCGCAGCGTAGTCCGCCTTTACTCTGACAGGAATAGAATATGTCTGACCTGCCTCAACATAGGTATTGTCGATTGAAACAACGATTTTACCCGGCTCCTTACCCCAGTTATCGGGCATCTCTGCCGCTTCCTCGCCCTCTGCAAAAGCAGCGATGCCGAGCGTGAAGAGCATAATAACCGAAAGAAGGATTGCTAAAAATTTTTTCATAGTAGAAATCTCTCCTTTGAAATTTTTTCGGAATGTTACGATAACACTCCGTTTTTCTTATAATATCACAAGATTTATTTTTATAATTCCTGTTTGGAAAAATAAGCATATTTTAATAAAATTTACGGAGAAAAATTTTTGTTTTAGTGAATTTTGTTTTTCAAATCACAAGATATTGTATTAACCGCAAACTTCCTGCATTACTTCATTGACGACCTCGCCGGCAACCGAGAGTCCCGATCCCGATTTTTCAACGACGCAGACCACCGCATAGGGACAGTCCTCGCGCTGTGAGAAGCCGACAAACCACGCGTGCGAGCCGCCCTCAACCTCAGCGGTTCCGGTCTTGCCGCACATCTGAAGTCCGGGGAAGGTCGAGTCCGAATAATAATTGACAACATTGGAGCGGAGAAGCTTTTTCATCTGCGACGCAATCTCAGGAGTTATCTTTACGGTCTTGTTGACCTCCGTTTTTCCGATTGCTTCGGTTTTGCCGTTCGGATAAACCATATTCTCGACAAAGTACGGCTTCGTGGCAGCTCCGTTGTTGGCGATTGCACCCATTATCGTCAGTATGTGGTAGGGATTTACCATCGTCGTATACTGACCGATGCCTGCCCAGCCGAGGTCTGTCTTGCTTGCTTTGCTTACGTCAAAGGTGCTCTTGGACACGGTTATTTGATTCATATCCTCCTTGGTGTTGAAGCCGAGCTCACCCGCAGTCTGCATAAGCTTTTCCTGACCGAGCTCAAGCGCAATTTGGGCGAATGCCGAGTTGCACGAGTGGTTCAGAGCCTCTTCGAAATCAACTGTTCCGTGGACATCGTTACAAATGATTTTTCCGTCGCCGGTTTGGTATTCGCCCGTACATTCAAAGGTCTGAGAGTAAATGTCCGGGATGTTTTCAATCGCACTTATTGCCGTGACCACCTTGAATATCGAACCGGGCGTGTAAAGTCCGGAAACAAATCGGTTGAGGTATACGCCCTCATATTCGTCGCTGCTTTCGTCAATGTCATCCGGCTTGTTTTGGGGATCGTAAGTCGGTGTGGATACCATGCAGACGAGAGCCCCTGTCTTGTAGTTGTATACGGCTATTGTTCCCTTCCTTCCGTCCATTGCCTCATAAGCAGTCTTGCATATATCGGCGTCAAGCGTAAGGTTGATATCGTTGCCGCGGTTGTATTTTTTCAGATTGTAAACGCCGTTTACAAAGTCGTAGCCCGAAAGCTTTGCGCTGTAAACATACTGAACTCCCGTTGCAATGAATGACGAGTTGTCGCCGACCGCGTGAAGAGTTGCCTTTCGCACGGTTTTGTTGTCATTGTAAACACGGACACCGTCCTCGCTGTATACGAGCTTTACGCCGTTTCGGTCGAAGATCGTTCCCGCGCTTGCAATTTCACCGTTCTTGTAAATGTGCTGATTGGCAAGGTTGGAGGTCCATTCCGAGCCGTGGATAAAGAATCCGTACATCATATATCCGAGACCGGCGAAGAAAGCAATCAAAACAATGTAAAGGACGAAAGCGCGTCTTGTGGTGTTTCTCATCTCTTCGTCCTCCCGCTGTTATTTTTTCTGCTGATCGGTATATCCCTCTGCGAAGCCTGTGTTCTGCTCCTGCTGACGGGAATATCCTTTGCCGCAGGCTTTTTCCTGGAAACGGGGATATCGTTTCGGCTCTGCGGGGAAGCCGTTTTTTTGCGGCTGACGGGAATGTCTGCCGATGAGCTCTTCGCCCTGACGGAGCTGTTGATTACCGGCGGAACGTATACCTGACGTTTTCCGCGTTTTCCGATCATAATATTCGGAGGATAAAGCGGATGGTCGGGGAGAATCGTCTGCGAAAGCTTAGGATAGGTTCTGATATCCGCCGATTTTATCAAAGCGAGCATACCCCACGAGGAAATAATGCTTGAACCGCCTCGGCTGATAAGGGGGAGCGTAACGCCCGTGAACGGAAGAAGATCCGTAACGCCGAAGATGTTGAGGCTCGCCTGAAACAGCAGAAGTCCTGCCGCTGCACAGGCCGTTATTGCGTAAAATGCCGAGCGTGTGGTTCGCGCAACCTTGATTGCATAAAGGAGTATGAAGGCATAAGCCATAACTATCATCAGACCGATGAGCATACCCCATTCCTCACAAATCATACCGAAAGCAAGATCGGTAGAAGCGAAAACAACGTCACGCAAAAGACCCTTGCCGATACCGAGACCGAGGAGTCCGCCGCTCGCCGAATAGATGAGCGTTCTCGTCTGCTGCATACCTGCGTCGTTGATGTAGTCCCAGATATGCCTGTACGTTTGGAATCTGGCGGCAACATGGGGCTTGAAGTAAATTATCATCAGCGCACCGAGAACGGCGGCAACACAAACGAGAGCGATTGTTCTGACGTCGCCAGAGCGCATAAAAGCGATAATTAAGAATGTGAAGAAGAAAATGAGCGCGGTACCAAAGTCCTTCATCAGGAACAGGGCGCCGACACAGCCGAATGAAAAGATGAGGTACTTGGTAAGGCTTCGTGCACTCTGAAGCTTGTCCAGCGACGCCGCGCCTACAAAGATAAATGCAATTTTTACAAATTCGGACGGCTGAATCGAAATTCCTCCGACGGTTATCCAGTTTAAGGCTCCGTTGGTGTATTTTGCAAGTGCAAGATTAACTACCAGCAGTCCCACGGCACCGAAAGCAACGGGCATTCTGAGCTTCATAACAATGTCCGTCCGCCTCATTATAACCAGCAGGACAATGAATACGCAAAGACCGAGCACGACGGCAACAGCCTGCTTGACCGCATAACCGTCATAGACCGTCGCAACGTTGGTTATTCCTATTCCGGAGAACAGAAAGCCTATAAGCTCAAGCTCAAAATTATTCTGTCCGCAAAAGGTAGAGGCAATTATAAAATATACCCATTCAAGGATTATGTAACCGGCATAAACCGCCATGAGCGTTGCGTTGAAGCCGTCGCCGGTTATTGCGACGGTTCCCGTAAGGACTTGGAATATCGTTACGAGAACAAGAGCAAAGCCCCAATGAAATTTGTTGTTCAACTTTTCATTGCTCACGAAAATCCCCCTTTCGAAATAAAATCAGGGATATAAACTTTCAGCTTATTATAAACCATTTATTTAAAAATCTCAATATGTTTGATATTTTTTTACACTTATGCTATAATTCGGTTAAGGCAACAGCGCACAAATTGAGGCGCACGACCCAAATTGTACGGTATTACCTTAAATAAATTTGCGGGGCGGTGATTTTCACGGATAACGAAATGATTGAAAAACTGGCGGAGCTTATCAACACCTCAAAGAAAACGGTTTTCTTCGGCGGAGCGGGAGTTTCCACGGAGAGCGGCGTCAAGGATTACCGCAGCGAGGACGGACTGTATAACACCGTCTGCGAATACGGCGTTTCACCCGAGACGATTCTCAGCCACAGCTTTTTTGTTGCGAATCCGAAGATTTTTTATGATTTCTATTACAAATATTTTCTTGAAACGGTCGCCGAACCGAATCCGGCGCATATTGTGCTTGCCGAGGCAGAGAAAAAAGGCAAGCTTTCGTCGGTAATAACGCAGAATATAGACGGTCTGCATCAAAAAGCAGGAAGCAGAAACGTCATTGAGCTTCACGGCACAACCGACAGGCATTACTGCATGGAGTGCGGAGCGGCTTATGATACGGACAAGCTGAAAGCCCTGAGGGGCAAAGTGCCTTACTGCGAAAAATGCGGCGGACTTGTGCGCCCCGATGTGGTGCTTTACGAGGAGCCGCTGAATGAGCGCACGGTCGGCAGGGCGATATCCGAGATTTCCGAGGCGCAGCTGCTCATCATCGGCGGAACATCGCTTGCGGTGTATCCTGCGGCGGCATATCTTCGCTGCTTCGGCGGTGAGCATATTGTGCTGATAAACAGGGGAAGCACGGACTACGACGCAAGGGCGGAGCTTGTTTTCCGCAGCAGCATAGGACAGATTATGAGTGAGATAAGAAATAAGATCTAAGGCGGTGTTAATTTTGTTCAGAGAGATGAGGAGACGCAGACAGCAGCTGAGCGCGGAGGAGTGCCGACACATACTGGAGCGCGGCAAAACCGGAGTGCTTGCCGTGGTCGGCGACGGCGGTTATCCCTATACCGTTCCGATAAACTATTACTTCGACGGAGAAAGCATTTATCTCCATTGTGCCAAAAAGGGACACAAGCTTGACGCGATCGGAAAAGAGCCGAAGGTTTCGTTCTGCGTTGTTGACCGCGACGATATTTGTCAGGAAAGGTTCACGACACTTTTCAGGGATGTCGTTGTTTTCGGCAAGGCGGAGATTGTAACGGACGAAAAGGAAATGCGAACAGCCGTGACCGCGTTCGCGGAAAAATATTGCCCGGATTTTCTCGACAAAATCCCCGCCGAGGTTGAAAGGGAGTTCGGCATTCTCTGTATGATAAAGATAAATATCGAACACATAACAGGCAAACAGGGTAAGGAATTATTGAAGGAGGATGTCAGATGAGAAACAAAGTTATCAGGTTAACTTCATTTTTTCTGACGGTAATTATCGCTATGAGTACACTTTTTTACACATCGGCACTCGACGAAACGGGACAGGTGAGGATAACGGAGCCCACTCCGCTGCTCAGGGAGGACGGAAGCCTCACTCAGCCGGGCTATTGCTTCAGCAATCTTTATCAGTATGACAGAAGTGCGATAAAAGCAAACCCCACGCGCATCAAGGAGTGGGATTTTTATCAGGTATCAAACAGCCGCTATGTTCTTCAGGTGACTATGGCTGACATTTCACTCGGAGGAGCGGCGAACGTAACTCTCTTCGATATGGAAACGGGAAAAAGCTACAGTGCGGTTTCGCTTCAGCTTTTGACATTCGGAAGATTCGGTATTTCCGACGACGCGATGACTCCGCAGAAGGTTTCAAGGCACCGCCGCGGCTTTAACCTGGACATTGACGTTACACAGACGAAGAGGACGATTCGGTTCAGCGGACGCACGGGGCTTAAACCGTTTACGGTTGACCTTTCGATGGATATGTTCCCGAACCACGAATATCTGGCAATGGCTTTGCCGTTCGGCGACAGGGACAGCAAGCAATTCTATTATAATCAGAAAGTGAACTGTATGCCGGTGACGGGAACGGTTAAAATCGGCAATATGACAGTCACCTTTGACCCGTCGGATTCGTTCTGCGTGCTCGACTGGGGCCGCGGAGTTTGGCCGTATCACACGAACTGGTACTGGGGTAACGGCAGCACGCAGCTTGAGAACGGAGACATTTTCGGCTTTGAAATCGGCTGGGGCTTCGGCGATATGAGTGCCGCAACGGAAAACACGCTGTTCTACAACGGCAAGGCGCATAAGCTCGGCGAAATATACCTGACAAAGGACGAGAACGACTGGATGAAGCCGTGGGTGTTCACCTCGTCGGACGGAAGATTTGAAATGACGATGACGCCGTTCTATGACAATTACACAAAGTCGCGTGTGATTTTCATCGGTAATATTTGCCATCAGGTTTTCGGCAAATGGAACGGAAGGGTTACGCTCGACAACGGAACGGTTCTCGAAATACACGATATGGTTGCGTTCTGCGAAAATTCCGATAATATGTGGTAAGCATATAAAAATAGAGCTGTCTCTCATTTAGCTTTTCGGCTAAACGGAGACGGCTCGTTTTGTTTTTATACCTGCCAGAAACCGACCTTTTTCATAACCTTGGTCAGTGTCTTGTTCGCAATGTACGAGGCTTTCTGCGCGCCCTCCTTGGCACATTGCTCAACATAAGCTTTGTCTTTCATTATCTCGGCGAATTTGTCCTGAACGGGCTTTACGTCGGCGATAACGCTTTCGGCAACGGCAAGCTTGAAATCGCCGTAGCCCTTGCCGTCAAACTCGGCTTCAATCTCGTCGAAGCTCTTACCGGTGCAGCAGGAATAGATACCCATAAGGTTATTGATTCCGTCCTTGCCCTCGGCGTATCTGACCCTTGCTTCGGAGTCCGTGACTGCGGACTTGAATTTCTTAACGATAGTGTCCGGGGCGTCAAGAACGTAAACCGAAGCTTTCGGGTTTGTGTCCGATTTTGACATTTTCTTGGTCGGATCCTGGAGTGACATTACCTTGGCACCCGTCTTTCCGATGTACGGCTTCGGTATTGTAAATGTCGGGCTGTAAATTCCGTTGAAACGCTCCGCAATGTCGCGCGTAATTTCAAGGTGCTGCTTCTGATCGACGCCGACGGGAACATAGTCCGCCTGATAGAGAAGTATGTCCGCCGCCATAAGTGTCGGGTAAGCGAAAAGTCCGACGTTGACATTGTCGGCGTGCTTTGCCGATTTGTCCTTGAACTGAGTCATTCTTGCCGCCTCTCCGAACTGGGTGTAGCAGTTGAGTATCCAGCCGAGCTGGCTGTGCTGCGGAACGTGTGACTGAACGAAAATTATGTTTTTCTCCGGATCGAGTCCGAGAGCTATCATAAGCGCGTACATCTCAAGCGACTGCTTTCTGAGCTTTGACGGCTCCTGACGTACCGTTATGGCGTGCAGATCCGCAACGGCAAATATGCAGTCGTTGTCCGAGCTCATTTCTTTCCAGTTTTTAAGCGCACCGAGGTAGTTGCCGAGCGTCGGAACGGATGTCGGCTGAATCATACTTAGCACGCGGTCTCTCTTTTCTGTATTCTCCATGCTTATCACTCCAAAATCAAGTCTGCTTAACATTCTAACACAAAACTTCCGTGTTGTAAATCATTATTATTTGTGGTAGAATCATCGGTAGTATGCCGTAACATTCGGAGCTTCGGACAGGCAACACAATGCTTGTGAAGTTCCGAATGCTGCAGGGCGGTGAACGGAGGTATTTTTTATGGCAGAATTTGATGCGGTTCTTTTTGATTTTGACGGTACGGTTGCCGACACGGGCGAGGGCGTTTTTTACGGAGTGCGCCACGCAATCGACGTTTACGGAATGAAGCAGCCGAGCGACACGGAGATAAGGAGGTTTATCGGTCCTCCGATGGTGACGAGCTTCAGACATTTGTATCCCGATTTGCCCGACGAGAAAATACAGGGGCTTATCAAGTGCTTCCGCGAGAAGTACGCCGAGGCGGGCTTAGATATGTACCGCCTTTACGACGGGCTGGAGGAGCTGCTGAAAAAGCTGAGCGAAAACGGAATCAAAACCGCGGTAGCAAGCTCCAAGCCGCAGGAGTTTCTCGAAAAAATAATCAAGTCGAGCGGAACGGACAAATATTTTGACTGCATTGTCGGAGCAAGCAAGAGCTATGCCGATTCGGACAAGGCGACAATCGTCAGCGCAGCTATGGAGCATACTGGCGTGACGGACAAATCACGAATACTGATGGTTGGCGACAGAAAATTTGATATCGTCGGCGCACACAAGGTCGGTATCGCCTGCGCCGCCGTGCTCTTCGGTTACGGAAGCCGAGAGGAGTTTGAAGAATATCACGCCGATTACATTGTTAATAGCTTCAAGGAGGTTGAAGAGCTGGTAATGGGTTAAAACGGATATCAGATGTTAGACGTTAGATTTTAGATTGTAGACATTAGACCTGCGAAAAGTTAAATGCTGCGTTATGATGTAACACCATCTAACATCTAAAATCTAAAATCTACCATCTATCATCTGCCTCCCTTTGAAGCAAGGGGAGGTGTCGCGTGAGCGACGGTGGGGATTTAAGAACA
>CAVELL010000054.1:0-24525 GCA_963616775.1 Eggerthellaceae bacterium | reverse complement strand
CTCCTCCGCTACGCTCCGTCGTTCACTCTCTCTGCCCCGAAAAACATATTCTAATCAACTCTTTTTCTTTTTTCATTTTTTTGGTCTCACATCATTGACTAATGTACAGTAAGTACTTTTGCTGTCCTGAGGAATGTACTTTTGCTGTCCTGAGGATATCGTCGAGGGTGAAAGACGGATCGAAAATGCCGATATTTTCAATGACGGTGTGCGAAAAAAAACGGCTCCCGAAGCACCGCACCGATATCGGCGCAGATGCTTTTCTTTATTTTTTTCATATTTCTTTTCTGCCTATTAAACGGTAAGGAATCGGCGGAAATCGGCGAAATCGGGCGGATTTTTAAATATTTGCCTTAAACACCTTGACAAATGAATTTTTTGTGGTAAAATAACTCAAGTATCCGGGTGTAGCGCAGGTGGTAGCGCGCTTGAATGGGGTTCAAGAGGCCGTGAGTTCGAGTCTCGCCACTCGGACCATATCGGGTGTTCATAAAGGACTTGACTTTATGAATACTCGATTTTTATTTTTTTTATCTTATTTTTATTTATTACCGAGCGGGCTTATGTCTGCTCTTTTTTTATGCCGATTTCGGTTCCGGAGAGTATTCGATTGAAAAACCTTGTTGCACATTGGCTGTCTGTTTCTCTCGACTGTAATATTCCGAAATGCCGATATACCCGACAAAGCGACGGTAAAGCACTATTCGTTGGGTTCTGCGTTTACCTGTGTCCTTCGTTTCAAAAACTTCTGTGCGGTCAATGAGTTCTCTGAGTAAAGGTGCGGTTGGCTTTTGCATTTGTATGGTGTGGTAATTTTTAAAAAAGGTGTTCGTGCTGCGACAAAACGTGTTTGTATACAAGCCAAAGCTATTGCGAAAAACAGAAATTTATGCTATACTCTGCTTGATGAGAGTGTACCCGAAGCTTAGTCTTCGTTAGATTCGTAAAAATCGCCAAGGGATATTTCTTGGTTAGTTGCACAGTAGCTAACCAATCCTCCTTTGTCTGCGAGAAAGAAAAGGAGGTGCAGTTCCGTGAAAAACAAACAGAGAGCTGTGCAGTCGCTGACCGTTACGGCAATAGCCGTAGCTTTTGCCTATTTGTTCGGTATGGCGGATAAATTCGACGCGGACGGGCATCTGTTCGTTCTTGTGCGGATTCTCATATATTTTGCTCTTTTCACGGCATGGCTCCTGCGGGTAAAGCGCACGGTACAGCAGCAGGCAACCCGGCGGTATCTGCTCATTGCCGGTGTGTTGATGATTTTCTGGCTGTATATTCGCAGTATCAAACTGGAATTTGTCCTGTCGCCGACCGGAATGCGTGCTTGCTGGTATCTTTATTATCTGCCTATGCTGTTTATTCCCGTGGCGGCACTTTTGGCGGCACTGACCATCGGAAAAGCGGACGGCGAAGGCGTCGGCGCAAAAGCGAAGCTTCTCTGGCTTGTGAGTGCGGCACTTCTTCTTGTCGTGCTGACAAATGATCTGCATCAGCTTGTGTTTCGGTTTCCCGTTGATGTGCCGACCGCCTTGCGCAGTGACCGCACATACAGCTACGGCCCTATGTATACGGTCGCCGTCGGGTGGATATCACTCTGCGGTATAGCCGCCACCTATGTTATGTACAACAAATGCCGAATGCCCAACTCAAAAAAATATTTCAGTTTGGCATTGCTGCCCATTGCGCTGGCTCTTGTTTATACCGGCGTCTATGTGACCGGAGTCCCATGGCTGAGGTTCTGGCTTGGAGATATGACGGTGGTTCACTGCCTGCTGATAACCGCAATCTTTGAGTGGTGCATTATCTGCGGTATGATCCGTTCCAACTCAATGTATTCCGAGCTTTTGGAGGTGTCGGCAGACTGCTCGGCACAGATCGCGGACAGAGATTTTTCTGTTCGTTACAGTGTCCGTGACGCACTGCCGGTAACAAAGGAACAGATAAAAGCCGCCGTTTCCGCTCCGTTGATGCTTGCGGACGGCACACACCTTCACGCCTTGCCGATCAGCGGCGGCTATGCCGTTTGGACGGAGGACAACACCGACCTTCTGGAACAGGAGGAAGAGCTGAAGGTTCTGCGGGAGGAGTGGCAGGAGCGAAACGAACTGCTGCGCTCAGAATATACCATGGAGGAAAAACGCCGCAAGATAGCGGAGCAAAATCGGCTCTATGATCTCTTACAGGAGGTAACGCAAAAACAGCTGGATAAAATCGACCTGCTGATGCAGATCTATCAGGGGGAGAAACGAAATTCGGACAGCACAAAAGCCATCCTTGCCAAGATCGCCGTGTTGTGCAGTTACATCAAACGGCGCAAGCATCTGGAGCTTCTTGTCGACAGAGATTATACCGTATCCCGTGAGGAGCTGCAAATGGCATTTTCGGAGTCCCTGCGCACCCTCGGACTTTTGGGGGTGGAAAACAGTCTCTTTGTGGATACCGAGAAGCAGATAAACGGCAAGGATGCCGCAAGGCTCTATGACTTTTTTGAGGATGTGCTGGAGACGGATATGGACGGTTTGCGCTCCATGGATGTTCGTGCGGTGCGGCGAAGCGACGGACTGCGCATAGCCGTTACCGTCGAGTGCAATAAAGATCTGTCGGTACTTTCGGAGCAGTACCCGCAAGCCGAATTTGAGAGCCTTGACGGAGAGCAGACCTGTCTGCTTACCGTGAATGCGGGAGGTGACGGAGGATGACTGCTTTTATATCTCTGCCCGACAGATACGCAACCCTGCTGTCCGTTCTGCTGTTTACCGTTCTTGTTGCCGAGCTGGGACTGCTGATCTATAAGCACAGCAACAGAGCTCACTTAAGAAAATGCCTGTGCGGTGGGATAATAACCGCCGTGAACGGCATAATGCTGATTTGCTCGATGCAAAGCGAGCCGACCTATACTTTTACTTCCGCTGTGCGAGGACTTCCGTGGCTTGTCTATGCCACTTTGATCTTACTGACTGCGGTACATATCGCGATTGCGTTTCCAAAGGAAAAGCACAGGGCTAAAAACAGCCTTTCTCTGAACTCGGTCAGAGAAGCCATAGACGATCTTCCCATGGGCATTTGCTTTGCTGATCCGATAGGTCATATTGTACTCATCAACAGAACGATGCAGGCACTTGCCGGAAAGCTGTTTGGCTTCTGCCCGCAGATGCTGTGCGAGTTGACCGATGCTATGTCTGCGCCGAAGAACGGCACGCTGTTATCGGAGAAGCTTATACGCACGGCGGATGGCAGAGTTTACCGTTTCCGCAGGTATGAGCATACCGTTGACAACCGGTCGGGCTGGCGGCAGATTACGGCAAGCGACGTCACCGAACGGTATAACGTCGGCGAACAGCTTCGAGCAGAAAATGAGAAGTTAAAAAAGATAAACGGCAAGCTGAAAAAAATGTATGAGCGAATGAGCAACGATATCAGGGAAAAGGAAAGCCTGGAGCTGAAGATCTATATCCACGACACCATCGGCAGAAGCATTCTTACCGTACAGGATATTATGCAAAGCGGCGAGGAGACCGAACAGAAAATGGAGGCACTGCGGAAGGCGGTGGATATGCTGTCCGGCAGGCGAACTGCCTTTGCGGGAACTATGGACGAGGTGAAGCAGACCGCCGCCCAAATGGGCGTAAAGGTCAGGGTCAACGGTTATATTCCCTCCGACACGGTTATGGAGAGCCTTGCAGCCGCTGCCGCACGGGAATGTGTGACCAACTGCATAAAGCACGCAAAGGGCAATGAAATAACCGTTATTGCCGAGGATCTCGGCTCGATACGGCGCATTGCCATTTCCAACAACGGTGAAAAGCCTAAGGGCAAAATCAAAGAGGGAAGCGGGCTTTCCTCCCTACGCCGAAGTGTTGAGGCAAGCGGCGGAGAAATGACAGTTTCCCACTATCCGGCATTTTGCCTTGTGTTGAATCTGCCGGGAAAGGAGAATGATGAGGAATGATCAATACCGTACTTGTTGAGGACGATCTTTATATACAAAAGCACCTTGCGGACACGCTTACGGCGGAGGGGGATTTCCATATCGTCGCTGCCGTGCGGGACGCCTTTGAAGCGGAACGGCTCTGTTGTGTCCCGATTGACCTTGTGCTGATGGATGTTATGACTCTGCATAAGCATTCGGGTCTTGCGGCGGGCAGGCGCATCAAGCAGGCGCACCCGCGTGTCAAGGTGGTTATTGTGACCTCGCTCGTGGATCCGGATGTGCTGCTGCAGGCAAAGCGCGGCTGTGCCGACAGTCTGTGGTACAAGGACTGCGGCACCGAAAAGCTTATTGAGGTTCTTCGCAGCACCCTTGCCGGCGAGCATATCTTCCCGAGCTTTTCTCCCTCCGTGGAGATGAAAAAGACCTTTTCCGAAAACTTCACCCCTGCACAGATTGAAATCCTCCGTGCCTTTATCAGGGGCGATACCTACAAGGAGATCGCCGAGAAATTCAACCTTTCGGTCAGCGGCGTTCGCTGGAATATAGCGGAGATGATACGGCTCGGACAGTTCAAAAACAAGGAGGAGCTGATCAACACCGCCATTGAGAATAAGCTGGTGGTGGCAACTCTTACAGACGGTGAGGAAGAGGAAGAATATTAGGGCGATCCGCACATTTCAATTGTGCGGTGTTGCCTTGGAAACGAAAAATACACGCTCCCGACTGTAATTCGGGGGCGTTTTTACGTCATCACCACGAAAATGTCAAAATTTTTTAAAAAATGCCGAAATCACGAACGTACTAACATAAGTGTCAGTGACAAGCGTAAAAAAATCTGTATAATTATAGTTGTAGGATGCTGTTTCTGTGTCCTGAGAAAGATAAAGAACCGACAAGGAGGAAACCGAAATGAAAAAATGTCTTGCGATGCTCTGTACGGCGATGCTGCTCGTCTGTTTCTTCGGCGGATGTGTGCTTTTGCCCGAAGACGGCAAAGAAACGACGGACAGCAGCTCCGCCACGGAATCGCACTCTGTGAAAACGGAAGCCTCCGATTTGGGTGCATTGCAAAAGAAAATTGCCGAAAGCGGAAGCAATACCGGTGCGGCTTTTGTCGGATATGTAAAAAGCGAGAGCACGGAAAGCGATTTGCGCACAAGCTTTGAGAACAGTGAAACCGGAAAAGAATACCCGTTTCTCTCCGCCTCACCGCTTTTTATGACCGAGGGACAGGAGCTGTATGCGATCGTTCCGCCGAACGGCAACAGCTCGGTAACCGTGTACCGCTCTGTCGTAACCGACAGCGGCGAATATAAAGACGAGATAAGCAAGCCGCTTTATTCGGGAAAGCCCGGCGAAGCACTCCTGCTGCGGTGCAACCTCAGTGAAATTTATTCCAATGTACTGATTTCCGTCGCCTACGGCAGCGGAGAGGTCGATTTCCGCCCGGCACTTTCCATGGAAAACGGTCACTTGCAGAAAATGACGGGAGTGTACGATTTTTCCGTGTACAATGAAAAGCCCGATACACAAGCGGTTGAAAAGGCAACGGAGCTTCTCCGTGAGACCGATGAGATCAAAGCAGCCGTAAAACAGGGTATGAAGCTGATGTATACCGGAGACACTCAGATGATCGAGGGACGTACTTGTATACTGTTTGCGCTCGGCACCGACCATGACGATCAATTTGTTCGAGAGCGTCTCTACGGAGTGTGCGACAAGCTTGTCTATATCTATGACGCCGTGAGCGACACGTGGAGCACACTCGGCGTCGGATAAAGGAGGATTGCGGATGCGAAGACCGAAACGAAGCGGAGGCTTCTTCCTCTGCCTGCTTTTCAATATGCTGATGAATATTGAGTGGCTTATACCTTTTGCGATTTTGCTTGTTCTGCATTTTTGTTTGGAGCTGTCAGTGTGGTGGGCAGTCGGTGCGGCTGTCGCATGGCTCCTGTATATTATCCTGTGGTCGGTCTTCGTCAGTTGGGCAGGCAGCTGCGGCTCCGCGCAAGATTTACCGAAAGAAAACAAAAACCCTTATTCCGTCGGAAACACTGAATATAAACCGTAATCTGCTCACGCAGGACGGGAAAATATAAAAAATTGTCACAATTCAGAAAGGAGCATTTATTATGGGACTTATCAGAGCAGGTATAGGTGCACTGGGAGGCACGCTTGCAGATCAGTGGAAAGAATTTTTCTACTGCGAATCCATACCGAAGGAGGTACTTGTCACCAAGGGACAAAAACGTACCGGTGACCGTTCCTCCAACACAAGGGGAAGCGACAACATTATCTCTAACGGCTCCGGCATTGCCGTGGCAGACGGTCAGTGTATGATCATTGTTGAGCAGGGCAAGGTCGTGGAGGTCTGCGCCGAGCCCGGCGAATTTACATACGACACCTCTACCGAGCCGTCCATCTTTTCCGGAAGCCTCGGCGAGAGCATCAAGCAGACCTTTAAAACCGTTGGAAAGCGTTTCACCTACGGCGGAGACACAGGAAAAGACCAGCGCGTTTACTATTTCAACACAAAGGAACTCATAGACAACAAATTCGGCACGCCGAACCCCATTCCGTTCCGCGTGGTGGACTCCAAAATCGGACTTGACGTAGATGTGTCGGTTCGCTGCTCGGGCGTATATTCGTATAAGATTGCCGATCCGCTGCTGTTCTATACCAATGTGTGCGGCAACGTTGAGCAGGAGTATTCCCGTGAGGAGCTGGACGGTCAGCTGAAGACCGAGTTTGTCAGTGCTCTGCAGCCGGCATTCGGAAAGCTCTCGGATTTGGAAATGCGTCCGAATCAGATTGTCAGTCATAACACCGAGCTTGAGGAAGCAATGAATACGGCTCTCTCGGAAAAATGGGGAGCACTCAGAGGTCTTAAAGTAGTCAGTATCGCTCTCGGTTCGGTAACTCTCCCCGAGGAAGATGCCGAAATGATCAAGCAGGCTCAGCGTGCGGCTATCATGCGTGATCCGACCATGGCGGCGGCAACTCTTGTAGGTGCTCAGGCTGACGCGATGAAAGCGGCAGCGTCAAACGAAGCGGGCGCGATGACCGGATTTATGGGCATGGGTATGGCGATGAACGCAGGCGGCGGAATGAACGCCCAGAACCTCTTTGCAATGGGACAGCAGCAACAGCAGCAGGCTCAGGCTCAGCAGAGTGCTCCGGCGGCACCGGCAGCGGACGGCTGGAAGTGCTCCTGCGGTGCGACCGTGAGCGGCAAATTTTGTCCGGAATGCGGCGCGAAGAAACCGGAGCCCGTGCAGGCGGACGCTTGGAAATGCTTGTGCGGAGCTATGGCAACAGGCAAATTCTGCCCGGAATGCGGCTCACCGAAGCCGGCGGACAGCAACGGCTGGCAGTGCTCCTGCGGTACGGTAAATAAGGGTAAATTCTGCTCAAACTGCGGAGCGAAAAAGCCCGAGGGCGCACCTCTTTACCGCTGCGATAAGTGTGGCTGGGAGCCTGAAGACCCTGCGCATCCCCCGAAGTTCTGTCCGGAATGCGGAGATTTGTTCGACGAAAACGACAAGAATTGATTTTACAGCTTGTGTGGTATTGCCTTAGCAGAAAATAACAACCCATTTCATAATTGAATGTGATTGGAGAAACCGCTATGAGTAAGGATACTGGCAAAGCAAAAAATAAAATATATGAAATTGCAGCACTACTGCTTGCAATCGCTTTGTTTGCAGGCGGAATTTACGGAGTTGTCTCAAGCCGTATTGCAAAAAGAGACTACAATAATTCCGACGATATTCGCAAGGTCACGGCAATCGTGAAAGACTATCAGGATATGAGCGACGATGACGACTATAGCGACCGCAAATATCGGGCGAAGCTTTCCTTTGTTGTGGACGGAAAGACATATACGGGAACAGAGACATACTACCGTAAAATATCCAAGGGAGATATGGTCACCGTTGAGGTATATCGAACGCCCAAGGGCGAGTATAAGATGAGTCCGGAGGGAAACCCGATATATTTTCTCGTCTATTGCTTAGCGATACCCATCGGAGGATTCATTACAGTAGCAATGTTTTCCGCCGTCTTTTCAAAGGAAAAGGACAAAAAAGACAAACCGTCCGGTTAAGGGGGTACCTTTATGAGCTTGTCGGAGGCTTTTTGGATTGCGGCTGCGGTTGCGGTGATTTGTTCGTATTTTATCGGTGAAAAGCTGCTTGATTTTGATTTTTCCGCGATTTTGCCGAGCAATTTGAAAAGAGCAAAGCTCAAAAGACTTCTCGTAAAACGCGAAACACCGCTGCAGGGAATGGGTCTTCACGGAAATATAAAAAAGGAATTTGAGAAGATACTTATTCCGCTCGGCAAAGCGGACAAAAGCCTGCTTCCGGCAAGAATGGATATGACCTTCAGGCGTGAGCTTGAACGTCAGCTTGATTGTCTCAACCGAAGACAGGCTTGCCGAGATATCCGACTGACGGATGTCGTTCCGCTGCCGAAAAATGATTTTAAAAGGTGGAGCGACGACGGCAGAGAATGGCGCGAATCCGTTTTGAAGTGCAGCACCCTGGAACGCCTTATTTCCGCCGACAGCGGCAAACCGGTTTACAAACTGTATCGTAAAAACGCAAATGTCCGAATCCTCCAATCAAGACATATCCGCAGCTCGGATCGCACGGAACAAAAGCAACGTTACTATGCCGAACGAGTGAAAATACTTTGCCCGTCCTGCGGAGCGGAGGTCGAGCTTAACAGTCAGCAGACGGTTTGCCCGTACTGCGGCGGCTTGATTCAAAGCGACTTCTATGATTGGCAAACCGAGATCTTTGAAATCTACGAAAAAATCGGAGCCAATACGCGAAACGCCCTGCAGCTGTCGGCATCGACAATAATATTGTTTGTATGTCTGTTTCTGTGTCTTTGGCTTATCAAGGATACCGAGGTTTCGCTGACGGCAGGCGTGGGTGCAGCACTTTCGGTTCTGGCGACGGTCTTCGTTTATTCTGTCAAGCGCAGAGGAAGACAGGAAATGCTTGTCGGTGAAATTGTCCGATATTCCGAAAATTACCTGCGGTCATGCATTGACGAGGCACTGTATAAGGACGTAAACGATTCGAATTTGATGAGTCACAGCGTCGGCACAATAATCTTGAAGGATGTTGTCAATACGGAAAAGACAACGGAAATAACGGTTCGTGTATATCTGAGCGAAACTTATCTTCCGCAGGACAAAAAGCCGTATACAAAGAAGCTTAAAAGGACACTTACTCTTCAAAGGGCGAGATATCCCGAAAGAAGAAAATCCGAGGGTAAGCTTTTTGACGAAAAAAGCTGTCCCTCCTGCGGTGCAAATTTTATTCCGGATGAGAATCACTGCTGCTCATTCTGCGGATATACATTGAAGATGAATAATGCAAAATGGGTTGTGAAAGTGACCCGGGCGCAAGATGAATAAGAGGTGTTTTATGAAGGCTGAAGCAAAAAAATTCAAAAACAAAAAACTCAAAAAAATATTATTTGTTGCTTTTGATATTATTGTCATACTTGTCGGACTTTACGGTCTCTTTGTAAGCTTGACGGGCGGAATGGAATATATAAACTCACCCGACAAGCGAACAGTAAACGCCGATGTCATAAGCGTAGATCACAGATACGAAAAAGACGATGACGGTGATATTGCGAGAGAAAAGTGGACGGCAAAGCTGAGCTACACCGTAGACGGCAAAACATATACGGCAAAGAAGACTTTTTCGAGCAAAACATACAGCGGCGAAACCGTGCGGATTGAGGTGTATAAAACCTCAAAAGGCGAGTATAAGGCATCGGGCTCGAACGGAGTGGGTGTTGTCATTTTTTCATCGGTTCTGCTGATCGGCACGGTCGGCTTGATTACGGAAGGCAAAAACAAAAAGAAGAAAAAAACAAACAATACAAAACAGGCAGCCAAAACAGACAAAGAATAAAAGGAGGAATCCTCAATGGGATTGTTTGACAAGAAATTTTGTGATATATGCGGTGAGAAAATCGGACTTTTGGGAAACCGCAAGTTAGAGGACGGGAATCTTTGCAAGGACTGTGCAAAAAAGCTTTCGCCGTTTTTCAGCGAACGCCGCAGCTCAACTGTGGAGGATATCAAGCGACAGCTTGCCTACCGTGAAGAAAACGAAAAAAAGCTTGACAGCTTTTCGCCGTCTCTCAGCTACGGTGAGAATAAAAGAGTGCATATCGATCCGGTCGGCGAGCGTTTTATAGTCACGAGCCTTTCCAACTGGCGCAGCAGCAACCCCGATCTTATCGCATTCTCTCAGGTGCGCAATGTAAATACCGATGTCATCGAAAATAAGGAAGAAATCTATTACGAGGATTCCGAAGGAAATAAAAAGAGCTATGAACCGCGCCGTTATGAGTGCGACTATGAGTTCAGAGTTACGATTATGGTTGAGTCCCCGTGGTTTGACGAGATAAGCTTGGAGCTGAGCGACGGAAACCGTCCCGACAGCCCTTATACCGATCTTTACAGAGAATATGAGCATAAAATGCATGAGCTTGCGGATATTCTGATGCGCCGTGACAACAGACAGCGCACATCGGGCGGTGCCGGCGGTACGACAACCGGAATCAACCCGAGCGGCAGCGGCTATTCGAGTTCGGCTTCTGTTTCTCGGTCGGGCAACGTTGAAAAATGGATATGCCGCTCATGCGGAGCGCAGAACAGCGGCAAATTCTGTGAAAATTGCGGAGCCGTAAAAGCCGAAACAAATTCCGGCTGCGCAGGCTGCGGCTGGAAGCCGATCGAGGGACAGAGCATACCGAAGTTTTGTCCGGAATGCGGAAAACCGTTTTAATAAAAAATGAAGAAGCATATTGAACGCAAGGTGGTGATTGTTGTGTGCCTTTTATCGTTGATTTCGGGACTTTTCGGCTGCGGCGGAGAAAAGAGCTATGCTGCCGAGGACATTGCTTCGGTCAGTACCGTATATTACGGCACAGAAAAAAATCCCGTATATTCCTTTGCTCTGCAAAAGAAGTATGATGCTCTGCAAAAGAAGGATATATGGTTCTTTTCCGCAAGCTGCCTTGTGGGAGAAAAGAAAGAGCACTACACGTCGTTCAGCTTCTTCCCGACACCGACCGACGAGGCGGAGGAATTGCTTGCCCTCATTCGTGAGGAGGGAGAGATTGCGCGGCTGCGGAAGCATTGTAACCCGCTGCGCATTTTTCACTTTCCTGACGCACCGTCACGCAGCTGCGTAATAAGCTTCGCCGACGGAGGTAGAATCGAAAAAAACATTGAGCTTGGTGATAAGGTGCTCGATTATCTGTTTGTTCTTGCCGACAGGCACTTTGAGGCGGCGGAAAGCGGGAATTTAAAATCGGTATGTATCACAAGCAACGCTATGGATTATTCATATTGCTATATGTTTTCGATCGACAAAGAGGAGGGAATATGGTTTCTTTCCTGTGATGCGGTGGTTGACGACGAGCGTATCTGCGCAGAAGAGGAGGCTCTGCGGATCGGTGACGGCGATGCAGAGGAGATACTCGCTGTTGTAAGGGAGCAGCAGCTTGTCGGTCAGGTCGTGCAATATGAAGAACCCGAGGATGACGGAACCTTTGTTCTTGATGAAACAACCTACGGCACAGCGTTTGTGTTTACGGATGACAGCAGGGTATATGCCCCTATAGATCACGGAGACGAGCTGACCGAGGCTTTTCGTAGGCTTGTAAGAAAGTATAAATGAGAAAAAAGAAACATATAAATCTGCCGGGAAACCGGTATAAACCGAAAGGAGAATGTGATTATGGCTAACAAATGTGCAATCTGCGGTGCGGATATCAATCTGATCCAAACCCAAAAACTGGCGGACGGCAACTGCATTTGCCGAAAAAACTGCAGAAAAAAGGGATTCAGGGCATACGATTATGTGCACGGCACCCTTCCCGGCGTCAATGCACACATTGCGCAGGTTGAGCGCGGCACCAAGCTGTGGGAACACTTTTTTGTTCCGCGCGAGAAAACAAAGGATAAGACTCAGAAGCTGAAACGCTTCGGTGCCGATCTTTATGTGGCAGAGGATATCGGTCTTATTGCGTTTACACAGGATGATTATAAGTTCTTTATATTCGGCAAAACAACCCGTGCCTGCGTCTACCGTATTGCCGATCTGCGCAGCTACGAATATGAGGAAATAACAGTGAACAACGGTGACAAAACAGAGAAAAAGTCGACGGCTCGCCTCAGCTTTATCAATACGGAAGGACTTTACGAGGTTGTGCTCCCCCTCAGCAACGGCAAGGAGTTTGAAAAACTGCAAAGCTATTTCAACAAGCTGTTCGGTATTCAGAAGACACTCGGCAATGCCGCAAACACATGGAAGCAGCAGATAAATGCGGCTAAAGACATTGCGGCAGGCTTTAATGCTGCGGTAAAGGGAGAAGCTGACGCAGAAGCCAAGGCGTCGCAGGCGCTTAATTCTTTGGATGCCGCCATTTACGGCGACCGCACCGAGTGGATACGCAGAGCGGACGCGGCTCTTGCTTCGTTCAACGGTTAACGCTCTTTATTTAAGAGAGGAGTTTTTTCATGCAAACCTTACAGGAATATAAATGCCCGCGCTGCGGCGGCGCAATAGAATTTGACAGCAATATTCAAAAAATGAAGTGTCCGTATTGCGACACCGAATTTGATATGGAAGCTCTTAAAGGCTATGACGACGCACTGAGGGACGAGCAATCGGATAAAATGGAATGGGAAACCTCCGCCGGAGCGGATTGGCAGGAGGGAGAAGCTGACGGACTTCGCAGCTATGTCTGCAAATCCTGCGGCGGTGAGATTGTCGGCGATGAGAATACGGCGGCAACGTCATGCCCGTTCTGCGGCAATCCGGTAGTAATGATGGGTCAATTTTCGGGCGCGCTCAAGCCGGATCTCGTTATTCCGTTTAAGCTTGATAAGAAGGCGGCAAAAGCAGGGCTGACAAAGCATTTGACCGGAAAGCGTCTTTTGCCTAAAATTTTTAAGGACCAGAATCACATTGATGAAATCAAGGGAATATATGTTCCTTTCTGGCTCTTTGATACCGATGTGGACGCTCGGGTTCGTTACCGCGCAACAAAAGTCCGCACTTGGAGCGACAGTGATTATGACTATACCGAAACAAGTCATTTTATGATTCATCGCGGCGGCAGCGTCGGCTTTGAACATGTGCCGGTAGACGGCTCCTCCAAAATGGCGGATGATTTGATGGAATCCATAGAGCCGTATGATTTTTCCGGAGTTATG
Source organism: Eggerthellaceae bacterium (assembly GCA_963616775.1). Taxonomy (GTDB): domain Bacteria; phylum Bacillota; class Clostridia; order Oscillospirales; family Acutalibacteraceae; genus CAG-488. Next base: position 11,332 of record CAVELL010000054.1, on the reverse strand, counting down.
GATTTTCAGACGGCATATCTTGCCGGATATTTGGCGGATAAGTACGATGTGACCGCAGAAGAAAGTATTGACCGTGCCAATGAGCGCGTCAAGCATTCCACCGAACAGGTGTTTGCGGAAACCGTCAAGGGATATGCCTCTGTCACAACAGAAAACAGCAGCGTGCAATTCCGCGGCGGCAGAGCGCAATATGCGCTTTATCCCGTATGGCTTTTGAACACAACGTGGAACGGCAATAAATACACCTTTGCCATGAATGGGCAGACAGGTAAATTTGTCGGAGATCTGCCGGTTGATAAAACAGCGGCGACACGTTGGACGCTCGGACTCGCGGCAATTTTTACGGCGGTAATATACGGCGGCGCATGGCTTTTGCGCTTGATTGGGCTGATATAAGGAGGTATTCGGCATGAAAAAGAAAATATTGGTTATACTGCTTTCTCTCGTTGCTTTCTGCCTCTGCACCGCAGCTCCGGTTCTCGCCGTACAGGACGGATTTTCAAATGAGTACGTGCGTGTTCGGGACTCGGCGGAGCTTCTCACGGAAAGTGAGGAATCGACGCTTGCGGCTAAGCTCGACGAGATCCGCATCCGTCAGAAAGTTGACATTGTTGTTGTGACAACAACAACCTTGAACGGACAAACTCCCCGAGATTATGCCGACGATTACTTTGACTATAACGGATTCGGCTACGGGGAAAACAGAGACGGTGTTCTGCTTCTTATCAGCACGGAGGAGAGCGATTGGTACATATCTACTCACGGCTACGCCATTACGGTGTTTACGGACGCGGGAATCGAATATATCGGCGGGCAAATGCGGGGAGATCTCTCGGACGGTGATTTTGCGGGGGCATTTGACACCTTTGCCCGTCTGAGCGATGAATTTATCACTCAGGCTGTAGACGGCGGCGAACCCTATGATACAAGTAATATGCCTACAGAGCCTCTCTCGCTTCTTTGGATTCCGATTTCAATAGCGGTGGGTATATGCGTATCGCTTGTAATAGTCGGAAAAATGAAGTCCGATCTAAAGACCGTCCGTTCGCAGGCGGCAGCTAACAATTATATGAAAGACGGCAGCCTGAGCATTACCGAAAGTCAGGATTTGTTCCTGTACAACACTGTTTCGCGCACCGCAAAGCCTAAAGACACCGACTCCGGAGGAGGAAGCAGTACCCATACTTCTTCTTCGGGCTCGACCCACGGCGGCGGTGGCGGCAAATTCTGAGGTTTCGCCGAAAAAGACAAAACTGTGAGACGAATATACACAGCAAAGGAGAGATAACCTATGAGTATTTTTGACAAACTGAAAAGCACGGCACAGCAGGCGGCAGGAGCAGCCGTGCAGTCCTTTGGCAGCAAAAAAGAGACCTTTGTTTTTGCTTCTCTGCCGGAGAGCCTTGCCGAAATGCAGGCACTTCCCGAAGCAAGTCTTGACACGCCTTTCAAAACGGCGGCACTTACGGTTCTCGCCCTCTGCGCCTATGCCGCAGACAAAAATATCGGCACCGAGATGCTGAACTGGCTTCGCGGTCCCCGTCCGATGAACGGTCAGGATATATCTTTCCTTAATGACCGTTTCCGAGACGGAAAGACCTATCTGCCGTTCACATACTTTTCCGGTTCAACTCCCGACAATAACTATACCCCTGCCGAGCCGTATACGGTCGTTATAGAAAGCAACCATGTATCCGATGCGGAGCAGGGCTATATGAAGCTGTTTATCCCCTGCGGCGGTGCAGATTCTCCACGTCCGATAAAGCTCCGTCAACGAGGCTCTGACGGCAAATGGTTCCTGTGGGAGCAATATCTTCTGACGGGTGTGCGCACTCCTAAGGCTGCCGACCCGTGGGCATAAGCACCAAGGATATATTTTGAGGTGCAGACAATGATTTATTCTTTTGACGATTTTAAAATCATCAAGGAAACAAAGCTTGCCATGTGCTGCGGCGCAGGTATGTTCGGAAGTGACATATACGGTGTATCTATATACTGTGAAGGCGGAAGCGGCTCCGGCTTCTGGTTGAATATTTATCAAATCTCAAAGAAGGAATTTGACGCCTATCCGCAAAATGCATGGACGCTCAGCAGACGGTTCAGATATGGTGACGGTCGGCTGCTGTGCTCGAATTATAACGGAAAAGGCGGAACCGCATACAGCTTTGAGGTTACAGATGGGCAAATATGTTTGCTGTAAGGTAATATCGCATCCCAACTGTGTGGTATTGCCTTAGTGCAAGTATTCCTGCTTCACAAAGAAAACTCCTGTTTGAAGCAACGGAAAGCCGGTAATGAAAGAGAGATGTTTTGCAATGAATAAAACTACATCGCCCCTGCGCATTATATGCCGAAATTGCGGTCATCCGGTAACGTTTAATATCGAACTGCAAACATACTGCTGTCCCATGTGCGGAGAAACAACGGGAATAGAGGAAACAAAGCAGGAAGCTCTGAGACTGCATGAGCTTCATAAGGAGAGTCTTTACGCTCAAAATACTCAGCTGCAGGCAACTGCCTGCTCCGGCTGCGGTGCGAAGGTGGTCTTTCCTCCGGGTGAGGCTTTAACCAATTGCGATTTTTGCGGCGGCAGACTTGTCCGCAGCGATGTCGAAAAGCAGGGCTTTACGCCCGATTTGGTTATTCCGTTCGTGCTCACCGAGGAGGAAGCAAAGATGCGGCTGCGCGAGTGGGCGGCGAATCACCCGAAAACCGCCGAGGCTCGTATGATCGACAGCTCGTCAGACGATTTGCAGGGCTACTATTTACCTTACGAGCTTGTGCAGGGACCTATGGAGGTCAAGGTAAACAGAGCGGGACTTTCCCGAAACTATATGTGTCGGGGCTTTGTAGAAAAAACGGCGGTAAACTGTGTTCGTGAAATGGATTATTCAATACTTGATGCGGTTGAACCGTTTGACTTCGGCTTAGCAGAGCCTTTTGAATACGGATACGTTTCGGGACACCGTGCGATGCTTTGCAACATATCCGATAATGATATAGACAGACGGGCACGTCGTCAGGTTGCAAGGACATATCTGCCGACTATTCAGAAAGCCTTGCAGGACAGCGATTTGCGTATCAAGGTTACGTCCGAGCAGCTGCTTTCGGCGTCGGCGATGTTACCGGTATATGTCCTGAAAAAGGGCAGACTCTCTGCTGTTGTAAACGGGCAGACGGGGCGCGTAGCCGTTTCGTTAAAAGATAAAGAGAAAAAACCCTTCCCGTTCTGGGCAGTCGAAGCGGCGGCATATACCGTTGCCGTCACATTGCTGCTGTGCTCAATATTTTCTTTTGAGTGGCGGTATGTGTCCCTGTTCGGAATAATTTTCGGCGCGATGTTTTTTGTCGGTATGGGGTATGACCGTGCGCCGATTGCAACTCGGATTATAAAACGCAGTAAAAAAACAAAAGCGCACCGTGAAAACGGAGAGCTCTTTATATCGCAGGACGAAGCATGGGCGCAGACGTGTCCGCCGCCGGTGTTTTATGAAAACATTGACGGTCGTAATGTGCCGGTCGAATACAAATTTTTGCCGTTACGGCGTATACTGTCCTTGCTGCTTCAGAGCATTGTGTTGATATTTGCGCCGGTTGTCGTTGCGGCGATCATCGCTGCAATAAAGGCGTTTGCCGAAAGCGGCAACCTTTCCTCATCGGGTTTCGGAATAAATCTTCGCGCAGGCAGTATTTGGTTCATTTTCACGGTAACTTACAGCTTTTTGTTCCTGATTCAAGCAGCACGCTTTAAGTCCTTTGACCGACCTTTTATTTATGAACGGACGCAGGACGGCAACCGCAAGCTTGTCGGAAATCCGAGGGAGCGAAGACTTACCCTGTTCAATCTGTTTTTCACCGATACCGGGAATGCCGTTACCGAAATGAAATCAAAAAAAGGTATCTTTTTCATTATATCTACGGCTTTTATATTTATTCTCTCAATTTGGAGTATGCTTGCTTTTTAAGATAATACCGCACAATTGAGATTTTACCTCAGAAATAAGCGTTGAACAAAAAGGAGGCTGTCTATGGCAAAGAAAGAAAAGGAACAGTTGATCTGTGCCGGATGCGGCGCAAACGTAAAAACAGGTCAATTCTTTTTTCTCAAAGGAAGAAAAGAAATCATTTGCAGAGATTGCGCCGCTGCACTGCAATGCAAATATCCGATGCGTATAGAGAAAAATCCCGATTACTTTTATTCTCTGAATAAGAATGTAGTAGACTCGAAACCTCTGTATGTAAACGTCTTTCCTGTTCAGGAACTGACTGCGGAGCAGGTGAAACAGGAGCTTGCAACAATCGACGCTTACCGCGAGCAGCTTCGTGCGTCGTTCGGCGGTGCCGAAAATGTGTTTGAGGTGAGGCTTGTGCATCCGCTTCCGAAGCTCAAACCGTTCCGCGTGAACTTTCAGAATGCAATACGCTACAAAAACTCAATCGCAGTATACGGGTATGTAAAACTCGGCATATTTCATAAGGGCGACCTTGTTCAGCTTCGTCACGGCGATACCTTGTGCGATGCCACCGTGCTCTTGATTCGTCATAGTGCGAGTTCGGAGGAAGGCGATCCGCTGTTCCGGTTACGCAATCCGGAAGACGAGTCATGTTTTTCTTTCGAAAGAAAAGGGATTTCGGAGGGCTCACCGGCAGTTATGGTGCTTTCACCGGATGCCGCAGGCGTTCAGCAGGGAGACCTGCTCATTGCCGACTGACGAAAGATATGAATGTGCATTGTTTATCTCGAACCCGAAAACGAAAAAATCTTGAAAAATACCGAAATCATAAATGCACTGACATAAGCGTCAGTGACAGGATGAAAATAATCCGTATAATATAGTTGTAAGGAATTAAGGCAATACCGCACAAATTGCGGCGAACGCCTTGCTTGAATCTGTTTCCGTCATACTGAACATAATTGCTTGACTTGCGTCGGCAAGCCTGCAAAAAATTTGTACTCTCTGACGTAAAATCTTACCGCGCAATCCGCACACCTCAATTGTGCGGTATTGCCTTAAAAGTAATTTGCAATAAGAAAAAGGTGGTGATCGACCTGTGAAGAAAATAGTTCTGGATATGCAGAGCACACTCTATGCCAAGCATATGCAGCGGGCTTTGATGCAGGATTTAAAGGAATGGCAGCCGGTGATCGCCGAAAAACCGGACTTAACGGCAGAGCTGTGTCGGCTGCATAAGCCGCAGGCACTTTTGATGGAGGTTACCGGCTACACACCGTGGATGTTGCGGGAGCGGCTGGCGGTACGGGATAAGGTAAGGGCGGATGATCCTGACTGCCGCATTATCCTCGCCGTGGAAGAACGGGCGGACAAACAGCTTGCCGCAGAGGTGACGGCAGCCAAGCGGGATGGACTGGTGGACGAGTTCATATTTCTATCTATGACCGACAAATACCTACCGGCTCTGCTGGAAACGCTGTGAATGTACAAACACTGTTGCTTCGATATGAAGGTTGAAATTCAATGAAGACAATCAAAAGATTAAAGAAATACAAAAGAAAATACAAAAGATTAAAGAAAAACATTATTTTCTGTTGACAAAATTTGACCTGTGTGCTAAAATCCTAAATACCGCATATTACGGGCGTCGCTTTCGGGCGGCACAAGTGATTTATTCCGCCCCACGTAGCGAGTCCATAATAAAGGAAGGTTAGTTAGAATGTACGCAATCATCGTTACCGGCGGCAAGCAGTACAAGGTTGAGGCCGGAGACACCCTCTTCATTGAGAAGCTTGACGTTGAAGCTGACAGCGAAGTTGTTTTTGACAAGGTTATCGCAGTCGGTAAGGAAGATGGCATTGTTGTAGGCGCTCCGTATGTTGACGGTGCTACTGTAACGGCAAAGGCTGTCAAGAATGGCAAGGCGAAGAAGGTAGTTGTATTTACCTACAAGCCGAAGAAGAACGAGAAGCGCAAGATGGGTCACAGACAGCCCTACACTAAGGTAGAAATTTCAGCTATCAACGCATAAGGCAATGATAAAAATTGATTTTTTTACCTCGGATGATTTAATCGAGGGATTCCGGATAAGCGGTCATTCAGGCTCGGCAGAGGCAGGCTCGGACATTATCTGTTCGGCGATTTCCTCGGCGGCTTATATGGCGGCGAACACAATAACCGAGATCGTAAAATGTAATGTCGATGCCGACGTTTCCGACGGTTATATGCTGGTTCGGGTTAAATCTCGTATATCCGATGCGCAGCAAATTCTTGAGGGCTTAAAGCTTCATTTTGAGGCTTTAGCCGCAGATTATCCAAACAACATTAAAGTAACACTACGGAGGTGTCAAAATGCTTAAGATCAACATTCAGCTTTTCGCTCATAAGAAAGGTATGGGTTCGACCCGTAACGGCCGTGACTCCGAGTCAAAGAGACTCGGCGCAAAGCGTGCCGACGGTCAGTTTGTTCTTGCAGGCAACATCCTTTACAAGCAGCGCGGAACACACATCCATCCGGGCAACAACGTTGGTAAAGGCTCTGATGATACTCTCTTCGCTCTCATCGACGGTACAGTCAAGTACGAGCGTTGGGGTAAGGATCGCAAGAAGGTCAGCGTATATCCCGTTGAGCAGTAATCCTTATTAAAAAGAAAAGGTCGTTGAATTTTTTGATTCGACGGCTTTTTTTCTTGCAAAAATAATGTTGTAAAAAATTTTGGTTTATGATAAAATAGTACAAAACATTTTTAAAGGTGAAATCATGCTTAACGAAGATGAGATAAAAAAAGTTTTCGGTCAGCGATTGACCGAGGCGAGAAAGGCATACGGAATCACTCAGCTCACCCTTGCCGAAAAACTGAATTACAGCGATAAAGCCGTCTCAAAGTGGGAGAGAGGGGAGAGCCTGCCCGATGTTTTCACGATTATGAAAATCGGTGAGGTTCTCGGCGTGAAAATGTCGTACCTCTTGGGTGAGGAGGACAAGCCGAAAGCTCCGGAAAAAATCGTCAACGAGCAGCGTTCCAGACGAACGATATCGGTCTTTGTTCCGCTCGTCACTGCCGTCGGAATTTATTTTATCGCTTCCGTTCTTTTTCTGATTCTCAAACAGATCCCGTCCGTTGCGGTTTATGCCGATTATTCGTTCTTGTTTGCGTTGCCCGTTATGTTTATAACTCTCAGTGTGTTTTCTTTTATTTGGTGGCACAATATTTCACAATGTATTTGCCTTTCACTTTTGATTTGGTCTGCATTCGCAAGTATTTACACGGCAGTTGACTTGTTTGCCAGCCTGCCGGAGTTCAAATACATTTTTCTATCGTGCGCAATTCTGCAAATTATTTGCGTGATTGTATTTGTGTTTGTTCATCTTAAAAAAAGGAATAAATGAAAATAAACGCCGCATATCAACAACAAACGATATGCGGCATTGCCTTAATATAAACAAATCAAAAAAGCAAGAAAATGTGTTACCGTTCCGCCGAGAATGAAGAGGTGGAAGATGAAGTGATAGTATCTTTTAAATCTTCCGATTGAATAAAAGATTGTGCCGAGTGTGTAAATTGCTCCGCCGAGGATAAGCAAGCCGAAAAGCAGCAAAGCATTCGAATCGTTTTTGTAAATCGGGTAGAAAAGGAAAATGCACATCCAGCCGAGTACCATGTAAAGAACCATTTGCAGAGCTTTGTATTTTTCCTGGTCGATAAATGTCAGCGTGATACCGAGTATTGCCGTTATGACGCTGACCGTAATGCAAACGATTGCAAGCGTTTTGTAATAGGGGAGAACATCGAGTATCATCAGAGGAATGCTCGTGCCGGTTATCAGAATAAAAATTACCGAATGATCGACGAGCCTTGCAATTTTTTTTGCCTTTCCCGGCGAAAGCTTATGATATATCGACGAACCGCTGTAAAGAATAATCATAGCAACGCCGAAAATGATTGAACTTATTATGTGGCTTATGTCGTTCGATTTGAAGAGCAAAACGGTCATGGCTATTGCACCGAATACTGCTCCGACAAGATGTGAAATCGAGTTTGCTTTGTCTTCTTTCTCCGTGTAGTAAGGCAGACTGACGTTTTCGAGAATCATTTGAATCACCCCTTGTACCGCGCACACTGACGCACGGTTTGTTCTTGCTTTTATTTTACGCCCGACATCGCCGAAAGTCACCCTACACGCGGCTTTCGGCTCTCTACAACGACTCTACCGTGAGTAGAGCTTTGTTCTACTTGTTTTTTCAGCAAAAAATCGGGTTGAAAAGGTCAAAAAGATAGTGTATAATTCTAATGCGTACCGCACACCTCAATTGTGCGGTATTGACCTAACAAGAGAAGTGAGGTGAACGCTATGCCAAATTATCTTTTCGACAGAGGAAGAAAGCTTTCGTGTTCAATAAAATTCGATGTCAGTCCGGGCAACACCCATATTTCGCAAATCTTAGCCGGATACAAGCTGCTCGAAAAACAGGGCATACTGAAAATAGAATCGGCACAGCCGTGCAGAGCTTTTCGTTCAAGCGGAAACTATGAGCATAACAGTATTGTCGAGGTTGAAGTCGGCGGGAAAGTTATTGCCTACGATATGACTGACGGTTATCAGAGCATACATCGTTTTGATGTTCTGGACAAAGAGCTTGAACGACTTGATTTTTACTTTAAAAGAAGCTGTGATTCAAAGAGGCATACCGGAATGAAAAATGCCGATAAAATTAAGCCGTTGGGACTCAATTATCTTTGCTCATGTAAGGGGAATCCATACGATGATTTTGTCGCTGACGGACATTCTCTCGGCGAACTGAAAAGATACCTCGTTTATCTTAAAACAAAAAAGAACAACATTTACGATTACAGCATTTTTGAGTCAAACGGTCGGCACTACGACGATTACAAGCTTCTGTTCTTGACGCGGCTGTGGGATTCGTCGGGAATCAGCGCGCAGAATATAAAGAGGACTTATCCTTATTTTACCGACGCTCAGGCGGCAGAGGAGGCAGACAAGTGGAAAGCCTCGCTCGACAAGGCAACAAAGGACAGAATCGAATATGTTAAAGCACTGAGAGAGGTTTATGCCGACAAAGTGATTGCCGGTGTTTCTGCGGATTTGTTTTCTCAAAAGCTTTGTCCCGAACTCATTGTTGACAGCTCGTTTACGGAACGGCGCAGATATCTTGACGAAATCAAGAAGAACTATATCTGTATCACGAGCGAGGGACTTCACCAAAGCATCGGTTGGAAATTTGCCGAATTTATTGCTGCGGGCAAGGCGATTATCACCGAGCCGCTTGCCTATGAAACCGTAGGCGGACTTGAAGAAAATCGGAATTATCTGAGCTACAACGATACTAAGTCGCTTTTGGCAGCCTGTGACCGCCTGATGAACGACTTTGACGCGGTTCACGCAATGGAAAGTCATAACGGGGAGTATTACAAAAGTCATTTGCGTCCGGACAAGGTTGTATTGGATTCGCTCAATACCGTTTTCGACGTTTTTTGAAAATTTTTTCCTATAACTCTTGATAAATGTTTCACAGACTGATATAATAATTGAGATTGGGAAACACCAAAATCGGTAAAACCCCGAAAAACCGAAAGGAGATTTTTATAATGAACTATTCAGCAGAAGTTCAGGGAATGTGCTGTGTAGCTAAGGGTCCTAAGCACGACCCGGCTCCGATTCCCGAAGAAGGTAAGTGGATCGCCGCAAAGCAGATCACCGATATTTCAGGTTATACTCACGGTGTGGGCTGGTGTGCACCGCAGCAGGGTGCTTGTAAGCTCTCTCTTAATGTTAAGGGCGGAGTAATCGAAGAAGCTCTTGTTGAGACTATCGGCTGCTCGGGAATGACACACTCCGCAGCTATGGCGGCTGAGATTCTTCCCGGAAAGACAATTCTTGAGGCTCTCAACACCGACCTTGTCTGCGACGCTATCAATACAGCTATGCGTGAGCTTTTTCTTCAGATTGTTTACGGTCGCACACAATCCGCTTTTTCGGAGGACGGCCTTGTAATCGGCGCAGGTATGGAGGATCTCGGCAAGGGTGCGCGCTCTATGGTCGGCACAATGTACGGCACAAAGGCAAAGGGCGTTCGCTATCTTGAGATGACGGAGGGCTATTGCACAAGAATGGCTCTTGACGCCGACGATCAGGTTATCGGTTATGAGTTCGTTTCTCTCGGCAAGATGACCGACTTCATCAAGAAAGGCATGGAGCCGAACGAAGCTTATGATAAATCAAAGGGCACATACGGCCGCTTCGACGAAGCTGTTAAGTATATTGACCCGAGAAAAGAATAATTAAAGGAGGAATAACGCAATGGCACAGTTTGAAGGTTATGAGAGACGCGAGGCTAAGATTCTCGGCGTTCTTAAAGAGTACGGTATTTCCTCCATCGACGAATGTAAGGAAATAACACTCGCAAAGGGTATCGACGTTGATCAGATCGTTCGTTCAACTCAGCCCATTTGCTTTGAAAATGCTATCTGGGCTTACACTGTAGGCGCAGCTATCGCTGTCAAGATGGGCTGCACAAAGGCTGCCGACGCCGCTGCCGCTATCGGTATCGGTCTTCAGAGCTTCTGCATTCCCGGTTCTGTTGCCGAGAACCGCAAGGTTGGTCTCGGTCACGGCAACCTCGGCAAGAGACTTCTTTCCGAGGAGACAGAGTGCTTCGCATTCCTCGCGGGTCACGAATCGTTCGCGGCTGCCGAGGGTGCTATCAAAATCGCCCTTAACGCTAACAAGGTAAGAGTTAAGCCGCTTCGTGTTATCCTTAACGGTCTCGGTAAGGACGCGGCTATGATCATCTCCAGAATTAACGGTTTCACTTATGTTGAGACAGAGTTTGACCCGTACAAGGAAGAGGTCAAGGTTGTTTACGAGAAGGCATATTCAAACGGTCCCAGAGCCGACGTTAAGTGCTACGGTGCGGACAATGTTCCCGAGGGAGTTGCTATTATGAAGCTTGAGAATGTCGGCGTTTCCATCACAGGCAACTCAACAAACCCGACCCGTTTCCAGCACCCTGTTGCAGGCACATACAAGAAGTGGTGCGTTGAGAACGGTGTCAAATATTTCTCGGTTGCTTCGGGCGGCGGCACTGGTCGTACACTTCACCCGGACAATATGGCTGCCGGTCCGTCCTCTTACGGACTTACCGACACAATGGGTCGTATGCATTCCGACGCTCAGTTCGCAGGTTCTTCTTCGGTTCCCGCTCACGTTGAGATGATGGGTCTTATCGGTATGGGCAACAACCCGATGGTTGGTGCTACCGTTGCAACAGCCGTTGCAGTCGAAGAGGCTATGAAGTAAGCCTTATAAATCAACACTTTCAGAGCTTCGCTCACTTCGAGCGAGGCTCTTTTTCTGTC
>CAVELL010000053.1:0-96947 GCA_963616775.1 Eggerthellaceae bacterium | reverse complement strand
ATCGCTTTTTTCTATGCTTTTTTGTTTTCAGTCTCACATCTATTGTAAACCTACAAAAAAAATCTTTAAAAAATCAATTAAATTGTTGATTTATTGAGAATAAAAATGTATAATCTACTTTAGTAAATGTTGGATAAATTAAAGCACGATTCTCGGCTGACGTTTTGCCGGCGAAAATGCCGAAAATACTCGTTAGTGTATTAAGCATTACATTGTCTTTGACGATATCGACAACAAGCTTTTGCTGAGAATTGCATCCTGATTTATTCGGCGGCTACTTAAGCTTACATTAAATATTTTTGCAGGAGGAATATAGATGTTCAGATTTCCTATCGGTGTTATTATTGACAGCTTCAGAGTCGATATAAAGTCGGCGGTTAAAAAGGCTGCCGAAGTTGGAGCGAATGGTATTCAGGTCTATTCAACAAGCGGAGATATGGCTCCCGAAAATCTTACTGCTGAAAAAAGAGCGGATTTTCGTAACCTTGTTGCCGATAACGGTCTTGTGATTTCAGCACTTTGCGGCGATTTCGGCGGAGGCGGATTCGCAATCAAAGAAAATAATCCGTGGAGAATTGAAAAGTCCAAAAGGATTCTTGACCTTGCAAAGGAGCTCGGAACCGATGTTGTTACAACTCACATCGGCGTTGTTCCTCAGGACAAGAATGCTGACAGATTTAAGATTATGCAGGAGGCTTGCTTTGAGCTTTCACGCTATGCGGACGAGCTGGGTGCACACTTCGCAATTGAAACGGGACCCGAAACCTCCGCAACGCTGAAAGGATTTCTTGACTCTCTCGGCTCAAAGGGAGTCGGTGTAAACCTTGATCCGGCAAACCTTGTTATGGTAACGGGAGATGATCCGGCTCAGGCTGTACATAATCTGAAGGATTATATTGTTCACACCCACGCCAAGGACGGAAAGCAGAATTTCTACGTTGATCCCGACATAATCTACGGAATGGTCGAATCGCATATCGTTACAAGCAACAGCTTTATTGAAGTGCCTCTCGGCGAGGGAAGCGTGAATTGGGACGAATATCTCAAGGCTCTTGAGGATATCGGATACAAGGGCTTCCTCACGATTGAAAGAGAGGTCGGTGACGATCCCGAAAGGGACATCAGAAAAGCCGTTGAATTTCTTAACAAGAAGATGGGTGCATAATAATGAAAATTTCTGTCAGCAGCTACAGCTATTCTCAGCTCGGAAACAGCGACCTTGAACGAATTGATCTTGCCGGGGAAATGGGCTTTGACGGTATAGAATTTGCGGAAATCAATCCGGGTAGCGAGAACAAAACCGACTATGCAAAAAAGCTCAGAAAGTATGCCGATGATGCCGGTATTGAAATAACAAATTACGCTATCGGTGCCGATTTTGTGAACAAAGATGTTGATTCGGAAATCGAAAGACTTAAAGGCGAGGTGGATATTGCCGAGCTTCTCGGCGTTAAGGTTATGCGCCACGACGCTACGAGCGGTCCCGAAGCCGAAAGGTTTGCAAAAAGCGGATTTGAAAAGTATCTTCCTGCTCTCGCAAAGGGCTGCAAGGCGGTGACGGAGTACGCAAAAACAAAGGGAATCAAGACAAGCGTTGAAAATCACGGCTTTTTCTGTCAGCAGAGCGACAGAGTGGAGGCTTTGATGAACGCTGTTGACGACGATAACTTCGGTTGGCTCGTCGATATCGGTAATTTTCTTTGCGCCGACGAGTCTCCGCTTGATGCCGTCAAGGTCGGAGTCAAGCACATTGTTTACGCTCACGTCAAGGATTTCTATTTTGCAGATAAGAGCGTACCGACACCCGACGGTTATTTCGATACAAGGGACGGCAACCATCTTTGCGGTTCGGTGCTCGGCGACGGTATTGTTCCTGTCAAGGAGTGTGTTGATATAATCAAAAATTCAGGGTATGACGGCTGGATTACGCTTGAATATGAGGGACAGGAAAGTCCGCTTACGGCGGTGCCGAAGGGACTTGAATATCTCAGAAAAATTGTTTAAAGGAAAGCCTTTTAATATGAGAGTGCTTGAGTTGTGCGACTACGCAGCAAAATACAAAGGAAACGTAATTGATGCCTATGAATATCTTAACCGAAAATATTTCGGCGCAGATGACCTGATGGTATACGCTTTTCCGCAGAGGATTTTGCCGCGGAGAGATCTGTGGTTCGATGATTTCAGCCGTGAATCGAAAACGGTTGTCTATTCAGAAGGATTTATAAAAAAGATTATTGATATTCGGCGCGAGGTCAAAAAAGATCGGCTCGATATTGTTCATACTCGATTTACCGATTTAAAAACAGATTTTGCCGTGAACATTGCCTGTGTCGGGCTCGGCGTAAAAAAAATCAAGCATTACGGTACGAGCTTCGGCAAATGGGGCGGAATCAAGAAAGCCGCCGCAGACCTTTGCTACCGCAGATGGAGCGTTATATCCGCATCAAACGCCTTGTCAGACGAGGCGTTTTACAATATAAAAGCACAAAGACAGACCGTTATAAACAATGCTGTTTATTTCCCGCGGCTTGACGATTACGCTGTGCTCAAAAAGACGGATATCGGTTTTTCCGAAAACTGTGTTCTCTACTTTATGATGGGATATGATTACACGCTCAAGGGCATTGATCTTGCCTGCGAAGCGGTTAAGAGGCTGCGCGAAAAATTCGATGCGTGCCTTGCGATATCGGTCTCGTCGAATGTTGAGAAAATAAACCGACAGATAACGGAACAGCTCGGCGGATTTCCCGAATGGGTTAAGATCCTGCCGCCGCGTCAGGACATCGCAACCTATTACCGACTCGGTGACGTTTATGTTCAGGCGTCACGAAGCGAGGGCTTTTGCAATGCCGTTGTCGAGGCGGCATACTGCGAGAGGTGCGTTGTTTCCTCCGACTGCGAGGGCATAACCTGTCACGCTAAGGACAAAATGGACTTCTTCTGGTTCAAAAACGGTGATGCGTCTGACCTTGCAGGGGCACTTGAAGAGGCGGCGTTTAACAAGGAAAATAAAGCTATCCTTGAGAAAAACAAGCTTTCGGCGATTGAAAACTACGGAGTTGATGCTCTCGCCGAAAGGCTTTATAATGAATACAAAGCCGTGCTGAAAACGGCGAGGCAATAATGAAAAGAGGACGAAATATGACAGAAAAAAGAATTGAAACAAAATGCGTTCAGGGAGGATATACTCCCGGAAACGGTGAGCCGCGACAGATTCCGATAATCCAGAGCACAACTTTCAAATATGACACAAGCGAGGATATGGGTAAGCTTTTTGATCTTGAAGCCGAGGGATATTTTTACACCAGACTTCAGAATCCCACCAATGATATGGTTGCCAAGAAAATTTGTGAGCTTGAGGGCGGTTCGGCTGCAATGCTCACCTCTTCGGGACAGGCAGCTTCGTTTTATTCTGTGTTTAACATTGCGAATTGCGGCGATCACGTTGTCGCCTCCTCAATGATATACGGCGGAACCTACAATCTTTTTGCGGTTACGATGAAGAAGATGGGAATCGACTTTACCTTCGTTGAGCCCGACTGCACGGACGAGGAGCTTGAAGCGGCATTCAGACCGAACACAAAGCTTGTTTTCGGCGAAACGATTGCAAATCCGGCATTGTCCGTTTTTGACATCGAAAGATTCGCAAATGCCGCTCATTCCCACGGAGTTCCTCTTATTGTTGACAACACCTTTGCTACTCCGATAAACTGCCGTCCGTTTGAATGGGGTGCGGATATCGTTACCCACTCGACAACAAAGTATATGGACGGTCACGGTGCAGGCGTCGGCGGATGCATTGTCGATTCGGGTAAGTTTGACTGGATGGCTTATGCCGATAAATTTCCCGGACTTTGCACGCCGGACGACAGCTATCACGGCATCGTTTATGCCGAGCGATTCGGCAATGAGGGTGCTTTCATTACGAAAGCAACAGCGCAGCTTATGAGAGACTTCGGTTCAATTCAGTCGCCTCAAAATGCTTTTATTCTTAATTTGGGTCTTGAAAGTCTGCATGTCAGAATGGCAAGACACTGTGAGAACGGACTTGCAGTCGCTAAATTCCTTGATTCACACGACAAAATCGAGTGGGTCAATTATCCGTCACTTGAGGGCAACAAGTATTATGACCTTGCGAAGAAGTATCTCCCGAACGGCTCCTGCGGCGTTGTCAGCTTCGGCATAAAGGGCGGCAGAAAGGCTGCCGAGAAGTTTATGAAAAACCTCAAGGTTGCCGCTATCGAAACTCATGTTGCGGACGCGAGAACCTGCTGCCTGCATCCCGCAAGCGCAACACACCGCCAGATGAATGACGCGGAGCTGGCTGCGGCGGGAGTTCCCGCAAACCTTGTTCGCTTCTCCTGCGGACTGGAAAATTCGCTTGACCTGATCGAGGATATTGCTCAGGCACTTGACAAAGTATAATTAGAAGAGTGATTTAAATGCCGATTAAAATACCTAACGGTCTGCCTGCCGTCAAAGTTCTTCATAATGAAAATATTTTCGTTATGACCGAAAAAAGAGCCGTTAAGCAGGATATACGTCCGTTAAAGATACTTCTGCTTAATTTGATGCCGAAAAAAATTGAAACCGAAACCCAGTTTGCAAGGCTTCTCGGTAACACGCCGCTTCAGGTTGAGCTTGAAATGATGTACACAACATCGCACAAGTCGAAAAATACGTCAGAGGGTCATCTTCTTGCTTTTTACAAGACCTTTGATGAGATTAAGGACAACAAGTACGACGGTATGGTGATAACGGGGGCACCTGTTGAACATCTCGCCTTCGAGGATGTTGAATACTGGGATGAGCTTTGCGGGATTATGGAATGGAGCAAAACCCACGTTACAAGCACATTTCATATTTGCTGGGGTGCACAGGCAGGACTTTATTATCATTTCGGAATAAAGAAGCATAAGCTTGACAAAAAAATATTCGGAGTATTTCCGCACAGGGTGGATTACAAAAAATCCATTCTTTTCCGCGGCTTTGACGATACCTTTATGGTTCCGCAATCGAGGCACACGACAGTGTACACGGAGGACATAAAGAAAACTAAGGGCTTAAAGATTCTTGCTTCCTCACACGAAACAGGAGTTTATGCCGTTTCGACAAACAACGGCAAACAGATTTTTGTCACGGGACACTCGGAATATGACCGAGATACTCTAAAAAACGAGTATCTGAGAGATCTTGAAAAGGGGCTTTATGTTGACCTTCCGAAGAATTATTTTCCGAATGACGATCCGACCGCAGAGCCGCTTATCACATGGAGAGCGCACGCAAATCTTCTGTTCTCAAACTGGCTCAATTATTTCGTATATCAAACGACTCCGTATGACATCGAAGCAATTTAAGGCAACACCACGCAATTTATGAGCACTCCTTGTTCGGTAATCACCGATTAAACCTTATATCAGTTCGTGTACTCCGATTGCGCGGAATTGCCTCAAGACATATTTTAAACCTTCCGGACATATCAATTATTGATATGTAAATTCGGGAGGTTTTTCTTTTGAATGAGATAACTCGGATTCGTTCGGTTGAACTCGGCGAATATATCGTTAAAAATAAATCGACTGTCAGAGCCGCCGCAAAGGTATTCGGAATATCAAAATCAACGGTACATACGGATGTAACCCGAAAGCTTGAGGAAATTGACCCCGGATTATCCGGAAAGGTTAGGGAAATACTTGATATTAACAAAGCTCAGCGTCACATTAGGGGCGGAATAGCTACGAGGGAGAAATATAAGGGAAACAGAATGAGGTGATTTTATGTGCGGAATTTGCGGACAGGTCTCTTTTTCGAGGGATTTAAAGGACTATGAAAGCTTTTTTTACAATATGCAGAATAAGCTTTATTCGAGAGGTCCCGATCAGCACGGTGAGTATTTTTCGTCCGACGCTGTTCTGATGCACAGACGTCTTGCTGTCGTGGATATAGAAAAGGGCAAGCAGCCGATGACCTACTCCGTTGCAGGTGAAGTATTCACGCTCTGCTACAACGGAGAGCTTTATAATACGGACGAATTAAGGAATAATCTGGAGAGTCGAGGCTATAATTTTTTCGGTCATTCCGACACCGAGGTTGTGCTGAAGGCATACTGCGAATACAGAGAAAAATGCGTTGAGTATTTTAACGGTATTTTCTCCTTTGCCGTGTGGGAGCACGGCAGCAAAAGACTTTTTGTTGCAAGGGACAGAATGGGTGTGAAGCCGTTGTTCTATTCAATTTGCAGGAGCGGTTTTGTGTTTGCGTCGGAGATTAAATCCCTGCTTGAGCACCCGGAAATTGAAGCCCGGATGGATCTGAAGTCACTGTGTGAAATAATGCTGATAGGTCCGGGAAGAACACCGGGCTGCGGCGTTTTCAAAAATATCGACGAAATAAGACCGGCGCATTACGCTATATATGACAGCACGGGAATGACGATACACCGATACTGGAATGTTACGGTATGTGAGCACAGAGACAGCTTTGAACAGACTGCGGAAAAGGTACGTTATCTTGTGACTGACTCGATAAAAAGACAGCTTGTTTCCGATGTGCCGCTTTGTACATTCCTATCGGGCGGTCTCGATTCAAGCCTTATTTCCTCGGTTGCCAATGAGGAATTTCGTAAAAGGGGAGAGGTTTTGCACACCTTTTCCGTTGACTACGTTGACAATGAAAAGTATTTCAAAAAATCAAAATTCCAGCCTGATTCCGATCCGCATTTCATTCAAACAATGGCAGATTATCTCGGCGGAGAGCACCATTGGATAATGATTGATTCCGATGAGCTCGTTGAAGCTCTTTACGCCGCGGTTGATGCGCGTGATCTGCCGGGTATGGCTGATGTCGATTCCTCGATGCTTTTGCTTTGCCGAGCGATTAAGCAGGAGGGGACAGTCGCTCTTTCGGGCGAATGTGCCGATGAAATTTTCGGCGGATACCCGTGGTACAGAGACAAAACGATTCGTTCTGCTGAGGGCTTTCCGTGGGCTCAGACAACCTCATACAGAACCTCATTTATTAAGGATGAGTTTATGGAAAAAATCGACGCCGATGAATATATTTATTCCAGATACAAGCTGACTGCCGACTCCGCACCGCTCAGAGACGGTATGAGTGAGGATGATATGAAAACGGCGCAGATGATGAAGCTGAATCTTGATTGGTTTATGCAGACCCTGCTCGACCGCAAGGACAGAATGAGTATGTACTCCTCGCTTGAGGTTAGGGTACCGTTCTGTGACCACAGAATAGTCGAATATCTCTATAATGTTCCGTGGGAGATGAAAGACCGCAACGGATATGAAAAGGGACTTTTGCGCGAAGCAATGAAAGGGTATCTGCCCGACGAGGTACTGTGGAGAAAGAAAAGTCCTTATCCGAAAACACATAATCCGAATTATTTGTCTGCCGTGTCTCAACGGCTGCAAGATATAATTGATGACGGAGCGTCTCCGCTTTTTGACTTTATAAAAAAAGAAAAGCTGCAGGAGCTTCTCAAAGAAAACAAGAGCCAACCTTGGTACGGTCAGCTTATGACCACACCGCAGACGATTGCATACTTTATTCAGTTTGATTATTGGCTCAGGCATTATAAGGTAAAATATGTTTGATACAGGGCTGTAAGAAGCGCAGGCTTTTTACAGCTTCTTGACTTTATTGACATAAAAAGCTATGATATGTAAAAAAGGAGGAAGGCTATGAAAATTTTGCTCAAAATTCTAATCGGATTTAATGCTTTGATATCTGCCGTCTTTTTACTTTTCGGAAACTATCCCGGCTTCACGGCGTCGGAAATTAAATATGAAACGGCTTACGGAAACCCGATGAAAGGATTTATTCCGTTTTACAGTGAGGACGGTGCCGACGGTTCTGTTCCGTACAGTATGGAATGGTTCTATGTTCCTATGTCTGCTCTTGTCGATGGCAGTGGAGAATACAGAATAAGAGATGGTCTTGAACCGTATCTGGAAAAAATTTCGTCGCGCGGACATCAGGCTGTATTTCGTGTTTTTCTCGATTATCCGGGCAATGAAATCGGTGAAAAAGCCGTTCCTCAATTCATTTGGGATATGGGTGTAAAAAAATACCCTTACAACGAATACGGCGGAGGTGTTAGCCCTGATTACAGCGATCAGCGTCTGATTGATTTCCTCGTCGAATTTGTCGGAAAGCTTGCCGACGAATATGACGGAGACGGACGAATTGCGTACATAACAACGGGTCTTATCGGTCATTGGGGAGAGTGGCATGTCTGCACTCAGATTAAACAGGCGATGGCTTCCGACTGTCAGAAAAAACAGATTATCCGTGCTTTTGAAAAGAATTTTAAGCAAACAAAAATCTTAACTCGTTATCCCGGAACTCCGGGCTCAGTCAACGGCAAAATAGGCTTTCATGACGATTCATTTACTTTTGAGACTTTAAATGACAGTAAAAAGTATTATTTTTATACCAAGATGAAAATGTCGCTTCAAACGGGGGTGTGGAAATCACAGGCAATCGGCGGTGAATTTCGTCCCGAGGGGCAGGAAAGCTTCCTGAAAAATACGGTCACGGACGACTATCAGCCGTTTGACGAGTGTGTAAAGAAAACACATTGCTCATGGCTTATGATGCAGACAGCCTTTAACGGCGGACTGTCGCAGGATGAAATCGACGTTGCAAAAAATGCGTCGGCATCGCTCGGTTACGATTTCACGGTAACAAGCGTTTCGGTAAGAAAGTTTTTCGGAAAGGCATATATCCGCGTCGGAGTTAAAAACACGGGTGTTGCACCGATTTATGCCGACCCTGCCGTTTATGTCGGAACCGAAGCCTCGGAGATAAAAACAGAACAACATATTTCAAAGCTTATGCCCGGAAAAACCGAATATTTCACGGCTGTTATTGACCTCCGAAAGGATGATGAAATTTACATTCGTATCGACAGTCTTTTTGGCGGCGGTTATCCTGTTAAGCTTTCGAACTCGGGAGCGGGAGACAGCTTCATAATCGGAAAAGTAAACTAAGGCAATACCGCAGAATTGAGGCACACGCCTTGCTTGAATATGTTTCCGTCATGCTGCACAAAAATTCCTTGACTTGCGTCAGCAAGCCTACAAAATTTTTGTATAACCTGACGAAAAATCTTACCGTGCAATCCGCACACCTCAATTTGTGCGGTATTGCCCTAAAAAACACGGCTTGCAGTTAATTCCGTAAGCCGTGTTTTTAGTAAGATTATATCAAAATCCACCCTCAAGTGATTGGGTATCGACATTGTGGAGTGTCGTCGGGTGAGATGCCTCGTGCTTATGATTTCCGAAAATCAGCTTGAGAAAAACGGGGCAGAGAATCGAAGAAATAACGATGAGCATAATTGTTGCAATCAACGGGTTGATTCCGCCGCTGTCCCTAATGAGGCTGTGACCCGTAGTGTAGACGGCAAGAGCAACCTCACCGCGAGCAATCATTCCGAAACCGATAGTTGCCGAATCCCTTGTATTGTAACGGCAGAGACGTGCAACGGAGCCGCAGCCGACGATTTTGCCGACTATTCCGACAGCAACAAAAACAAGTCCGAACAAGAGGTCGGACGGCTTGAACGAGCTGAAGTCCGCGCTTATTCCGATGTATGCGAAGAAAATCGGCGAGAAAATCATATAGCCGTTTGTCATCACCTTTTTGTCAACGAAGTCGGTATCTTTAAGTCCGCTGAGCATAATTCCCGCAAGAAATGCGCCTGTAATTGCGGCAATTCCGAAAAATGTTTCGGCGGCGTAAGCGTAAATAAAGCAAACCGCAAGGGCGAAGATGCTTGTTCTGCGGCTGTGAGGATAGTGCTTGCAAATCCACATAAAAAGATATTTTAACGGGAAGCCGATACCGATTCCGACGGCGAAAAATCCAAGCGACTTGAGCAAAGTCATAACGACGTTTCCGTCGCCGTCGAGGCTCGTTATAAGGCTCAGCGCAACAATTCCGAGAACATCGTCAATGATTGCGGCACTGAGTATCGTTGTGCCGACCTTTGTTTTCAGCTTGCCGAGCTCACGCAGGGTTTCGACCGTAATTCCGACGCTGGTGGCGGCAAGGATACAGCCGACAAACAGCGCATTCATAAGCGTTTCGTGATCCTTGAGCGTTTCGATTCCGCCCATAAAAAGTGCCGTTACAACCGTGCCGAGTGCGATAGGGACAACAACGCCCATCGTCGCAACCATCGTTGCGGCGAATCCGCTTTTGCGAAGCTCCTTTGTATCGGTTTCAAGCCCGCTCGAAAACAGAATTAAAACAACTCCGATTTGCGAAAATGTTTTCAGAACATCCATTTCCTCCTGCGTCGGATTTATAATTCCGTTGAAATGTATACCGCTGATCTGACTGAATATTGCGGGTCCGATAAGAAGTCCCGCAATTACCATGCCGACTACCTGGGGCAAGCCGCACATTCGGGAGAGGATTCCCATTCCCTTTGTGGCAAGCAGAATAATTGCCAGATAAAACAGAATTTTCAACACATCAAAATTCATTGTATCTACTTCCTTTGTTATCTTAACAAATGCATTGTTTTGTCCGAAAAATTATTATACTACCAATTCATTGAATGTCAACAAATTAAATTAAAGGATTATGCAAATCAGTCCGCTGCAGCCCTCGTTTATAACTTTTTCGAGAGTTTCCTGGAGCTTCATTCTTGCGTCGGTCGGCATTCTGAACAGCTTGTTATGCAGCCCCTCGTTCACAAGCTCATGAAGCGATTTACCGAAAATGTTTGATTCCCAAATCTGCGTCGGGTTTTCCTCAAACTCCTTGAGCAGGTACATAACAAGATCCTCGGACTGCGATTCGCTGCCGACAAGCGGAGCAACCTCGGTATTAGTATTAACCTTCATCATATGGATTGACGGCGCGGAGGCCTTTAGCCTTACACCGTATTTCCCGCCCTGTTTCATAATTTCGGGTTCCTCAAGGTGCAGCTCCTCCATTGTAGGCATAACAATTCCGTAGCCTGTTGCTTCGACCTCATCGAGCGCATTTTTGATTCTGTCGTAAGCCTTTTTGGTTTCGGCAAGCTCACCGACGCAGTTCATAAGGTCTTCCTCGCTCTCTATGTTCAGCTTTGTTTTTTCGGCAAGGATTTTATAAAACATTGTGTTGTCGACCGATGCAGTGACAATTGCGCTTCCTACCGAGAGGTCAAGGCTGTTCATCAAAGCCTTTCCGATGTACTTGCTGCGGTTAAGCGAAGCGGAAAAAGCATTAACGTCGCGAATACGGCTGAGCGAGGAAGCCTCCTTTTTAATACTGTCAAAAATATCGCGCTTGAGCCAATGGCTCTTTTCAAGCGAGGTTACCCAACCCGGAAGCTCAACACAAACCTCCTGAATCGGAAATTCAAAAAGAATCTGAGCCAATACTGCCTTGATTTTTTCTTCGTCAAGCTCAAGACAGTTTACCGGCATAACAGGGACGTTATATTTTAAGGACAGCTCTGCGCCCATCTTTCTGACATTATCGCTGTCGGGCTCCGTGCTGTTGAGAAGCACAATGAAAGGCTTATTAAGTTCCTTTAGCTCGCCGACAACTCTCTCCTCGGCTTCGGCGTATTCGTCGCGCGGAATGTCGCTTATCGAGCCGTCCGTTGTGATAACGAGTCCGATAGTCGAGTGCTCCGTTATGACCTTTTGAGTTCCGATTTCCGCCGCCATATTGAAGGGGATTTCTTTGTCAAACCACGGTGTTTTAACCATACGCGGCTGATCGTTTTCAATATATCCGAGTGAGCTCGGAACAATGTATCCGACGCAGTCAATCATTCGCACACTGAAATGTGCATTGTCGGGGAGATTGATTTCAACGGCGTTTTCGGGTATGAATTTCGGCTCTGTTGTCATAATTGTTCTGCCCGATGCCGACTGCGGAAGCTCGTCTGTCGCACGCTCTTTTTTGCCGATGTCGTCAATATTCGGTATAACGAGCGAATCCATAAATCGTTTGATAAATGTTGATTTTCCCGTTCTTACGGGACCGACGACACCGATATAAATGTCGCCTCCGGTGCGTGTTTGAATGTCCTTATAGATGCTTGTACTTGCAGTTGCCATAGTTTCTCCTCCGTTCGGGATCTTTGTTTTTGTTAATCTATATGAGAACGGGACGAGATTTATGAATAACCTTATTGAAAGGAAAACTAAAAAAAGACTGTCACATTAAGCGGCAGTCTTTTTGGCGTTATTTGTTGACAACATTAACCGGCTCACCGTCGATAAATGCCTTTAAGTTGGAATATACGATGTCGAGCAGTCTTACTCGTGCTTCATATCCCGCCCATGCGATGTGGGGAGTGATGATGCAATTTTTACATTTAAGCAGGGGGTTGTCGGCTTTCGGCGGCTCACAGGACAAAACATCAACTGCCGCACCGGCAATTTTGTCGGAATCAAGTGCTTCGGCAAGTGCCTTTTCGTTAATAATCGGTCCTCTTGCCGTGTTTATTATCACAGCGTTCCTCTTCATTTTTGAAATGAACACTTCGTCAACCATTCCCGTTGTCTCTTGTGTGAGGGGACAATGAAAGGTAATGATGTCGCTTTCACGGGCAATCTCGTCAAGACTTGCAAATCTGAAACGCTCATACGACGGTAAGGGCTTCGGGTGACAAACGGCGCAGAGAATGTTCATTGAAAATGCGTCGGCAATTTTGGCGACCTCTCGACCGATTTTACCGAAACCGACTATTCCGATTGTTTTGTCGGCAAGCTCAATAAGCGGCGTTTTTTGGAAGCTGAAATCCTTGCACGATACCCATTCGCCGTTGTGAACCGCCTCGTCGTGAACCGAGACTCTGTTATACATTTCAAGAATCAGCGCAAAAGTGAGCTGAGCGACTGCCGAAGTCGAATAAGTCGGCACATTGCACACCGTGATTCCAAGCTCCTTTGCCGCCTCGACATCGACGATATTGTATCCCGTTGCCAGTATACCGATATATTTCAGCTTCGGAAGCCGACCGAGTGTTTCTCTGTCAAGAATAACCTTGTTGTTAAGCACGATTTCGGCGTCCTTGCACCTTTCAACAATCATTTCACGCGGTGTGCGGTCGTATACATAAAGCTCGCCGAGTTCTTCAAAGCTTTCCCAGCTCAGGTCGCCGGGGTTTGAAGTGTATGCATCAAGAATAACAATTTTCATAGCTAAACCTCCGTTTCTGTCAGTATTATAATATATCCGTACCGTTTTGTGAAGAGGAAATATATTTTTTTATTGTAATGCACGGCGACGTATGATATAATGAATAAAAAATGTCGGGGTGATTTAATGGCTGAAATTAAGAAGACCTGGTACAAGGAAATGTGTGTTTATCAGATATGGACAAGAAGCTTCTGCGACAGCAACGGTGACGGAATAGGCGATCTGCCCGGAGTATACAGCAAGCTTGACTACCTTAAAGCCCTCGGAGTTGACGGAATCTGGTTCTCACCCATTTATCCGTCTCCGAATGCCGATTACGGCTATGATATCTCGGACTACAAAAATATTAACCCGGAGTTCGGTACGCTGGATGATTTCAAAAAGATTCTTGAAGGTGCTCACGAGCGTGGAATGAGAGTCTTTATGGATTTGGTTGTCAATCACACCTCCGACGAACACGAATGGTTCAAGGAAAGCGCGAAGAGCGTTGACAATCCGTATCACGACTACTATATTTGGCGCAAGGGCAAGGGCAAAAATCCTCCCAACAACTGGCTTTCGACGTTTGAGGGCGGAGCATGGGAATACAATCCCGATATAGATGAATACTATCTCCACGTTTTTGCCAAGAAGCAACCCGACCTCAATATGGACAATCCCAAGGTTCGCGAAGAGGTCAAGAGCATAATGCGTTTTTGGCTTGATATGGGCGTTGACGGCTTCAGAGAGGACGTTATAACCTTTATCTCAAAGGCAGAGGGACTTCCGAACGGTATTCCTCTTCCTGTTGCAACCGGTGTTGAGCACTACAAGCACGGTCCGCACCTTGAAGAATATCTCGACGAGTTTAAGCGCGACGTTTACGATCATTACGATTGCTTTACGGTCGGCGAGGGTCCGATGTCGGATATCAAAATGGCAAAGAAATTCGTAACCGAGGGACCGAATCAGAAGCTTAATATGATGATTTCCTTCGAGCATATGAACGCCAACTGTTTTATGGTTGACTGGGTCAAGACTCCGTTCAGTCTGATAAAACTCAAATCCACTCTTTCCAAATGGCAGAACGAGCTTTACGGAATAGGCTGGAACTGTCTTTACATTGAAAATCACGACCATGCGCGAGTCATTGAGCGTTACGGCAACATAAACTACCGCGTTGAGAGCGGCAAGATGCTTGCGGCAATGTATTTCCTTTTGTGCGGAACCCCGTTCATCTACCAGGGTCAGGAAATCGGAATGACGAATCTTCTTTTCGATAAGATTTCCGATTACAAGGATGTTATGACATTTAACAACTGGAAGATCTTTAAAAAACTCGGCTTCAGCGAAAAACGTTTTCTTAAGCTTGCAAAGGACGCCAGCCGCGAGAACGCAAGAACGCCGGTTCAATGGTCTGAGGACAAGAACGCGGGATTCACAAGCGGTACGCCGTGGTTCAACATCAACCCGAACTACAAGGAAATCAATGTTGAGGATGATCTCAAGAATCCCGATTCAATACTCAATTTCTACCGCAAAATGATTAAGCTCCGTAAGGAAAACGAGGTTCTTATTTACGGAAAGTATAAGGAATATGACCGCTTCAATCCGAGCCTTTACACCTATGAAAGAGTATACGGTGACAAGCGTGTGCTTGTTATATGCTCGTTCAAGGAGAAATCCGTCCGATTTAATGCACCGAAAGGCTTTGACCTTAACAAGGGCGAGCTTGTGCTTTGCAACTATTCGGACAATAGAATTGTAAATAACGGCTTTGTCACTAAGCCTTATGAAGTCAGAGTATATATGTTCTGAAAAGAGGATCCGATATGAAAAACGCAATTAAGGTTCTTTGCTTTACGCTTGCTGTGCTTATTGTGGGCACATCTGCTTTCCTGTATTATTTTAAATGGGGAAAGACGGACTTTGAATATATTGACGGCACGGACAAGGGTACCGTAATAATTACAAGCTACGACGGCGACAGCAAGAACATAATAATTCCCGACAGGATAAGAGGAAAAAAGGTTCGGCAAATTGACAGTATGGCGTTCGCCGAAACGGATATAACCTCCGTTACAATAGGCGATAATGTTACATACCTCGGTAAAAGCGCATTCAGAAGCTGCAAATCCCTGAAATCCGTCAAGCTCGGAAAGTCGCTACTCAGCATTGACGAAGCTTGCTTTATGGGCTGCTCGGCTCTTGAAAGTGTTGTGTTGCCCGAAAGCATCGAAACGCTCAGCAGCAGCGTTTTTGCCGATTGCACCGCGTTAAAAAGCGTTGAATTTGAATCCGACAAGAACTTTGTTATTCGTGACGGAGTGATATTTACTTCGGATATGAAAACAATTATCGGTGCTTTGCAGTACGAGGATTTCGGCGATTATGTCTGCCCCGATACGGTTACTTCGATTCAACCTTTCTCGTTTTACGGCTGCAAGACTCTTACGGGATTCACTTTTTCAAAGAATATGATTGCAATTCCGCAAGGATTGTTTGTTTTCTGCACCGGACTCAAGGAGCTTACCGTTCCGGACAATATAACGCAGATCGGCTCGGCTGTAACGACGGAATCCGGCGTAAAAAAAATAACCATACCGTCGTCGGTGAAGGTCATTGACAAAGCTGCTTTTATCAACTCGGACGGAAAGGCTGCTTCCGATTTTGTTATCCGAACAACAGCGTGTTCAAAAGCCGAAACGTTTGCTAAAGAAAACAGCATTAAAACAGAAATAATTAAATGAGGTAAACAACAAAACCGCCGTAATCGGCGGTTTTACGCGTTCAATTTTTACTCTATAATTTCAGCACTCCAAACGAATTTAAATTCGTTATTCGGTTCAAGTTTTTGAATAAGGCGTTTTTCGGAGAAATCTTTTTTGACCTCTCTCGAATCGTTGATACCGTACCACGGCTCGATGCAGACATATTCCGCGCCCGGCTTTGCCCATATTCCGAGAACAGGAGCCTTGCCGAAGTTGAATTTAATCATCTGCGGACGGAAATCGCTCTTGAGGTAAACCGTGTCGGATTTCATTCCCGAAAGAATAAGTGCGTCTCCGTCAAAAATGTCCTTTGTTATAACGATATCCGTTTCATTTTCAAGTGTCGGATAATGCTTGCCGTCGAGTATTGAATCGGAGTCGATTTTCTCGCAGACAAGTGTTTCGGGTTCCGCAAAAGAAAGTCTGTCGCCGATCTTGCAGTTAAATCCGGGGTGTGCGCCGATTGAAAAATACATTGTTTTGTTATCGGCGTTCTTTATTGTGTGAGTAACCGTGAGCTTTTTGCCGTCAAGTCGAAACTCAATGTCAAAAATGTATTTGTAAGGATAACGCTCAAGGGATTCCTCGTTCCAGCTTTGTGTGAGCATAATATGGTTTTCGCCCTGCTCTTTCAGCTCAAAGTCTCTCTTTCGTGCGATTCCGTGGCGGAACATTTCGTATTCCTTGCCGTCGATTCTGCACTTGTTGTCAAGCAGAGTTCCGACGATCGGAAAAAGAATGGGGGACTGACCGTACCAGACGTCGGGATTGCCCTGCCAAAGGTACTCAATCGAGGTGTCCGCAGATTTGAATGACGAGAGCTCGGCACCGTATTTCTTGACTGAAATGCTCACTAAATTATTATTTAAAGTATAGTTCACAGTAACACTCCTTCGTTTATTTTCTCAATTATATACAATCTGTCAAAAAAAATCAATAAAGATATTGATATTTGTAGCTGAAAATGGTATTATGTACAAGATATTGGGTCATTGTGTATTATTATATTTATCAATAAATCGGAGGGTATTATGGCGGCAAACAATCAGAACAAAAAAAATAATACGTCGTCAGCAAAGAAGAAAACAGCTTCTTCAAAATCGAAGAATATATCACAGCAAAAGAAGGGACCGGCTCCGACTAAGCCCGCCGGAAAGCAGACCAAAACGTCTTCCAACAGTAAAAAGGGCTATTCAAAGACCGAGAGCACTGTTTCTCCCGAGGTATACCGCCAGCGTACAGCAATAATTCTTTCCGCGGTAACGGTCATTTTCCTTGCCGCAACCTTTATCAAGGGCGAAAGAGTATGGCTTGCTTTCCACAATTTCATTTTCGGAGTTTTCGGAATCTGTGCTTATGTGTGGCCGCTGATGCTTATTTATCTTGTAATCCTTATCGCAGCGGACAAGTCTTTGCGTTCGCTGAAGGGAAAGCTTGTCGGAACATCGGCAGCGGCGGCATTGCTGTCGGGAATTGTTCATATCTTTTCTCCCGCGCTTGACGCAGGCGGAATCAAGGAGCAGATAAGCTGTGTTTGGGAGCTTCGCGACACCGTCACCGTTCACAGCGGTGGCGTTATCGGTGCTGTTTTCGGTGGCGTTCCCGATATGCTTTTCGGCAAAACCGCCGCAGCTATTGTCTTAATTGTACTGCTTCTTGTTGTCATAATGTTTGTTACCGACAAGACACTCATTTGGCTTTACTTGATTATCAAGGAAAGGGTTGACGCGGCAAAGGTAGCGCACAACGAACACCGCGAGGCTCTCAATTACGGCGACGAGCCGACTTTTACGAGGAAAAAGAAGAAGTTTGTTCCCGTTGATATCGGTCCCGAAGCCGTGGGTTCAAACGATGCCGAGCCTGACGAAATGTATATCGAAGAGCTGGTCGGCAACAGCGAAAAGAAAGAAAACAAACCGAATAAAAAGGTGCCTAAACCGTTTGTCGAAGTTGTTCCCGAGCCTGAAATTGCGTCGGTTGAACCGGAGCTTCCGCTTGACGACATAATCAAAAAGGTCAACGGCTCAGCTCAACCTAAGCCTGCCGAAAATGTTAAGGATCCGAAGAAAACAGAGAAAAATGAAAAAGCCGAGAAAAAGGAAGAGCCGACTCAGGTTTTCCATACCTATCGCAAGCCGCCGATTGATTGCCTCCAATATGCAAACAATGCCGGTGCAATGAACTATGAGGAAGAGCTGAAAATCAACGCGAAAAAGCTTGTTGATACGCTTAACAGCTTCGGAGTTTCAACCAAAATTGTCGATATCTGCCGCGGTCCGTCCGTAACACGCTATGAATTACAGCCCGCCGCAGGCGTCAAGATAAGCAGGATTACAAGCCTTTCCGATGATATTGCGCTTGCGCTCGCCTCGTCGGGCGTCCGTATCGAAGCACCGATTCCGAACAAATCGGCTATCGGTATAGAGATTCCGAATAAAAACAGAGCAACGGTTTCACTCAGGGAAATTATTGAAACACCCGTTTACAGAAACGCAAAAAGCAAGCTGAACGTGGCACTCGGTAAGGACATTACAGGTAATACAATTTGTGCCGATATTGCCAAGATGCCGCATCTTCTCATCGCAGGTACGACAGGTTCAGGTAAGTCCGTTTGCCTTAACGCGATGATAGTCAGCATACTTTATAACTCAAACCCCGATGAGGTCAAGCTCCTTATGATTGACCCGAAGCAGGTTGAATTTACGATTTATAACGGTATTCCCCATCTTCTTGTTCCTGTCGTTTCCGATCCGAGAAAGGCGGCGGGTGCGCTCGGCTGGGCTGTTACCGAAATGCTCCAGCGATATAAGATGTTCTCGGAAAATGCAGTCAGAGATATCAAAGGCTTCAACAAGCTTGCCGAAACAAACGAATCGCTTGCTCCGATGCCGCATATCGTCATTTTCATTGACGAGTTGTCCGACCTTATGATGGCGGCACCCAACGAGGTTGAGGATTCTATCTGCCGACTTGCACAGATGGCTCGTGCGGCAGGTATGCACCTTGTTATCGCGACTCAGAGACCGTCCGTCAATGTTATCACAGGTATAATTAAGGCGAACATTCCGAGCAGAATCGCGCTTTCTGTTTCGTCACAGGTCGATTCCAGAACGATTATTGATACCGCAGGCGCGGAAAAGCTCCTCGGCTACGGCGATATGCTGTTCAGTCCCGTCGGTGTTTCAAAGCCCGTGCGTGTTCAGGGCTGCTTCCTCTCGGACGAAGAGGTTGAAAATGTTGTGAAATTCATCAAGACTCAGGGCGAAGAGAAGAAGTACGACGAAGAGGTTATGAAGGAAATCGAGCGTCAGGCCGTTATCGAAAAGAAGCCTTCGGCTTCATCGTCCTCGGACGGCGATTCCGATGAGGGCGGCGACGAAATGATACCGAAAGCCATTGAGGTTGTTGTTGAAGCGCAGATGGCGTCAACAACGCTTTTACAGCGTAAATTGAAGTTGGGCTATGCCCGCGCGGCTCGAATTATCGACGAGCTTGAACAAAGACAGATTGTGGGTCCGTTTGAGGGAAGTAAGCCCAGAAAGGTTCTCATATCCAAGCAACAATGGATGGAGATGAACGCGCTTGCGACTGCGTCGGCTCCGATTGAAAATCCCATTGAGCTTGAAGAAAATTACGATGAAAACGAAGAGGAATAACAGATGTTTCTGCCGATAACCGCTGAAGAAGTTAAACAAAGAGGGTGGAACGAGGTTGATTTCGTCTATGTGACGGGAGACGCTTACGTTGACCACCCCAGCTTCGGTGCGGCTATAATTACGAGAGTTATGGAGGCTGAGGGCTACCGTGTGGCGATTCTCAGCCAGCCGGACTGGAGAAAAAACGACGATTTTCTGCGTTTCGGCAGACCGAGACTCGGATTTATGGTTTCATCGGGTAATATCGACTCAATGGTTGCCCATTACACGGCGGCAAAAAAGCACCGCAGTCAGGATGCGTATTCCCCGGGAAAGGTTATGGGGCTGCGACCTGACAGGGCGGTAATTGTATATTGTAATAAAATTCGTGAGCTTTACGGTAATGTTCCGATTATCATCGGAGGACTTGAGGCGTCACTGAGACGTTTTGCCCACTATGACTACTGGGACGATAAAATCCGCAGAAGTATTCTTTTTGACTCACAGGCCGACTTGATTTCTTACGGTATGGGAGAGAATCAGACCATTGAAATATGCCGCAGACTCTCAAACGGTGAGCCGATCGGTTCTATTACCGATGTCAGAGGAACAGCCTATGCCTGTGATGTGCACGATACGCCGCTTTACGGTGCCGAATGTCCGTCTTATGAAAACGTCTGCAAGAGCAAAAAGGAATATGCAGTTTCCTGCCGTATACAGCAGGACGAGCAGGATCATATAAGAGGAAAGCTCATTAAACAGCGTCACGGAAACCGTATGCTTGTTCAGAATCCGCCGATGCCTCCGCTGACTCAGGAGGAAATGGACTGGGTTTATTCATTGCCTTATGAAAGGGCGTACCACCCAAGCTATGAAAAAATGGACGGTGTGCCCGCAATCGAAGAAGTCGAATTTTCAATAACGCACAACCGCGGCTGCTTCGGCGCGTGCAATTTCTGCTCCATTGCTTTTCATCAGGGCAGATTTGTCACAACAAGAAGCAAGGAATCAATTATAAACGAAGCAAAGCTTTTGACCGAAAAGCCGAAATTTAAAGGATATATCCATGATATCGGAGGACCGACGGCGAATTTCCGCCGTACAAGCTGTCTTGTTCAGCTTGAAAAGGGGCTTTGTAAGGGGAAAAAGTGTCTTGCTCCGACTCCGTGCAAGGCTTTGCAGGCAGACCACAGCGAATATCTCGACATACTGCGAGCTGTCAGGGCTTTACCGAAAGTAAAAAAGGTATTTATCCGTTCGGGTATAAGGTATGATTATATGCTCAAGGATTCCGACGATACCTTCTTCCGCGAGCTCGTCAAATACCATGTCAGCGGACAGCTTAAGGTTGCCCCCGAGCATTGCTCTGCAGCCGTTCTCGATAAGATGGGCAAGCCGCATATTGAGGCATACATCGAATTTTCAAAGAAATATTTTGAAATCACAAATTCCGTCGGCAAGGAGCAGTATCTTGTTCCTTACCTTATGTCTTCACATCCGGGTTCAACGCTCAAGGATGCTGTTGAGCTTGCCGTGTTTCTCAAGAAAAGACACATACGTCCGGAGCAGGTTCAGGATTTTTATCCCACGCCCGGAACGATATCAACCTGTATGTTTTACACGGGACTCGATCCCTACACAATGAAAGAGGTTTATGTTGCAAGGACTCCGCACGACAAGGCTCTTCAGCGAGCTCTTTTGCAGTATTACGACCCGAAGAACCGAGACCTTGTCGAAGAGGCTCTGCGTAAAGCAGGCAGATATGATTTGATAGGCTATTCCGACAAATGCCTTGTCGCTCCGAAACGTCAAAGCACGCCGCAGAGCGTAAAGCGCAGTTACAATAACGGTAGAAAATATGAAAAAAAGAAAAAATATTAACTCAAAAGCTGTCAGCGGGATAGTCATTCTGATAATTCTTGTTGTTTCGTTTGTCGGATCATACTTTGTCAGGGACGGATTCGGCGAGAAGCTATATAATAATGCCGGGCTCAGGGACACATCTTTCGGCGACAGCTCAAAAATGTACGTCAGCTTTATTGACGTCGGGCAGGGCAACTGCACCCTCGTCACCTGCGGCGACAGTGCGATACTTGTTGACAGCGGAGAAGCGGGTGCGGCTCAAAATGTTATAAATTACATAAAGAACCGAAACATAGACAAGCTTGACTGTGTTATAGCGACACACCCACACAGCGACCATATCGGCGGTATGGCACAGATTCTCACCGAATTTGAAATTAAAGACGTAATTATGCCGGAGATTCCCGAGGACATTGTTCCGACGACAAAAACCTACGAGAATTTTCTTAATGCCGTTGCGGACAATGCGGAAAATGTAATCGCCGCAGAATCGGGGGTGACATATTCATACGGAGAGATGAAGCTTGATATTTTCGCTCCGCTCAGGGATTATGACAACCTGAACGATATGTCTGTTGTTTCTCGGATAAGCTACGGCGAAACCTCCGTGATGTTCACGGGAGATGTAACCGCAACCGTCGAAAAGGATCTTTTAAAGGAAAATATCAATTATTCCGCCGACATACTTAATGTCGGACACCACGGCAGTAAAACCTCCTCTTCGGAGCAATGGCTTAATGCCGTTTCACCGAAATATGCCGTTATTTGCTGTGGAAAGGGAAATGATTACGGGCATCCTCATTCCGTCGTTACCGAACGGCTCGAAAAGCTCGGAACACGGTTTTATCGAACGGATATTGACGGTACGGTGGTTTTTGCTTCGGATTCCCGTGTTTTTACAAAATTTGATTGACTTTAATATACCTGAAAGCTTATAATATATAACTGCGATTTAATTAAGGTTCAGCTAATTTAATTAGGGAGATTTTTATATGGAATGGACAGGACTTAATGAATTAAGAGAAAAATTCCTTTCTTTTTACGAGAGCAAGGGTCATCTCCGACTTCCGAGTTTTTCTCTCATACCTCAGGGGGACAAGAGTCTGCTGCTTATAAATGCCGGTATGTCACCGATGAAAAAATACTTTACGGGTGAGATAGCTCCGCCGAGATCGAGAGTTACAACCTGTCAGAAGTGCATCAGAACTCCCGACATTGAAAATGTGGGAAAAACCGCGCGTCACGGAACGTATTTTGAGATGCTCGGCAATTTCTCTTTCGGTGATTATTTCAAAAAGGACGCGATAAGCTGGGCGTGGGAGTTTTGCACCAAGGTTATGGAAATGGATCCCGAAAAGCTTTATATCAGTGTTTATCTTGACGACGACGAGGCTTATGATATATGGACAAAGGATATCGGAGTTGCCGAGAGCCACATGGTTCGTTTCGGCAAGGAGGATAACTTCTGGGAGCACGGTGCAGGTCCCTGCGGTCCCTGTTCCGAAATTTATTACGACAGGGGAGCTGAGCACGGCTGCGGAAAGCCCGACTGTCACGTCGGCTGTGAATGTGACCGATACGTTGAGTTTTGGAACCTTGTTTTCACTCAGTTTGAAAATGACGGACACAACAACTACACTCCGCTTGCCCACCCGAACATTGACACGGGAATGGGACTTGAGAGACTTGCCTGCATAGCTCAGAACGTTGACAACCTTTTTGAGGTTGATACAATTCAGAATATAATGAAGCACATTGCGAAAATCGCCGGTGTAGAGTATCACACCGACGAGAAGAGCGATGTTTCGCTTCGTGTTATAACCGACCATATCCGTTCGACGACATTTATGATAGGCGACGGTGTTATGCCGTCCAACAGCGGCAGAGGATATGTTCTTCGCCGTCTTTTGAGAAGAGCCGCGAGACACGGCAGGCTGCTCGGCATTAACAGACCGTTCCTTGCCGAGGTTGCAGACACAGTTATCAATGAAAACAAAAACGCTTACCCGAACCTTGTTGAAAAGCGCGATTTTATTGTGAATGTTATTTCGACCGAGGAGGAAAGCTTCAACAGAACCATTGACGCGGGTCTTGACGTCCTTTCCAAGATGATTGAGGATTCAAAGACCCCGGAGCTTTCGGCTGAGGACGCTTTCAAGCTCCAGGACACATTCGGCTTTCCGCTCGACCTTACCAAGGAGATTCTTGAGGAAAAGGGAATGACAGTTGACGAGGAGAAGTTCAAGGAGCTCGTTCTTGTTCAGCGCAAGCGTTCGCGTGACGCGCATAAGGGAGCAGGTGCCGAGGGCTGGAATGACACGGGCGTTGTCACAAAGGGCATTGAAAAGACAGATTTCAAGGGCTACGACGCTTATGAAACCGACGGTAAGATTATTACCTTCATAACCGACGGAATAAGATGCGATGTTCTTGAAAACGGAGCCGATTCGTTCCTTGTTACCGACAAGACGACTTTCTATGCCGAAAGCGGCGGACAGATCGGCGACACGGGATATATTTACGGCGACGGATTCACCTTTGAGGTTGAAAATACAACAAAAACAAACGATGGCGTATTTCTGCATTACGGCAGAATTGTTGCCGGTGACAATGCCAAAACGGGAGACAGTGTCAGAACCGTTATTGACAGAGACAGAAGAAATGCAATTGCAAGAAATCACACGGCGGCTCATCTTCTTCAGGCGGCTTTGCGCAAGACTCTCGGCTCACATGTCGAGCAGGCAGGTCAGCTTGTAAACGAAAAAACGGTACGCTTTGATTTCTCCCATTTCTCGGCTCTCGGTTCGGACGAGCTTAAAACGGTTGAGGATGAGG
Source organism: Eggerthellaceae bacterium (assembly GCA_963616775.1). Taxonomy (GTDB): domain Bacteria; phylum Bacillota; class Clostridia; order Oscillospirales; family Acutalibacteraceae; genus CAG-488. The sequence continues at coordinate 72,691 of CAVELL010000053.1, read as the reverse complement.
TAAACAGCATAATTCTTTCCGCAGAAAGCGTTACAATGACCGAAATGCCGATTGAAGAGGCGAAAAAAACGGGCGCAATGGCTCTTTTCGGAGAGAAATACGGCGACGTCGTTCGCGTTGTCAAGACCGGTAATTATTCAACGGAGCTTTGCGGCGGAACACACGTTTCAAATACGGGAAAGCTCGGACTTTTCAAGATAATTACGGAGACCTCCGTTGCCGCAGGCATCAGACGAATCGAAGCGGTAACGGGCACGGGCGTTCTTGAATATATTGATTCGCTCAACACGAGAATTGCGGGCACAGCTGCAGCACTCAAGGTTTCAAACCCTGCCGACGTTGAGAAAAAAGCCGTTTCTCTTGCAAACGAGCTCAAAGAAAAGGACAGGGAAATCGAAGCTCTTACCGCACAGCTGACGGAGATGCGTTCGGGCAGTCTCTTCGACAGCGCAGTCGAGGTCGACACGCTCAAGGTTATCGCCGCAAATGCCGGTGAGGTTACAGTAGACGAGCTTCGACAGCTTTCCGACAAGGCAAAGAGCGAGGGTGACAATGTTGTTGCCGTTTTCGGTGCTGTAAACAAGGAAAAGGGCTCGGCAAGCTTTGCCGCCTGCTGTGCACCCGAAGCCGTAAAACGAGGAGTTAAGGCCGGCGACGTAGTTCGTGCCGTTGCCAAGCTCGCAGGCGGAAACGGCGGTGGAAAGCCCGATTTTGCCATGGCGGGCGCAAAGGACCTTGCCAAGGTTGACGAGGCGATAGCGGCAGTTGCCGATATCGTAAAATCACTTATGAAATAATTTGGAGGGATAAGTATGGATTGCATTTTTTGTAAAATAATCAACGGTGAAATCCCGTCGAACAAGGTTTATGAGGACGATACGGTCTTTGCATTCCGTGATATTGAGCCTCAGGCACCGACACATATTCTTATTATTCCGAAGCAGCATATTAAGTCTGCGGCTGAAATAGATGAAAGCAACAGTGCGGTTGTTGCTCACATATTTGAGGTTGCGGCGAAAATTGCAGAGCAGGAGGGTCTTTCCGACGGCTTCCGTATTGTAAACAACTGCGGCGATATTGCGGGACAGAGCGTTAAGCATCTTCATTTTCACCTTATGGGCGGCAGAGAGTTCGGCTGGCCGGCAGGCTGATTAAAGTATTGCATTAAATTTTTTCTTTTTTAAAGTTTGAAAGGAAGTTTTATAAATGTCTGAAACTTATAAGATGAAAATTGCCGGACTTGAAAGAGAGCTTCCGGTTTGTCCGCTCAACGATAACGTTTCAATTGCCGGTTTCATTATTTTCGGCGATGTTGAAATGACCGTTGCCGCTGCAGCCGAGCTTCTTAAAAAGCTTCCGGAGTTTGATTATATCGTAACTCCCGAAGCAAAGAGCATTCCGCTTGCATACGAAATGTCCCGCCAGTGCGGTAAAAAATATTTTGTTTGCCGAAAAAACGAGAAGGTGTATATGCGCGATCCTGTTGTCGTTTCGGTTAAGTCCATTACAACTGTCTGTGAGCAAAAGCTTGTTCTCGACAGCTCCGACGGAGAACAACTCAGAGGGAAAAAGGTTGTTGTGCTTGACGATGTTATTTCAACCGGAGAGTCGCTCGATTCCGCCGTTGCGCTTGTTAACAAATTTGATGCGAATATTGTTGCCAAGGCAGCTATACTTGCCGAGGGAGACGCAGCCGACAGAACGGATATTATTTTCCTTGAAAAGCTTCCTCTTATTTTCAAATGAAGTTAAAGTACAGGCCCATGGCAATCATGGGCTTTTCATCGTTATTTACACTTTTTATCTGCACATATTTTGACGACAGATTTTCCTTTGTCGCAATCGGTGCCGGAGCTTTACTTCTTGCGCTGTGCATATTCCTTGAAAAGCTAAGATCAAGAATAACACCGTTCTTTTTCGCCGCGGCACTTATATTTTCGGGAATATCCTTTGAAGCAATGACCGATTACAAAATATCGACGGCAAATGAATTTATCGGGAAATCAGCTGTTGTGACAGCAACGGTGCTCGACAAGCCCGAGTTTAAAAATTCCAAGTATTACTACATTCTTGAAACGGATGAATTAAATTCGCAGAAATTCAAAACCAAGCTTCGTCTTTCTGCGGCAAACTATATTGACGCAGAGCCTTACGACACGGTAAAGCTTAATGCCACACTGTATGATATCGGCTCCTCCTCCCGTGATATAAAGCTCTATTTTCAGTCAAAGGGAATTTTTCTCGGCGGTTATATAAGCAATTACGACGATTCACCGATAGAGGTAACAAGGAACGGGAACAAGCCTGTCGGATATTATTTATATCGGTTTCGCAGATGTGTCGAAAACCGCATACTTGATAAGCTTCCCAATGATTTCGGCGGAGTCACAATAGGCATGCTGATAGGAAATAAGGATTATATTTCCGACGAGGTCAGCGGATATATTAAAAGCGCAGGCGTCGCACCTGTGTTTGCAGTGTCGGGAATGCATCTTTCGGTGTGGGTTATGGGACTTCATTCGCTTTTGGAAATCTTTAAGGTGAGAAAACGGCTTAATTCCGTAATTTCAATAGTGTTCGTCGTTCTCTTTGCGGCGGCAACGGGTTTTACGGCTTCGGTTTGCCGCTCCGCCGTAATGCTGATATTCGTGCTGGCGGGAAACCTTTTCTACCGAAAATCCGATTCTGTAAATTCACTCGGCTCGGCAGCTTTGGTTCTCTCTGCATTCAACCCGATGATTACCGCCGATATCGGATTTGTACTGTCATTTTCTTCAACACTGGGTATTGTTTTGCTCAACCCGTATTTTAATAAATACGCAGTTTCAAAAATTCCGAGCGGAACGCTGTTGTTTATTCCGAGAGCCATCCTTGAGGCTGTTTTTGTTTCTTTGAGCGCAACGCTCGGTTCGATAGGCTTCATCATTGTGTTTATCGGATATATTTCCACCTATTCCGTCCTGTCGAATCTGTTGGTAAGCTATGCGGCGTCACTGTGTATGCTTATGGGCGGTATGACTGTCCTGTTCGGTTCAATCGAAATTGTCGGCGATGCTTTTGCCGTTGTTACGGGTTGTATCGCAAAGTACATAATCGCTGTTATCAAATTGATTTCATCTTTTCCGTTCGCGGTTATATCGACCGATAACATCGCGTGGACTTATGCCGTCATTGCGTCGTTTGCGATTATAATCTCTTGCTTTACTCTTTTCAGAAAGAGAACCGCCGCAAGGGTTGCATTTGTCGGCGTCGCTCTGACAGTTGCTGTGTGCGTGATTTTCACAAGCGTATCGACTGACGGTTACGATTTTGCGAACATACTGAATGTTGACGACGATATAGCCGTTGTGCTCGAAAACGGTAATAAGAAAGCGGTTATATTGTCCGACGGAAGTTATGCTTATACCGTCGATTCCGTTACAGCGGCGATGGGACTGAACACGGAAAACAAAGCCGTTATAGCCGACAGCGGTAAATCAAATCTTTCAAATTTACTTTTGCTGTTGAAGAAAGAAGCTTTCGACAAGGTAATTGTTCCGAAGAAAACCTACACCTTGTCGTCTGTTTGCGGCAACGACGGAATAATCGAAACGTGCAATGCCGATATTCGACTTTGGAAATCTGCAAGCATCCGATTTGTTTCAAGTGATGATTTCGCTTTTGCCGGGTGCGATATTCAGGGCGTTACCGTAATGCTTGTTTTGCGCGGCGAAGACAATATTCCCTATGAATTTATGTCGGGTGACGTTCTCGTCTGCGTAGATGTTCCCGAAAGCTGTGATTTCAGACGAATAATCGTTTCGGGTGAAAGTGATTCCGAAGGTCTTATTTCAACACAGAACTGCGGAAATATAAAAATAAAAATTAAAAACGGACAATATAAAATAATGCTTGAGGAGGATGAATGATGCCGTCAATAACTGAAATTGAACTGAAAAAGCAAATCAGCGCGAACGACTTTGCTCGCCTGTATTTTCTTTACGGTGAAGAAAAGTATCTTATCCGACATTACACCTCCCTGATTATAAAAAAGGCGGTTGACCCTGCCTTTGCGGATTTTAATCTGCATACTTACGATGCTAAGAATATTGATTTTGACGAGGTTTCGCAGGCGGCGGAGGCTTTACCGATGATGAGCGAAAGAACGCTTATTGTCATCAAAGACCTTACCGCAGACAATCTTAATGCGGAAATGTCGGGCGGTTTTCTGAAGCTTATTTCGGACATACCCGACACAACGGTTGTTTTAATTTCAAATTCAAGCGTCGATGTCAATATGAAAAGTGCCAAGGGGAAAAAAATTCTTTCGGAAATTGACAGTTACGGCTGTTCTGTTGCCCTTGAGCACGCTGGACTTAATCAGCTTATCAAGCTTGTTGAAAAAGGTGCAAGCTCAAGAAGCTGCACAATTTCTCCGTCCGATGCGAGATATCTTCTTAACCTCATCGGGGACGATATGACCGTTATTATAAATGAGCTTGATAAAATCTGTGCCTATAAAAAAGAGGGCGAAATCAGACGGGAGCATATTGATGCCGTTGTCGTGAAAAATGTTCAGGCGAGGGTGTTTGACCTTGCAAAGGCTTTGACGGCAGGAAACTGTGACCTTGCAATGGATATTCTTGATACTCTCATTTCGATGAGAGAGGAGCCGGTGAACATACTCGGTGCGCTGATAACACCCTATGTTGATATGTACCGCGCAAAGGTTTATGTCAGCGGAGGACTCAGGGCAGAGAATGCGGCAAATGATTTCAATTACAAAAACAAGGAGTTCCGTCTGACAAACGGAGCGAGGGCGGCGTCGAAATATTCCGTCGAACAAATCAGACGGTTCCTTGATATTCTTGACGAAGCCGACACCCTGCTCAAAAGCAGTTCAACGAGCGGCAGACTTGTACTTGAACAGACGATTACAAAGCTGTTGCTTGCGGCAAACGGAGAAAAGGTATGATAAAGGTCGGGCAGGTCGTCATAGTCGAGGGAAGATACGACAAAATAAAGCTTTCCTCGGTAATTGACGGTGTTATTATAGAAACCGAGGGCTTCGGAATTTTCAAAAACAGGGAAAAACAGAAGCTTATCCGCCGACTTGCCGCCGAAAAGGGAATAGTTATATTGACCGACAGTGATTCCGCAGGCTTTGTTATAAGGTCATTTATAACCTCGATTGTTCCCGCGGAATATATTACAAATGTTTATATTCCGGACATTTACGGCAAGGAAAAGAGAAAAAATCAACCCTCAAAGGAAGGGAAGCTCGGCGTTGAGGGCGTGTCGGTCGAGGTTATTTCCGACGCTTTTAAACGGGCGGGAATCGGCGTTACTGCATCCGAAAACAAAGAAAAAAGGACAATTACTTTAAATGATTTCTATGACGACGGACTGACCGGTGCGTCGGACAGCAAATCAAAAAGGAAAAAGCTGCTTTGCTATCTTGATCTGCCGGAAAGAATGTCGACAAAAGCCATGCTTGATATATTTAATTTGTTTATGACATACGATGAATACAAAAATGCAGTCGGGGAGGCTTTAAAATGAGAATCGGACACGGATATGATGTTCACAAGCTTGTTGAAAACCGCGACTTAATTGTCGGCGGAGTGAAAATTGACTACGAAAAAGGACTTCTCGGTCATTCCGATGCCGATGTGCTTCTTCACGCTGTCAGCGATTCTCTTCTCGGTGCGGCGGCTCTCGGCGATATCGGCGGAATGTTTCCGGATAACGATCCCGAATTTCTCGACGCGGACAGTCTTGTGCTTTTAAGAAAGGTTTATGAAAGACTGCGTGAAAACGGTTATGGAGTAATCAATATTGACGCAACAATTATTGCTCAAAAGCCGAAGATGAAGCCGTATATCCCCGAAATGAGAATGAATATCGCCGTTGCTCTCTCCTTGGACGTTGACAGAGTAAGCATTAAGGCAACCACCGAGGAGGAAATGGGCTTCACGGGCAGGGGAGAAGGAATTGCCGCACACTGCATTTGTCTTATTGATAATGTCGGCAAGCTGTGATATAATTATCTAAGGCAATACCGCACAAATTGATGTGCTCGCATTGCTTGAATCTAATTAAAACGGAGTATGGAAATGAACGGTTTACTTGATAATATCAACGTTATGTGGGAACGCCTGCTTGCGTTGTTTTCTTCTTACAATATAATAACCGATACGCTCGACATTGCTTTTGTCGCTTTCCTGATTTTCAGCGCAATTAAAATGCTCAGGGAGACAAGGGGCATTCAGATTGTTAAGGGTCTTGTGTTAGTTGCGCTGATCTATTTTGCGATAAATCTGCTCAATATGCAGGCAAGCACCTACCTTTTCAAGACTATTTTGAGAGACTTCATTCTTGTTCTGATTATTCTTTTCACGCCCGAAATTCGTCACGCGCTTGAAACGATGGGCAGAAGCCGTTTTGCTTTTCTCAATTTTTTCGGGGCTCAGCAGGGCGACGCACTTTACGAGAGAAAGAAAAGAGCGGTGCTCGAAATATGCAAGGCTTGCCGCGATATGAGCGACAGAAAAATCGGTGCGCTTGTTATTTTTGAAAGGAACACCATGCTCGGCGATATAGTCAACACAGGAACGGTTGTCGATGCCAAGGTGTCACGCGAGCTTATTAACGCGTTGTTTTTCCCAAACTCCGCGCTCCATGACGGCGGAGTTGTTATAAGGGACGGAAGAGTAAAGGCTGCCGGCTGTATTCTTCCGCTGACGGAGAATAATCTTCTCAGCAGTGAGCTCGGAACCCGTCACAGAGCTTCGCTCGGTATCAGCGAAAAGAGCGATGCGGTAGCTGTTGTTGTTTCGGAAGAAACAGGAAAAATTTCCATTGCCTGCGGCGGAGAGCTTGAACGTGACGTTTCCGACGGTGTTCTGATTGAAAGAATGATGGAGTATATTCTTCCGGATACCTCCGGAAAGACGAAAAATTCATTTTTCTCCGTAGTTTTTGATAAGATAAAGGAGAGGTTGAAGAAATGAACAAAAAGAAACTAAGCCTCAGACAGCTTTTTTCAAACACAAAATTTCTTGTTGTTTTTTCAATCGTTGTCGCTTTCATTTTTTGGATAGTCGTTGCGCTTGAGTATGCGCCTGTTGTTGAAAACGAGATTGATAACATTCCTGTGAATATTGATATGGAAAACAGTGTTCCGGATAAGCTCGGACTTCAGATTTTCGGTCAGAGCGAATACAAAATCAATATCACCGTCAAGGGTAACCGATATGTTGTCGGCGGAGATTTACTGACGGCGGACGACTTTGAAGCAACGGCTCAGACTGCTTACGTCGATGCGGCGGGCAATCACAGTCTCCAGGTCAAGGTAACGGCAAAGGACGCAAATGCGGATTATGAGATTGTTTCAAAATCGGCGGATTATATCGAGGTTTACTTCGACAAATACGCCGAGAAGGAGGTCACGGTAACTCCGAGGATTATTTCCGAGCTTGACGACTACACCGACGATGATTATATGTTCAACAATGAGGACATCATTTACAATACTAAAACAGTCAAGATAAGCGGAGCGCAGACAGAGGTCAATGCCGTTAAGGCGGCTTATGTCAATATTGAAATCAATAAGGCTTTGACGGAGAGTGTAACAGTGGATTCAAGCATTGTTCTCAGCGACGGCAACGATATGGAAACAAAATATGTCAAGATTAACGGTGACAGCTCGCTGAAAATTCCCGTAACGCTTCCCGTTTACAGAATCCGCACATTGTCTACTTCCGTTTCCTTTACGGACGCACCGTCGGATTATGTTTCAAACCCGTTGAGCTACACCTGCTCTCCATCCATTGTCCGCGTTGCGGTGCTTCAGAACGGAGGAACGGACTCCAAATCCTTTGAAGTCGGCTCGATTGATTTCAAAGACATTATTCCCTCAAGAAAAACCTTTACATTCAGCGCATCCGACATCAAAAATGCAAAAATGCTTGACGGAACAACAACATTTACGGTAGAGCTTGATACGGATTCGCTTTCTTATTCGTCATTTACGGTAGCAAGCTCACAGATTAACGTCACCGGTTCGGATAAGATAACGGCTAAGAATATTGACGCCGATTCGCTCGGAAAGATTGTTGTTGTGGGAAAGACAACCGATCTCGCTCAGATAAACAGCAGTATGCTTTCTGTCAATGTCAATCTTTCGGGAGTAACGCTCACCGAGGGCAAAAACACTGTTCCGGTTACCGTTACGCTCAAAAATACGAGCAAATGCTGGGTCTGCGGAACGTACAATGTTACAATTACAAATTAAATTTATACCGGCGGACTGTTCCGTCGGTTTTTTTGTTAAAAAATTAAGAATTTTAATTAAATTATATTGTAAAAGGCTGTATAGGTGTGTTATAATCATTAGAAGTCAAAATGGGTGTTTTAATGGCTTAAAGTCATTTGTTCGGAAAGGAGGTTTAACGTGAAAAAGCTGAAAATTTTTGTTTCGCTGTTGCTTACGGTGTCGCTTGCCGTTTCTTTAAGCGGCTGTTCTTTCCGTTTTTCCTCGTTCGACAACCTCCTCAGACCGCCGAAGCTTTCAGGAAAATATCAGGGTCTGCAGGACTCCTTCGAGAAGTCCGTAGACAAGGATTACAGTCTTATTGTTCCCGAAAACGGTGCTTTCCGTTCGGCATTCATTACATACGATTTTGACAAGGACGGCGATGAGGAGGCTATCGTTTTTTACACGGAAAAAAAGAATCCCGACCTTGTGAAGGTATTTTATTTTGAGTATAAAAACGACGATTGGCACACTGTCGGAACCTTTGACGGACTCGGCAGCTCGGTTGATGAGGTCAAGCTTGCCGATCTTGACCACGACGGAAAGTCGGAAATCATAATCGGCTGGACATTGTATTCAAGCAAAACAAATAAAATTTTTGCCGTTTACAACATTTCAAACGAAAGCTTTGAGCTGATTTCGTCATTCCCGTATTCGTATATGACCGTCCTTGACGTCAACGGTGACGGGATTGAAGATATATTTGCAATGAGCGTTGATTCAACCGTTGCCGATCACCTGACAGCGTGCGCAACCGTCTACAACTATGATGCCAAAACCAAGGCGATGCAAACCTTGAGCACCGTAAAAACCGACGGCAATATTTCGGCATATTCGGAGGTCAATTCCGAAAAAATTGACGATACCAGGCTGATTTATGTTGACGCATACAAGGGTGACAATGATATGATAACCGAGGTTATCTATTGGGATGACAGCACAAACTCACTTGTCGCTCCGTTGTTTGATTTTGCAACCCAGTCAACAATACAAACTCTTCGACACAGCAAGCTTGCAACTCAGGATATTGACTCCGACGGATTTCTTGAAATTCCCGTCAGTGTGGAGATGCCCGGTTCCTCGGTTGTCGATAACGATAATGCACTCCTTGCTGCCGCAGCGGCGGCAAGCTCCGCAACCGGCACCGAAAATGTTCCGTCAAAGAGCCTTTATTATACCAAATGGGTTAAATTCCGTGATGACAAGCTGCGCTCCGTGAACTATTCCGTTATCGACGAAAAATCCGGATATAATCTCACCATTCCGAGCAGCTGGGTCGGCAGACTTACGGTTCTCGGAAACGACGGTCAATGGGACTACTACCGTTGGGAAAGCGGGGAGCAAAAGGTCGGGGAGCTGCTGTTCAGCATATACTACTATGACAAAAACGACGAGCAGGCTAAGGCTAAGTATGCTGATACAAAATTGCTTACATCATACGTAAGCACGGTTTATGCATACACAATTTCAGAAGCAGGATATGATTTCGGAATCAAGGACGAAACATTAAAAGAAAACTTTAACACGACAGGAGGAAAAAAATGAAACCCGTAAAAATACTCGTCGCCGAGGACGAGGAATCAATCAGAGAATTTATTGTCATCAATCTCAAGCGGGCAGGCTATGACGTAATCGAAGCTTTCGACGGACTTGACGCTTATGAAAAGTACAAGCTTAATTCCGACGGAATTGCAATAGCCGTTCTTGACATTATGATGCCGAGGATGGACGGACTTGAGCTGTGCAAAAAGCTGCGCGCAATGAGCAATAACATCGGAATAATGATGCTCACGGCAAAGACTCAGGAAATGGACAAGGTGAACGGTCTTTTGCTCGGTGCCGACGACTATGTTACAAAGCCGTTTTCTCCGTCCGAATTTACCGCAAGGGTTGACGCTCTTGCACGGAGAGTTGCTTCAAATCAAAAAGAAACCTCGGATGGGAATGACGAAAACACAATAACATCGGGCGAGTTCAAGCTTGACTGCAAGAGCAGAACACTTACATATCAGGGACGTAAAATTGACGTTACACAGGTTGAGTTCCAGATACTTGAATATTTCTTCCGCAATCAGGGAACAAATCTGAGCAGAACCGATATTCTCAACCATGTTTGGGGCACGGAATACTACGGTGAAGAAAAAATTGTCGATGTCAATGTCCGACGTATCAGAAAAAAAATCGAGCCCGACCCGTCGAATCCGAAGCATCTCCTCACAAGATGGGGCTTCGGCTATGTATGGATCTGAAATGTATCTTAAAAAACAGCAGGGAGGTGACGCAGGTGGATGCAGAGGAAAAAAAAGAAAACTTCAAGGGTGGTCTGACACGTCGTTGGCTTATCCAGACAACAACAATAATTGTCGCCGTTCTGCTTATAATCTGCATCATTGCGTCATACCTGATTCATTCATACTATTACGCAACAGCCGAAAGAAAAATCGAATCGTATGCAAACGGAATTGTCGATGTTTATTTTGAAAATTATGCTTCGACCGATGAGGCTGTGTTTGAAAAGGGTGCGAGAGAATATATCGGTGATTTTGCCGACAAGTCCTCCGTCGAGGTTTGGATACTTGACAGATACGGCAATGTTCTTATTTCGTCAAGCGGCTTTCCGGTAAACGAAAAAGCCAAAATCCCCGAATACGAAGCCGCTGCCGAAGGTCAGACGAAATCCGCCGTTTGGCACGGAGAAAATGCTTCGGGCGAAAACATTATTGCGCTGACTAAAATTATTACCAACTCCGAAAGCCAGCAGATCGGCTCGGTCAGATATATGATCTCCCTTGAGGAGATCGATAACCAGATAACAACATGGTATCTCATAATCTTACTTGCGTTCTTGCTCCTTGTTGTTTTGCTTGTTATTTCCGGTATGGTTTTCATCAGCTCCATCGTTAAGCCGATTCAGGAGGTTTGCGACACGGCTAAAATGATTGCGAACGGAAACTATGACGCGCGCATAGACCATTATCTTTACAGGGACGAGGTTGGTCAGCTTTGCAGCACTATAAACGATATGGCTGAGAAAATCAAGACCTCCGACAAGATTAAAAACGACTTTATTTCAACGGTATCTCATGAGCTCAGAACACCGCTTACGGCGATAAAGGGCTGGGGCGAAACACTTTTGCAGATTGGCGATACCGACCCTGCTCTCAGCAAGCGCGGAATGAATGTTATAATCGGCGAATCCTCCCGTCTGAACGGTATTGTCGAGGAGCTGCTCGACTTTTCAAGAATGCAGAGCGGAAGAATGGTTCTCAAAAACGAGAAAATGGATATTCTCGCCGAGCTCGACGAAACCGTTTTCGCTTTCAAGGATAGGGCGATGCGCGAGGGTATTGACCTTGTTTACAATGCGCCGAATCTTCCGGCACCTATGGACGGAGATCCCGACAGAATCAAGCAGGTGTTTGTAAACATTCTTGATAATGCATTGAAATACACTAAGCAGGGCGGAAAAATTATTACCGTTGCCGAGGTTAAGGATGATAAAATTACAATACGTTTTTCCGACACGGGCTGCGGAATTTCCGCCGAGGATTTACCACACGTTAAGGAGAAATTTTACAAGACGAATATGACTGTTCACGGGTCGGGCATCGGTCTTGCCGTTGTTGACGAGATCGTTAAACTTCACCACGGAACATTTGACATAGACAGCGTTCTCGGACAGGGAACAACCGTCACGGTCAGCTTTGATATTGACCATGTTGAGCTTGAAGATGTGTGGGATATCGACGCGGCGATTGCGGCGGAAAACGAAAAGAAAACAATGGAGGAAAATGAAGATGCCTGAAAATAACAAGGTAAGCGTCGGCGGACAGGCTTTGATGGAGGGCGTTATGATGAACGGTCCCAAGGGTGTTGCGATGGCACTCAGGCTGCCCGACGGCAGAATCGAAACACAGCTAAAAAAGGCTCACTTTCTTAAGGATAAATATAAATTCGCGAAAATACCGTTTATCAGGGGTCCGATAAGCTTTGTCGAGCAAATGATATTCGGCTACAAATGTCTTATGGAATCCGCCGAAAAGACCACGGCTTTGGAGGACGACGGCACGGAGGAAATGTCCAAGCTTGACCGCTGGTTATCAGACCATTTCGGACCGAAAATGATGACTGTTATCGGTATAATTTCCGGAATTATCGGCTTTGCGCTTGCATTTTTCCTGTTTATGTGGCTGCCGAGCCAGGTTGCCGATCTTATACTCGGAAAGGGTAACGACAACGTATGGAAGCCTGCCGTTGAGGGTGTTATGAGAATCATAATTTTTGTTACCTATATGTGGGCGGTTTCGCTGATGAGCGATATAAAAAGGCTGTTTATGTATCACGGTGCCGAGCATAAATCAATTTTCTGCTACGAAAACGGACTGGAGCTAACGGTTGAAAATGTCAGAAAACAGCGCAGATTTCACCCTCGCTGCGGGACAAGCTTCATCTTTCTCACGCTTATAATCAGCATAATAATTTCGACTGTTGTTGTAATGATTTTTCCCGGTGTTCGTGATTACAAGGCGATTTGGATGATTATCAAAATACTCATTCTTCCGCTTATTATGAGTATCGGATATGAAACAATCCGACTTGCGGGCAAAAAAGACAATCCTTTCACACGCATTGTTTCGGCTCCGGGACTGTGGCTTCAGCGTATAACCACAAAGGAACCGACGGACGATATAATAGAGGTCGGTATAGCGTCGCTGAAGGTTGCGCTCGGACAGGAAAAAGAGAACATAAACGATCCTGTGCCGACGGAAAATGACGGTGATATCGAAAATGACGGTCAATAATTTATACATTTCAGGAAAAAAAAAGCTGTCGGAAGCAGGCATTGAAGATTATGAATTTGACAGCCGATGTCTTCTTGAATTTTGCATTGATATCGGCACAACGGAATTTTTACTCTCAAAAAATAATGCTGTTGACAGTAAAACCGAAAGAAAGTATTTTCAATTGATTGATCGACGTGCCGCCGGGGAGCCTTTACAGTACATTCTCGGCAAATGGGAGTTTATGGGCTTTCCGTTTTTTGTCGGGGAAGGAGTTTTGATTCCCCGTCCCGAGACCGAGCTTCTCGTTGAGTTTGCCGTTGATTTCCTGAAAGAAAAGAAGAATCCGCTCGTGTTTGATTTGTGTTCCGGAAGCGGCTGTATAGCAATAAGCGTTGCAAGACTTGTAAAAAACGTGAGGGTGTTTGCGGTGGAAAAATCCTCACAGGCATTCGATTATCTCAAAAAAAATATTTCTCTGAACTCTGCTGATAACGTTACGGCGTTAAACGAAGATATATTTGATAAAAATATTTTGCGTGATGTTACACCCGACCTTATCCTCTCCAATCCGCCGTATATTCGTTCGGAGGATATAAAAAGCCTACAGCGTGAGGTTAGAAAAGAGCCCGCTATGGCTCTTGACGGCGGCAACGACGGATATGCTTTTTACCGTGAGCTTGCCGACAACTGGTTGGTGCGCCTAAACGATTCGGGCGCGATAGCGGTTGAATGTGCCGAGGATCAGACAGAGGCTATTTCGGAAATGTTCGCAAAATTCGCAAAAAATATAAGCGTGACTTACGATTTCGGCGGCTTGCCGCGAATTGTAACCGCATACAAATAAAAATCGGAGTTTTTACTATGTTAATAAGCTTACTGAAAAGCGGAGATCTTTTTTCCGTAATAATCGGACTTTGTGTCAGTATGTTTGTTGTTTTCTGCACAATGCCCGTTCATGAATATGCGCATGCACTTGTGGCAACAAAGCTCGGCGACGAAACGCCGCGGCTCAGCGGAAGACTTACGCTCAATCCTATGGCACACATAAGCCCGTGGGGCGCATTGATGATTGCGCTTGTCGGCTTCGGTTACGCAAAGCCCGTACCCGTCAATGTCCGCAACACAAAGCTTGAAAACAAAAAGCTGGCAATGGCTCTTATTGCATTTGCGGGACCTTTGTCCAATCTGCTTGTCGGATTTCTTTCCGTGCTGTGTATGTACATTGTAACAATGTTTGCGTCAAGCAACGGCGAGCAATCCGCTACAGCAATAGCGTTTTACAGGTTTTTCAATTTTTCTGCGAGAATCAATATTAACATCGCTGTTTTTAACCTTATCCCGATTCCTCCGCTTGACGGCTCGAGAATACTTTTTTCGATTTTGCCGACAAAGTATTATTTTTTGATTATGAAATATGAGCGATATATTCTTGCGGCACTTTTCGTGCTTCTTTTGACAGGTGCGCTTACTTTACCGCTCAACTATCTTTCAAATTTCGTTTACAATCTGTTTGATAAGCTTTTTTATTCAATTTTCTATTAAATCGGCGTTTGTCGAAAAAAGGTGAAAAAATGGAAGCGATTTCTTATAAGCTTGATGTGTTCGAGGGTCCGCTTGATCTTCTGCTGCACCTGATAAGCAAGCACAAAATTGATATAAACGATATTCCGATTCTTCTTTTGGTTGAACAGTATCTTGATTACGTCCGTCAGATGAAAGAGGAAAATATGGATGTTGCCAGCGAATTTCTTGAAATGGCGGCAAGACTTATATATATCAAAACCGTTTCACTTCTTCCCGTTCACGAGGAGGAGGCTGACGAACTGAAAAAGGAGCTTCAAGGCGAGCTGCTGGAGTATCAGGACTGTCAAATTATGGCAAGGAAGCTTGCCGAGCAGGCAAACGGCTTTGAGCAATATTCGAGAGAACCCGAAAAATTTGCTCCCGATATGACTTATACCCGTTTACACCGGCCGATTGAGCTTCTCAAGGCATACATTAACGCCGTCGGAAGAGGTAAAAGAAATCTTCCGCCGCCGATTGAGGCTTTTTCGGGCATTGTTGCTCACAAAATTGTTCCGATAAGAGAACGGGTCAGCTATATTATGGGCAGTCTTTTCCGAAAGAAAAAACAGAGCTTTGTTTCTTTCTTTGAAAGGGCGGAGTCGCGCTCCGAGATGGTTGCGACTTTTCTTGCAATCCTTTCCCTTGCCAAGGATAAAAAAATAACTCTCACTCAGATTGACAGTGATCTTGAGGTTGAAATGATTGATTCCGACATAAACTTTGACGCGGAGGACGACTACAGGAATGAAGATGAATGAATTACAGGCTGCTGTTGAGGCAATACTTTTTGCAGCGGGAGAACCGCTTGAAATCGGAAGAATATGTCAGGCACTCGAATGTGAAAAGGAGCCGGTTGAGGATGCACTTAAAGGTATCGAAGAAGCGTTAAACTCCGTAAACAGCGGTATCAGACTTGTTAAAATGGACGATATGTATCAGCTTTGTACACGGCAGGAATATGCAGAGCAAGTCAGAGCTGTTCTTGAAATAAAGAAAAACACACCGCTCTCCGGCGCGGCTTTTGAGGTTCTTGCGGTAATCGCATACAACCAGCCGGTTACAAAATCCTTTGTCGAGCAGGTCAGAGGTGTTGACTGCTCCGGAGTTATCGGAACTCTGATAGCCAAGGGACTGATAGAAGAACGCGGCAGACTTGAATTGCCGGGCAGACCCCTTATTTACGGCACTACTCCGGAATTTCTTAAATGCTTTTGCGTTTCAAGTCTTGACGATCTCCCGGATCTGCCCGAACACGAGGAGCTTCCGAAAAGTGAGGAAATAAACGGTCAGCTTGAAATTGACCTGAATGACGGAGAAATCATTGAAAATAAGATGATTACGGGCGAGCCGGTAAGGGTTGCCGAAGAATAAATTGCGGAGGTGATGGAATGACGGCATTATACATAATTCTCGGTATAATTGCATTTTTTGTACTGATTCTGAGTATTCCTGTCGTTCTGGAGCTTGAGTATACGGACAGCGTAAGCTGCAAGGTCTCGTGGCTCTTCTGGAAGTTTGATCTCTATCCTTTCCCGAAAAAGAAAAAGAAAGAGGAAAAACCGAATGAAGAGAAAAAAGAAGATAAGCCCGAAGAGAAAAAGGACGAGACTCCCAAGCCGAAAAAGGAGAACTTCATTAAGACATTCTACAACAATCAGGGCTTGTCAGGTGTTATTGAGCTTCTTAATAATTGTGTCGGCGCATTAAAACGGTTTTCCGTTCGCCTTATAAAAAGAGCGGTTATAATTAAAATATTCCATCTTGACATCCATATAACAGAGGATGACGCCGCCGCGACCGCACTGAAATACGGCAAGGTCTGTTCTAGTCTTTATCCGTCGCTCGGTTTTATCTGCTCCAATATGAAGGTCAAGGACTATAAAGTTAATGTATTTGCCGACTACTGCGGCGAAAAAACAACGGTAGAGTTTATTACAAAAACGGCATTTATTCCACGCGCATTGATCAATGCCGGAATTGTACTTGCTTTCAGTTTATTGAAACAGCTTTTAAAAGTTGTTATTTCAAATAATAAATCTTCAAATCCTACAAACAGAAAGGCGGACTAACAATGAAAGATCAGTCAGCATCAGGAATCCTTGCAACGGCAATTGATAAAATCAAAGATATGGTCGATTGTCAGACAATTATCGGTGATCCGATCGACGCAGGCGACGGAATCAAAGTTATTCCCATCTCAAAGGTAACATACGGCTTTGCCTCCGGCGGTTCTGATTTCCCCTCAAAGGGTACAAAGGAGCTTTTCGGCGGCGGCGGCGGCGCAGGAGTAACAATTTCTCCGGTTGCTTTCCTCGTAATCAATAAAGGCGAGGTAAGTGTCAAATATATCTGCGAAGGCTCCGAAAGCTCTGCGGAAAGAATTATCGGTATGGTTCCCGACGTTGTCAACAAGGTCGGCGATATCGTCAATAAATTCAGCAACGACAAAAAGGGCGACAAGGACGATTCCGTATTCGTTGAAGAATAATTAGTTAAGGCAACACCGCACAAATTGAAGCGCACGCCTACTGCGCAATCCGCACACCCCAATTGTGCGATTTTGCCTTAAATAATACCGTTCACATCTGCATATAGTTTTATATGGCAGGTGAGTGGTATGTTAAAAAGAATATTTATTTTTCTGACTGTTTTGTGTATGATGACGGTTAGTGCAGGTGCGCTCGGCACAGAGGATATATCAGCCGAATGTGCTGTGCTTATAAACGAGCAGACGGGTGAGGTTATTTTTGATAAAAATGCCTATGCTAAGCATTCGATGGCGAGCACAACCAAAATAATGACCTCGTTGCTTGCGGCGGAGTCAGGCAAGCTTCACGATGAAATCACGGTGAAAAACGCAATGATAAACGTTGAGGGAACCTCCATGGGTCTGCTTGACGGCGACAGTGTTTCCCTTTGCGAGCTTATTTACGGTATGCTTCTTTCGTCGGGGAACGATGCCGCCAATGTTACAGCGTACTATCTCGGTGGAAATGTTGAAAATTTCGCTTCATTGATGAACAAAAAGGCTGCCGAGCTCGGAATGAAGAATACGCACTTTGTTACACCGTCGGGTCTTGATGATGATGAGCATTATTCGACCGCTTACGATATGGCACTGCTCGGAAGATATGCAGTTAAAAATCCTGTTTTCAGGGCGGCGTGTTCCTCTAAAAAAGCCGTTTTAACCTACGGAAACCCTCCGTACAGGCGGACTTTGTACAATCACAACCGTCTTTTGAGCAGCTATAAGTATGCGCTCGGAATTAAAACGGGCTTCACCAAAAAAAGCGGACGATGTCTTGTTTCTTATGCAAAAAACAACGGCGTAGGTCTTGTTGCCGTTACGCTCAATGCGCCGAACGACTGGAGCGATCACCGAGAAATGCTGGATTACGGCTTCTCGACGGTTGAAAAAGCCGAAATATCGGCAAATATTCCCGAAAAAATAAGCGTTGTCGGTGGAAATGTGGAAAATGTAAGCATAAAATCGGAACCGTTTACTTTTACGGGTGTTGACAAAAGCAAAGTGATTCAAAAGGTCTGTTCGGAGCATTTTCTGTATGCTCCCGTCAACACGGGCGATAAGGTCGGCGAGGTGAGTTATTACGTCAACGGCGAATGTATCGGCACAAACGATATTGTGGCTGAGACATCGGTTTGCGTAAAAAATACGGACATTAAGCAGAAAAATAAAGGCTTTTTTGAAAGAATTAAGGAGAGATTATTTAATGACTGATGATAGAATCAGGCTTCAGAAATATCTTTCGATGTGCGCAGTCGCTTCGCGCCGCAAGGCAGAGGAGCTTATTGCACAGGGAAAGGTCAAGGTAAACGGTAAGGTCGCTCAGATCGGCGATAAGGTAAGTCCGAGACACGACACTGTTACGGTCAGCGGTAAAAAAATTACCGCGGGACGAAAGAATATCTACATTATGCTTAATAAGCCGAGAGGTTTTATAACGACTATGGACGACGAAATGGGCAGAAAATGCGTCGCTGAGCTTGTTTCCGATGTCGGCGCAAGAGTGTATCCCGTCGGCAGACTTGACAAGGATTCCGAGGGACTTCTGCTTATGACAAACAACGGGGAGTTCGCTAACCTTATGACTCATCCGTCCAAGCACATTCCGAAAATTTACAGGGTTACGGTTCGTCCCAATGTCACCGAGGAAATGCTGACCGCATTTTCAACAGGAATGGAAATCGACGGACGCATTACCGCTCCTGCCGATGCAAGAATAATCGAAAAGCAGGAAAACCGCGTTGTACTGGAAATTGTCCTGTATGAAGGACGTAACAGACAAATCAGAAAAATGTGCGAATCGCTCGGACTTGAGGTTGCAAGACTTAAAAGAACCTCAATGGGTTCACTCAAGCTCGGTATGCTTCACCCCGGAAAATGGCGCGAGCTGACCGAGGACGAGGTGCACAAGCTGATGGTTTCTTCGGGTATGAAGGTTAACAAATTCTGAGGAGAAAGCTTATGATTAAATTTTTGCCCGTTACAAATGACAAGCTTCCCGAACCCTTTTGCCACGATTCAACCCTGAGCGGCTACATAGGATACGATATGAACAGCAACTCGGCTGAATGCGGTTTTTCCGTTTTCAGACTGAACGGCTACACAATGGAGATTGTCGGAGTATACACCGACGGTGACAATGAAACCGTTGAAGGCTTTATAAGAAGCTCTCTCAATTACGGAGCAAACCGAGGTACCTACATAGCCTTTTATAAAGCCGAAAAAGGGACAAGCGTCGCCGAAAAACTCGGTTTTGCAAAAAACGGCGACGGAATTTACGAGGGTGAAATTCCCGAGCTGCTCGCAGGAAGCTGCTGCAAGCATTAAAAATATAGAAATACTTTTAAATAAATATCGGAAGTAGGTTTATTATGGTTAAAAGTATGACCGGATACGGTCGAAGTCAGGAAATGATTGACGGAATGAACATAACCGTCGAGATAAAAAGTGTTAATCACAGATACTTTGATTTCTCGTCAAGAACTCCGCGTACATACGGCTTTCTTGACGAAAAGCTGAAATCTTTTGTTCAGTCCAAGGTTTCGCGCGGAAAAATCGAATGTTATGTTCAGGTCGATAATCTTGAAGATGATTCGGTTGTCGTTGAAGTGAATCAGTCTCTTGCAGACGGATATTTTAAAGCGTTTGAAAAGCTTTCGCAAACTTACGGCATAGAAAACAATCTGAACGCGGGAATACTTGCAAGAATGAACGATGTTCTTGTCATTCGCAAGGCTGAGGCCGACGAGGATAAAATTTGGAACGCAGTCCGCACCGTTGCGGAAAAAGCGGTTGACAGATTTATTGCAATGCGTGAGATTGAGGGAGAAAAGCTCCGAGAGGATATTCTTTCCAGAACGGATTCAATACTTTCGTCCGTTGCCTTTGTTGAGGAACGCTCTCCGCAGACTGTCAGGGAATATAACGACAAGCTTCTTGCAAGAATGCAGGAGCTTCTCGGCGATATACACATTGAGGAATCGAGACTTCTTACGGAGGCGGCAATATATGCGGACAAGATTGCCGTTGCGGAAGAGACCGTCCGGCTCAGAAGTCATATTTCACAGCTTCGTGAATTTTTTGAATCGACTGAAGCTATCGGCAGAAAAATGGATTTTCTTGTACAGGAAATTAACCGTGAGGCTAACACTATCGGTTCCAAGGCGTGCGATGTTGAAATTGCAAAGCGTGTTCTTGAAATCAAGGCGGAGGTCGAGAAAATCCGCGAGCAGGTTCAGAACATTGAATAACGGGGTGTTTATATGAAGCTTATCAATATCGGTTTCGGCAATATGGTTAACGCTGACAGAATCATTGCAATCGTCAGCCCCGAATCGGCTCCGATAAAGAGAATTGTCCAAGACTGCAAGGAAAAGGGCACTCTTATCGACGCAACACACGGCAGAAGAACCAGAGCGGTAATCATAACGGACTGCGATCAGGTTATTCTGACTTATCTGCAGGCTGAAACGGTTGCCAACAGATTTGAAGAAGACAAGGATTATGAGGAGGATGAGGACGATGAAGAATAACGGAATGTTGGTTATTCTTTCGGGTCCCGCAGGCTCAGGAAAAGATACGGTTATTTCTGAGCTTTTTAAATCGGATTTTGACATTACAAAATCGGTTTCAATGACAACGAGAAAGCCGAGAGACGGCGAAACCGACGGAATTGATTATATGTTTGTCAGCAAAGAGGATTTTCTTGATGCGGTTGAAAACGGCGAGCTGCTTGAATATGCACGTTACGGCGTCAACTACTACGGCACACCGAAGGGTCCTGTTGATAAATGGCTTGATGACGGACATATAGTTATTTTAAAAATCGACGTTGAGGGTGCCGGAAATATCAGGAAGCTTTATCCCGACGCCGTCAGTATATTTATTATGCCGCCGAGTATGGAAATACTGGAAAAAAGGCTTCGTGACCGCGGCAGCGAAGATGAGGAGGACGTTCTCAGACGTCTTGAAATCGCCGTTAATGAGATTGAGAGATGCCGGAACGAGTATGACTATGTTGTTATCAATGACGTCCTCAAGGACGCCGTTGACGATATAAAGACCATTATAACTGCCGAAAAACACAGAGTAAGCAGATGTAATATTTTTTAAGTGAGGTATGTAAAAATGTTTGATCAGAACAAAAAATTCAAATTCAATCCTGATTTAAGCTCAGTGCTTTCAAATCACATCAGCCGTTATTCTCTTGTCAGAGCGACGGCAAAGCGCGCAAGAGAAATCTCGGAGGAAGCCGAAGAGGACGGAATTATTCTCGTTGAAAAGCCGGTCAGCATTGCTCTTGACGAAATTCTCAACAATAAATACGAAATTGTAGAGCCGGACGAGATAAAGGATCTTTAATTCCGAAACAAATAAATTAAACGGAGGTAAAAAATGTCTGCCAAGCGTGTTGCGGCGGTTGCCGTTGAAAACTCAACGTTTTCTTTTGACAAGCCTTTCAGTTACCTCCTCGGTGACGAGCCGTGTCTGCCGGGCTGTCGTGTTCTTGTTCCGTTCGGCAGGGGAAACAAATGCCGTCAGGGCATAGTCCTTTCCGTCGGCAATGAGGAATCGGAAGTCCGACTGAAAAGAATCTCTCAGCTTATCGACTCTGCGCCTGTTCTCAACAATGAGATGCTGAAGCTTTGCGAATGGTTGAAGGACAGGACGTTCTGCACCTATTTTGACGCAGTCAGAGCTGTTTTGCCGTCGGGAATGTGTCACCGAACAATAACAACCTATACTGCCGTACCCCAGGCTGATATTTCCGGCTGCGATGCGGTTGAAGTGCAGGTTTATGACTTTCTTCTGAAAAAGAAAGGATATGCAGAGGGTGAAAAGCTGCTGTCATCGCTCGGACTTGAGCCGAAGCTTTCTTTGCTTGAAGATATGTCGAAAAAAGGTCTGCTATTCAGGAACTACGATTCCGTCAGGCGGATGGGCGACCTCACGGTTAAAACCGTCAGACTGACCGAAAGCGGCAGAAATCTGCTTGAAACATCTCAGAAGCTTACAAAAAAGCAGCTTGAAATTCTTAATCTGCTGACGGAGCTTGATTCGGCTTCCGTCAAGGAGATATGTTATTTCACGGGCTTTACGCCGTCGGTCGTTCAGGCTCTTGAGAGAAAGGGGCTTGTTGAAATCTTTGACAACGAGATTTACCGCGACCCATACGCAGACAAGCCGAACGAGATAGTTAAGGAAGAAATCGTCCTTAACGATGAACAGCGGAAAGCATACGAGAATTTACTCGAACAGTACGAAAAGGGAGAGGGGAGCGCATCTCTTCTTTTCGGCGTTACCGGTTCGGGAAAAACGATGGTATATCTGAGTCTAATCGACAAGATGCTTGAAAAGCGTAAAAGTATTATCGTTATGGTGCCTGAAATCGCTCTCACACCTCAGACTTTGAGTCTGTTTATGCGCAGATACGGCAAGGATGTTGCCGTTTTCCACAGCGCACTTTCGACAGGACAACGGCTTGACGAGTGGAAGCGCGTAAAAAAAGGCGAGGTCAGAATAGTTGTCGGCACAAGAAGCGCGATTTTTGCGCCGCTTGAAAATATCGGACTGATAATTGTTGACGAGGAGCAGGAGCATACATATAAGTCGGAGCAGACGCCGAGATACAGCGCGAAGGACGTTGCACGTTTTCGCTGTGCCTATCACAAGGCTTTGCTTGTCTTTTCCAGCGCAACACCGAGTATAGAAACCTACGCCAAGGCACTTAAGGGTCAGTATACACTCAATAAGCTTACGCAAAGATATTCATCATCAACTCTTCCTCAGGTCAGAATCGTTGATATGCTCACTGATGCGCTCAGCGAATCATCTAACCTCAGCGAAGAGCTCAAACAGCGGCTTCGGTTTAACCTTGATAACGGCAGGCAGTCAATTCTGCTTATCAATCGGCGCGGATACAACACCTTTGCCGAATGTAAGGCGTGCGGTCACGTTTTGGCCTGCCCGTCGTGCAGCATTTCAATGACATATCACCATGCAAACGGCAGGCTGATGTGCCATTACTGCGGTTATTCGGTTCCGTTCACGGATACCTGTCCCGAATGCAGCTCGCATAATGTCAGATATTCCGGTACGGGAACACAGAAAATCGAAGATGAGCTTTCGACCGTCCTTCCGCAGGCAAAAATACTGAGAATGGACGCGGACAGCACTATGGGACGCTATTCCCACGAAAACAAGCTCAAGGACTTTGCCGACGGCAAATATGACATACTTCTCGGCACACAGATGGTCGCCAAGGGTCTTGACTTTGAAAATGTTACGTTGGTCGGCGTTATCAGTGCCGATCAGCAGCTTAATAACGATGATTTTCGCAGCCAGGAACGCACATTTGATCTGCTGACTCAGGTTGTGGGAAGAGCCGGAAGAGGAAAATATGAGGGAACGGCGGTTATACAGACCTGCAATCCCGAAAACGATGTCATCAGAATTGCCGCAAGGCAGGACTACGAGGCTTTTTTCAACGGCGAAATAAAAACAAGAAAAATGCTGATTTATCCGCCGTACTGCGATATTTGTCTTGTCGGCTTTGTCGGAGTCAACGAGGCGAAGGTAAAAACAGCCTCGCAGAAGTTTGCCGATGCATTGAAATCAAAGCTTGACGGCGAATATAATACCTTAAAAATCATTGCACTCGGACCGATGACGGCTCGTGTGTCTAAAATCAGCAATAAATTCAGATACAGACTTATTCTGAAATGCAGAAATTCGAAGCTTTTCAGACAGATGATGAGCGAGCTTTTGAAAGAAGCAAGCTCAAATAACGATGTATCCGTTTATATAGATATCAATCCCGAAAATATAATTTAAGAAGGTAAAGTAATGGCAATAAGAAATATAGTTAAAATCGGAGATCCGATTCTCACCAAGATAAGCCGTCCTGTTGAAAAATTTGACAGCAGGCTTTACACCCTGCTTGACGATATGAAGGAAACGCTGTACAAGGAAAAGGGAGCGGGACTTGCCGCCGTGCAGGTCGGAATACTCAGGCGTGTTGTCGTAATGGACTGCGGCGACGGTTATCTTGAGCTTATCAATCCCTCAATTACGGATAGGTCACCCGAATTACAGCACGAGCAGGAGGGCTGCCTTTCGCTTCCCGGAAGGTTCGGAATAACCGAGCGTCCGAAAACGGTTATGGTTAGGGCTCAGAACCGCGAGGGTAAATGGTGCCTGTATAAGGGCTCCGACCTCAAGGCAAGATGCTTTTGCCACGAGATAGATCACCTTAACGGTATACTTTACACCAGCCGCCTTGTCGGAGAGCTTGAGAGTGACTGAGAAAGGCGGTTAGTATGAGAATAGTTTTTATGGGAACGCCGGAGTTTGCCGTTCCGTGCCTTGACAGACTTATAAAAGACGGTCACGACATTGTCGGAGTGTTTACTCAGCCCGATAAACCAAAGGGCAGGGGGCACAAAATGCAGTTCCCTCCCGTTAAGGAAAAGGCGGTGGAAAACAATATTCCCGTTTTTCAGCCGACAAAAATGCGCGACGGAACAGCTTATGAAATCATTGATAAGCTTGATCCGGAGCTGATTATTGTTGTTGCTTACGGTAAAATCATTCCGCAGGAAATTCTTGACCGCCCCAAATACGGCTGTGTTAATATTCATGCTTCACTGCTTCCGAGATACAGGGGAGCCGCCCCGATTCAATGGTGCGTTCTCAACGGTGAAAAGGTCAGCGGCGTTACATCGATGCAGATGGACGCAGGGCTTGACACGGGAGATATGCTTGTCAAAGAGGAAACCGAAATCGGTGAAGATATGACGTCAGGCGAGCTGCACGATCGTCTTTCCGTTCTCGGTGCTGAGGTTATGGCTCAGACAATTTCAAAAATCGAAAACGGAACTCTCACAAGAGAAAAACAGAACGATTCGCTTTCGAATTATGCGCCGATGCTTTCGAAAGAGCTTTGTCCTATCGACTGGACAAGGAGGGCTTCTGAGATTCACAATCAGGTCAGAGGACTTTCACCGTGGCCCGTTGCGACAGCTTCGCTCTGCGGTAAAATATACAAGATTCATAAGACTGTTTCGGCAGGAAAAGCTAAAGGTAAGCCCGGTGAAATTGTCGGCAATGACGGCGGTCTTACGGTCTGCTGCGGAGACGGCAACGCGGTCAGGATTCTTGTTATTCAGGCAGAGGGAAAGAAAGCAATGAATTGCGCCGATTTTTTGAGGGGTCATAAAATCGAAATCGGGGAATTTTTTGAATAAGGTGATGTTATGATTTATTCGTTTTCGGAATATATACGCTATTTGATTTTTGCCGCTCCCGTGCTTGTTTTTGCACTTTGGGCGCAGCTTCGGGTAAAAACATCATATTCCAAATATTCTAAAATCAGAAATTCAAGAGGACTGACAGGTGCCGCGGCAGCTCAGCTCATTTTAAATCACTACGGCATTACGGACGTCAGAATCGAGCCGTGCAGGGGAGAACTGACCGACCACTATTCACCCAATGAAAAGGTCATCAGACTTTCCGAAAAAGTGTATAATTCCTCTTCGGTTGCCGCTGTCGGAATTGCCTGTCACGAAGCCGGTCACGCGGTTCAGCACGCGGAGGATTATCTTCCCAATAAAATAAGATCGGCACTCGTGCCTGTTACCAATTTCGGCTCACGCTTCGGTCTTGTTATTGCTTTTGCGGGATATTTTCTTGCTTATCTCTCAACCGCACCCTTCGGTTACTATATTATAATTGCGGGACTGTTGCTTTACGGACTTGTTGCGCTGTTCCAGCTTGTCACACTGCCCGTAGAGTTTGATGCAAGCAAACGTGCCCTGCGTGTTATCGAAGATACCGGTATATTAGCGGGCAATGAATACAACGGGGCAAAAAAAGTTTTGACGGCGGCAGCACTCACTTATGTTGCGGCACTCGCTACCGCACTTATTAACCTCATTTATTATGCCTCCAGATTACTCGGAAATTCAAGAAGAGACTAAGGATAAGTATATGAAATCAGCCCGACAAACAGCCTTTGAAATCCTCAATAAAATACAGCGTGACGGCTCATATTCAAATCTCGCGCTTGACGCTGCACTTGATAAAACGAATATCGACGCGAAGGAAAAAAATCTTGCTTCCGCTCTTGTTTACGGTGTTATCGAGCGACGCATTACGCTTGATTATAACATAGGTCTTTACCTGACTCAACAGCCGAAAAAGCTCAAGCCACAGGTTTTGACCGCACTTAGAATCGGCGCGTACCAGATATTTTTTATGGATAAAATTCCCGTTTCCGCTGCTGTCAACGAAAGCGTTACACTTGTTAAAAAGAACGGCGCAGGATTTGCCGGCGGACTTGTGAACGCTGTTTTGCGAAAGCTTGCCTCAAACGGACTGAAAACCGACGGAAGTATGAGCGTCAAATATTCCGCTCCCGAATGGCTTTGCCGAATGTGGCAAAACAGCTACGGAACAGAAAACGCCGAGAAAATTCTTGAAACGTCTTTCGGTGCGGTTGAAACCGTGCTTCGCGTCAATACGGAAAAAACAGATTCAAAGGAACTCATTGAATTGTTACGGTCGGAGGGCTTTGAAGCCGAAGAAAATCCGACAGTCAACGATTCTCTTGTCCTGAAAAGCGGAGGAGCGGTACATAAAACAAGCTGCTGCAAAAACGGACTTTTTCACGTTCAGGACACGGCTTCACAGCTTTGCTGCAGGGCACTCGGTGTTCGGACGGGTGACACGGTGCTTGATATATGCGCCGCACCCGGAGGCAAGAGCTTTACACTTGCAGAAATGATGAAAAACAGCGGTAAGGTGTTCTCCTGTGATATCTATGAGCACCGATTGAAGCTGATTAAGGACGGTGCGCTGAGGCTCGGACTGACCAATACAGAAACCATATTAAACGACGGTTCAGTATACAATGCATCAATTCCGAAAGCCGATAAAATCCTCTGCGATGTTCCGTGCTCAGGGCTCGGAGTAATACGGAAAAAGCCCGAAATCAGGTACAAGAATTTCGATGAAGTTGACAAACTCAGTGATTTGCAGTATGCTATACTGTGTATTTCAAGCAATTATCTAAAAATCGGCGGCGAATTGGTCTATTCAACCTGCTCGTTGAATCCCGATGAAAATGAAAAAATTATTGAAAAATTCCTGAGTGAACACAATGATTTTGAGAGTGTCAAGGTTCTGCCGGAGCTCAACCGTTACAACGGTGAAACGGATTACATCACATTGATGCCGCACATACACGGCTGTGACGGATTCTTTATTTCAAAAATCAAACGTATCAGGTAAGGATGTGTTTCTTTGCAGTCATACGACATTAAGTCAATGACGCTTCCCGAAGCGGAAAAGGTTGTTAACGAGCTCGGACTTCCCAAATTCAGAGCAAAACAAATATTTCAATGGCTCCAGCTCCGCGGTGCAATGGATTACTCGGAAATGACTAATCTTTCCAAGGATTTGAGAAAGAATCTGAGTGAAAAGTATCCGATAAGGTATTGCAAAATCGAGTTGAAGCAGGTATCGAAGATTGACGGAACGGTAAAATATCTTTTCAGGCTCAGCGACGGTAATTTTATCGAATCGGTTTTGATGAAATACAAATACGGCTACACGCTTTGCATTTCATCACAGGTCGGCTGTAAAATGGGCTGTGTTTTTTGTGCCTCGACAAAAAGCGGCTGTGTAAGAAGCCTTTATCCGTCCGAAATGATAGGGCAGATTCACGCGGCACAAAGAGATATGAACATCCGTGTTTCTCACGTCGTAATGATGGGAATGGGCGAGCCGCTCGACAATTTTGATAACGCAATGCGTTTTCTTGAGCTTGTCGGAGACAGCGACGGACTCAATCTTTCGCTTCGCAGCATATCGCTTTCAACCTGCGGCGTTGTTCCGAAAATATACGAGCTGATGGACAGACATCTTCAGCTTACGCTTTCGGTTTCCCTGCACGCACCGAACAATAGAATGCGCTCGGAGATTATGCCTATAAACCGTAAATATCCGATTGAAGAGCTTATTGAAGCCTGCCGCGAATACACCAAACGGACGTCACGGCGCATTTCCTTTGAATACGCTATGATCAAGGACGTCAATGACAGTGATGAGTGTGCTTATGAACTCGCAGAGCTGCTAAAAGGAATGCTTTGCCATGTTAATCTTATTCCCGCAAATGAAATTGTTGAAAGTCGACATAAACGAAGTACGGCTCAAAGGCTGGAAAGGTTTATTCAAATATTAAATTCCCGTGGAATCAATGCTACGGTCAGACGCAGTCTCGGCTCCGACATTGACGCTTCGTGCGGTCAGCTCAGGAGCAGACACAGCAGAGAAAATTCCGAAAAGGAGGGAAATAAATGAAAATTTCGGCAAAAACAGACATCGGAAGGGTTCGCTCAAGCAACCAGGACTCCTATGCCGCAGGCGATCTCACATCGGAGGTCTCATGGGCGGTTGTCTGTGACGGTATGGGCGGCGCAAACGGCGGAAACGTTGCCAGCGAAGCCGCAGTCAGAGTGATTTCCGAAAAGCTTAAATCCGGATATCACATCGGTATGAACGATAACTCTGTAAAGCATCTGCTTGTTTCGGCGGTCGAAGCTGCCAACATCACGATTTACACCATGGCACACGGAAATGAAGAACTCCGCGGTATGGGCACAACCGTTGTAATCGCTGTCAGAAGCTGCGATACACTTTATCTTGCCAATGTCGGTGATTCCCGAATTTACGTTGTTTCCGATTCCGGAATTGTACAGATAACGACCGACCATTCGGTTGTTCAGCTTATGATAGACAATGGTGAGATTTCTCCCGAAGAGGCGAAGGGGCACCCTAAAAAGAACGTAATTACAAGAGCTCTCGGAGTTGATCCGGAGGTCAGAATCGACTACTCTCAGGAACAGCTTAACGACGGTGATATGGTTCTTCTCTGTACCGACGGACTTACGAACTATGTTGACGATGAAGTTATTTTTGAGGCTTGTAAAAACGAGAATAGATACAATATTGCCGATAAGCTTGTTGAGCTTGCTAATGAAAACGGCGGCGGAGACAACATAACCGTTGTCACCGTATGTGAGTAATTCAGAAGGGAATCTGTTATGGAAAATTATGTTGGAAAAAGACTCGATTCAAGATACGAAATTCAGGAAATAATCGGTGTCGGCGGTATGGCTGTTGTTTACAAAGCTTATGACAACATTGACGACAGAACCGTTGCGGTGAAAATTCTCAAGGAGGAGTTTCTCGCCAACGAGGAGTTCAGACGCCGTTTTAAGAACGAGAGCAAGGCTATTGCCGTTCTCTCGCACCCCAATATCGTTAAGGTTTATGACGTCAGCTACGGCGACAAAATTCAGTACATTGTAATGGAGTGTGTGGACGGTATCACTCTAAAGGAATATATCCGGCAGCAGGGAGTTATCAACTACAAGGAAGCCGTTTTCTTTGTCACTCAGATTCTTCGTGCGCTTCAGCACGCACACGACAAGGGAATTGTTCACCGTGACATCAAGCCGCAGAACATTATGCTTCTTGAAAACGGCGCAATCAAAGTCACGGATTTCGGAATCGCAAGATTTTCACGCAGCGAAACAAGGACAATGACCGACTCAACAATCGGTTCGGTTCATTACATCAGCCCGGAGCAAGCCCGAGGCGATGTTACGGATGACAAGGCGGACATTTATTCCGTAGGTGTAATGCTCTATGAGATGCTTACCGGTAAGCTTCCGTTTGAATCCGACAACACGGTTTCGGTTGCGATAATGCAGCTTCAGCAGGATCCTGTAAAGCCGCGCGATATCAACCCTTCGATACCTGTCGGTCTTGAGCAGATTGTTCTCAAAGCGATGCAGAAAAATGTTAATGACAGATATCAGTCGGCTGCCGAAATGCTGCTTGATCTTGAAGAATTCAGACGCAATCCGTCTATTACATTTGATTATGACTACAAGAACACCGAGCCGACAAAATACATCCCGAACATTACGGGAACGATAAAACCTATTGATCCTGTCGTTAATACTGATGACGACGATGACGATGCTCCTGTTGTCAAAAACAGAACGATCCCGATTCTTATCGGAATAATTGCGGCGTTGGTTGTGGTTCTCGGCGTTTCGTTCGGACTGCTCTTCCGCTTCGGATATCTGACGGGCACCGCAAAGGAAAAAATGCCTAACTTTGTCGGTCAGATTTATGACGAAGAGGAATTTAAGGCGCAGTATCCCAAGTATGTATTTGAGATAACCGAACAGGTTGACCCTTCTGTCACACCGAATCAGATTCTCGAGCAGACTCCCGAAAAGGGTACAAAATTCGATCCCAAGAAGGTTAAGGTTCAGCTGACGGTTGCCACAAGCACAGAGCTTGTTGAAATTCCGGATAACCTTGTCGGAACTGATTATGTTGCAGCGGTTACGAAGCTGAACGACCTCGGCTTTAAGGTTAAAGAAAAGGAAGTCGAACAAAAGGATTATGCAGGTATTCCGGCAGGAACCATTGTCAGCATAAATCCCAAGGGCGGCAACAAGGTGTCAAGCGGCTCGACCGTTACGATAGAGTACGTCTCCTATGACGAAACAAAAGAAAAGCTTATAAGCGTACCGGATGTTTCCAACCTTGACGAGGCAAGTGCAAAGAAGGTTCTCACTTCGTCGGGATTTACCGTAACGGCTAACTATGAGTATAACGATACAATAAAGAGCGGATACGTCATTTCAAACACATTCCGCGATTCAAAAATTCCGCAGGGTTCAAATGTTGTAATTACAGTCAGCAAGGGTAAGCTTGTAGAGCAGTCCAAGGAAATCGAAGTCCGACTTCCGAGCATTGACGCAAGCGGAAATGTCACCGTTACGCTCGACGATGCAACTATTTACAACCAGTATACAAAGCTGGACGGTTCTCTGATTAAGGTTAAAGTAACGGGACACGAAGCAACATCGGTATTCAAGGTTTTCGTCGACGGCAAGCTGATTTACAAGAGCAACATCAACTTTACCGCTTCACCGGTTGCCGAAACAAACATTTCATCATACGAATACGTCAGCGAGCCCGCTACAACCGTTCCGACGGAAGCCCCTGTTCCCGACGTAACGGGAGACACTTACATTGAGGCTGTTGAAGCACTGCGCCGATCGGGCTTCAAGTCTGTAAATGTTGTTTCGGGAAACGAAAAGTCAGGCACTGTAATATTGCAGGAGCCTTTGGGCGGCGTTACAGTCTCGTTAGATAAAACAATAAATCTTACTTTCGGAGAATAATTTTGAAAATCAACGGAACTATTCTTAAAGGAATCGGCGGCTTCTACTATGTGGAGGCCGCTGATAAAAAATTATATGAATGTAAAGCCAGGGGAGTTTTTCGCAAGGAAAAAATAACTCCGCTGGCAGGCGATAATGTTATAATTTCGGTTGATGTAAACAATAACAATTCAATCGAAAGGATTACGGAGAGAAAAAATTTCTTTAACCGTCCTCCCGTTGCGAATGTTGACAATCTTGTCATCGTTTCTTCGACCTGTGATCCGAAGCCCAATCTTTTAATTATCGACAGATTGACAGCCGTTGCCGTTTTTAAGGGGGTTAAGCCTGTCATCGTTTTTACTAAAGACGATTTAAGCTCGGCAGATGACTACGTAAAGATATATAAAAATGCCGGATTCAGCGTATTCTCCGTTTCCAACGAAACAGGGGAGGGCGTTGACGAAGTCAAGAATTGCCTTGAAAACGGAATCAGTGTATTTACGGGTAATTCCGGTGTCGGTAAATCATCACTCATCAATCGGATTATTCCCGATATGGAGCTTGAAACGGGTGAAATAAGCCGCAAGCTCGGACGCGGACGTCACACTACACGCCACGTTGAGCTCTACACCTTCGGCAACGGATACATTGCCGATACACCCGGCTTTTCGTCGCTGGATTTTGAAACCAATGACCTCATCAGAAAGGATGAGCTTGCCTGTTGTTTTCCCGATTTTTCCGAATATCTCGGAAAGTGTAAGTTTTCATCCTGTGCCCATGTTAATGACAAGGGATGCCGAATCGTCGAAGCTGTTCATAACGGGAAAATCGAAAAAACACGCCACGAAAGCTATTCTGCAATGTTTAATGAGGTCAAAAACATAAAGGCTTGGCAGCTGTAACAAAATCCGAACACCGCCATAGTATGTTAGTAAAAAGCTGTGGTGGTGTTTTTATGAGAAGAGGCAGGTGCGGGTGCCGATTCGGACTGTATTTTTCAGCCTTCGGAGTCGGTATGATTGTCGCAATGATCTGTCCGAAGTCGTTTATTGTTGCGGTTCTTTCCCTCGCTGTCATTGTTCTCGGCCTCATCATCAGCAAGTAACGGAGGGTTTATATGAAAGTTGTTATGATTGAAAAGCCTAAATTTATCAGCGGTATTCTCAGACTTATTTTCGGAATCAAAAAGGAGCAGGACATTACATAACTTAAATTTTATTCTTTTGCCGCCGAAAGGCGGCTTTTTTCTTGCAAAGCTACGCTCGTTATGATAGAATATACTCAGATTGTTATGGACGGAGCAGCTCTGATGTATAATAAAAAACTGAAATTTAACAAAGACGGAAAATTTACAATTCTTCAGGTAAGTGACGCACAGGATATGCATATACCTCGCAAGGCGATGTTTAAGATGCTTGACCGCATATATGACCGTGTTCAGCCCGACCTTGTTGTGCTTACGGGAGATAATATTCTCGGCAACCACCTTGACGATGCGCCTGTCGGCAATCGAAAAAACGTTAAAACCAAGGAAGGTCTTATCAAAAGAATGAGGAAGGCTCTCGGACTTGTTCTTGACCCGATTGAAAAAAGAAAAATACCTTTTGCTTTTATCTACGGCAATCATGACGATATGAATATCATTTCCAAACGGGAGCAGGCTTCAATCTACGGTGAATATGATTACTGTGTACCGTACAACACCGACGATGACAGCGTTGAATGTGATACATACAACATTCCGATTTATTCCTTTGATGAGGATAAGATGATGTATAACATCTGGATGCTTGATTCCGCCGGAGCGGACGAAAACGGATGCCCCGTCTTCGGAAGAGTTCAGCCCGAAACGTTAGAGTGGTACGAAAGAAAAAGCCGCGAGATTAGACTTCAGAATAACGGTCCCGTTATGTCGCTTATGTTTCAGCACATTCCGATTGCCGAAATCGAACAGTTCTATATGCCGTGCGAGGAGACAGATAAGAGCGCAATTAAACTTCCCGACGGAAAATTCATTAAGCTTGACCCGTCGAAGGTCAAGGGCTATGCCTTTGAGATTGAACGAAACGATGAACCCGATTACGGTCAGTTGAATGTTCTGAAAAAATGCGGTGATGTCTGCGGTCTTGTTTTCGGTCACGACCATACGAACTGCTTTACGGGTCAGATTGACGGAGTCAATATCATTCAAACACCCGGAGCGTCGTTCCGAAGCTACGGCAATATGATTTCGAGAGGCACAAGGGTTTTTGTCATCAATGAAAACGATACAACAACCTTTGAAACTTACACGATAGGATATTTTGATATATTCGGCAAAAACTTCCGCTCCGTTATGAGATACATTTTCAGTGCCGATGAATACGAGAAAGTCAAAGCACTCATTCTCGCTCTCGGCGGTGTAATCGTTGTCGGACTGATTGTCTATATTCTTGCAATATTTAATCTTTTCGGATTCTGATATCAAGGAGAAAATGATGAAACATATATCTAATTTGGTTGTAAAAAAACCGAAACTGATAATTCTAATATCGCTTCTGCTGCTGATACCGACGCTTATCAGCTATGTGTTTACCAATGTCAACTACGACATCCTTACTTATCTTCCGTCGCGGCTTGATTCCGTCAAGGGAGAAAAGATACTTGAGGAGGACTTTAACGCCGGTACAATGACCGTTGTACTCGTCAGAACAGTCAATGACAACGGCAGCAAGATTTCCCCGAACACCATTATTAAATTGAAGAACAATATTGCGGAAATAAAGCACGTTTCAAATGTGCTTTGGACGGACAATATTATTGATTCAAGCGTACCCGGAGACATTCTTCCCGATGAGCTTAAAAATGTATTTTACAGCAGCGACGGCGAATATACAATGATGTTTGTCAGCTATGATGAAACAGCCTCGTCCAAGGATGTTATCAAGGCGGTAAAGAGCATCAAGAAGCTTCTGCCCGACGAAAGCTATTTGAGCGGACTTTCGGCAATGAATGCGGAAACAAAGCAGATGACAGACAGGGAATCTCCGATTTACATTGCCATTGCCGTTGTTTTTGCCATCGTTACAATGATGATAACCATGGAATCCATTGTTACTCCGTTTATTCTTGTCGGCGTTCTCGGCATTGCGGTTGTTTATAATATGGGAACCAATTGGTTCGGAGATGTGTCGTATATTACGCAGTCAATTGCAGCGATTTTACAGCTCGGCGTAACTATAGACTACTCTATTTTCCTTGTGAACAGGTACAACGAGGAACGCAAATGGTCGTTGACAAAGGAAGAGGCGATGAGCAGAGCACTCGACGGATCGTTTGTTTCTCTTTCGGGAAGCTCACTGACAACCCTTTTCGGCTTCCTTGCGCTTTGCTTTATGCAGCTTACGCTCGGACTTAATATCGGTCTCGTTATGGCAAAAGGCGTCATGCTCGGTGTTCTTTCCGTTGTAATCATCCTGCCTGCGTTCCTGCTTGTCTTCGACGACGCAATAAATCGGCATAAGCACAAGCCTTATACGCCTAATTTCGGAAAGCTTGTTAATTTTATTCTCCGACACAAAAAGCTTCTGACGGCAGTATTTGTCCTGATGATTATTCCGTCACTTCTTCTTTCGCTCAACGTTAAGGAATATTATAATCTCAATGCACAGCTGCCGAGCGATTCCGTTACAAGTATGGGAACCGCGCTTTTGAAGGAAAAATTTAATATGACTACCTCTCACTTTATTATTATCGACGACTCGATTCCGGCAAATAAGCTTGTAAAAATGGAAAACGAGATTCGCGATGTAAAGGGAGTCAGCAGTATGCTTGCTTACGATATGTTTGTCGGTACCGCAATTCCGGATTCCATAATGCCCGACAACATTACAGAAGCGGTTAAGCAGAACGGCAGACAGGTTATGCTTGTGAACTCCGTGTACGAAGCCTCAACCGATGAATCAAACGCGCAGGTTGAGCAAATTGAAAATATTATTTCAAAATATACCGATAAGGAACACTACGGATATATAACGGGCGAGGGTGCTCTTTATAAAGACTTGATTGAAACAACAAAGGTTGACTTTACGGTAACGAGCGTCATTTCGATTGTCGCGGTATTCATTGTTATAGCGGTTCTCTTCAAGTCAATTTCGATTCCCGTTATTCTCATTCTCGGAATTGAGGTTGCAATATGGATTAACGAAGGAATTTCAACGCTTTTCGGAACGGAAATTCCGTTCATTGCGCCGACGGTTATTTCGTGTATTCAGCTCGGCGCAACCGTTGACTACGCGATACTCCTAACCTCTCGCTTCAAGGAGGAGCTGCAGAACGGTCTGGGCAGAACAGCGGCGATGAAAAAGGCGGCGGCGGAGTCGATTCGCTCGGTTTTCCAGAGCGCAATGCTCTTCTTCTTTGCGACGTTCGGCGTTTATCTTGTTTGCAGCATTTCGATTGTTAAATCAATCTGCGCAATGCTTGCGAGAGGTTCGCTCATCAGTGCATTTGTTATTGTTTTCTTCGTCGCTCCGATTCTGCTCGTATCGGACAAGCTGATTGCAAAGACAACGAAAAACTGGACAACTGCCGACGATACGGGGAATCCGTTGACGGAACCGCAAACAGATACAGATTATTATAACGAGACAAGTTTTACCGAATTTTCGTTCTCGGACGATGACGTGGAGGATGATAAATATGAATAAGATCAGACGGATTATATGCATTTTGCTTTCAATGACAATGCTCTTCCTTTGTGCCTGCTCGGATTCGGACAGTGACGATACCGAGGAAGAGGCTCAAACGGTCAAATACAGCGTTCCCGCAAGCTCTGCCAAAAAGTCGGAGACCGTGTATGTCAACCTTGACAACACCGGCACGCAAAAAAGCGTCAAGGTAAGCGATTGGATTCACGTTCCTCAGGGGGGAGTTTATGTTGACGACGTTACCAATCTGACCTCCATTGTTAACGTGAAGGATGATTCAAAGCCCGAAATAAACGGACAGACCCTGCGCTGGCACCTCGGTACAACCGACCTCTATTACCAGGGCGATTACAGCGGCAAGCTTCCGCTTGAGTTTAAAATAACCTATTCGCTTGACGGGCAGGAGTATTCTCCGTCGGAAATTGCAGGTAAAAGCGGAAAGCTTAAAATAACAATTAAAATGAACAATGTCGACTCTTATACCGTTAAGGTGAACGGTGTTAATATGACGATGTACAACCCGATGTTGGTGGTCGGCGGAGTATCACTGAGTGAGAACAAGTTCCAAAACATCACCGTCGAAAACGGCAGGGTCGTCGGTAACGGAAACACTCAGTACGCTGTTCTTGCCGGATTTCCCGGAATCAACGAGAGTCTCGGACTTTCAAAGCTTCAATCAAGCGGTGATTCGTCATACAAGTTTAATGACACCTTTGTTATTTCTGCCGATGTTACCAATTTTGAAATCGGTAACTTTATGTTTTCCGCGCTTCCGATTGCGTCGCTTGATATCGGACTCAACAATATTTCCGATTCCGTTGACAGTATAAGAAGTAATCTTCAGAAGCTTCAGAATGTTCAGCGCAGCTTACAGGAAATCGACGCTTCAAAGCTGTTGAACACACTTTCCTCCAATCCGGACAAAATCAACAATCTCAGCAGCCTTGTCACACAGGCATCGACCCTTTACGATGAAAACGAAGCACTGATAAATGTTCTTAATAAGTATACAACCGCCGAAAACACAGCCACAATCCAGGTTCTTGTCGAATACATCACAACCGCAGATTTTGACGGACTTGAGGATGCATTGAAGGTTATAAACAGCATCTTCGGTGACGAGGCAAGTCAGGAGACAATCAACCGAGGCATCGAGCTTCTTAAAGAAATGTCCTCCGATCTCAGTGATCCGCAGGTAAAAAAGGCGATTGACAATCTGCCGAACACGGTTTCGACGCTTGCTTCTTTGCAAAAAGCCGTCGAAGAAAACAAGGATCTCATCAATGCACTCAAAGCTCTTTCGGACACCAACGCACTTTCATCCATAGATGCAACGCTCAGCAGCCTCAAGGGCTCTATTGCAACAGACAGTCTGTCCTCTCTTGCCGACGTTGATGCAAACGAGCTTTCGGCAAAGATGACGGCGTGGCTTGAACTCGGAAAATCTTATACGATTTTCACAAAGAAGGTTTCGACGATGTCCTCAAGCGTTATGTTCGTTTATAAGGCCGACAGCGTCAGAATTGGTTATTCAAATGACGATACGGACGAAACAAATACCGAGGAAGCAACTCAGTCGGAAAAAACAAGCGGAATAAAAGGATTCTTTTATAAAATATTCAAGAAAAACGAGGGCTGAAAATGAGCTTTAAGGTTTCGGTTATCGTTCCCGTTTACAACTGCATAAATTATCTTGCCGATGCCGTTAATTCGGTTATCCGTCAGGATTGTTTCGGAAATGTCGAGCTTATACTTGTTGACGACGGTTCAAGCGACGGCTCCGGTGAGCTGTGCGACGAATTATCCGAAAAGTATGATAATATTGTATCCGTTCGTCAACCGAACAGAGGTGTTTCCGCCGCAAGAAATCACGGCATAAAAATTTCGCACGGCGAATATATTGCATTTCTCGACAGCGATGATCGTTACGAGAACAGCTTTATTTCGCAAATGCTTCAAAAAGGCGAAGCCGATGCCGTTTGCTGTGATTACTACTGCAATGATATCTCGGAAAAAAATCTCGGCAATTTTTTTGATGGCGGAGAGATAAAAGAAAACTTTTTCGATTATGATTTTATGAAAGGGATTATTTCACCGTCGTTTTATTCCTGCTGGAACAAGCTATATAAAAAAGAAATTATTGATAAATTCGATATTCAATTTCCGACAGGTGTAAAATATGCCGAGGATATGCAGTTTGTTTTTGAATATCTGAAGCATTGCAAAAGCTTTTGTTTTATTGATAAGCCGCTGTATTTTTACAACGTGAATCCCGACAACGC
Source organism: Eggerthellaceae bacterium (assembly GCA_963616775.1). Taxonomy (GTDB): domain Bacteria; phylum Bacillota; class Clostridia; order Oscillospirales; family Acutalibacteraceae; genus CAG-488. Next base: position 34,299 of record CAVELL010000053.1, on the reverse strand, counting down.
AACCTCCGTTGTCCACAACGGGTTTGATGTTTTTCTTTCGATTTATGAATGGCAAAAAATCTACTTTACGGAAATGAATGCAGACCGACGCATATTTGATGATATGCTCGACATTTTGGTTTACAAAGCAACCTGTGCGATAAATTCCGATATTACATACTCAAAGGGTTTTTCTTCATACAAGACGATAAAGAGAGCTATCGGCAATGAAACCTTTTACAGAGCCTTTTGCGCTCGGTACAGCGGCAACGAACAATACCTTTACGATAAGGTTTTTCACGCATTGATAAAGCAAAAAAATGTTTTCGGAATAATACTTTGGCGAAAACTGTTTGATTTGAGGAGTAAACTGGCAAATGGAAAATCTCATTAAGCTTCCGTCCTTTGAGTGGTTTATCGGACTGATGAATCTCGGCGGAAAAGGCAACACCTACACGGGCTCTTACGGAACCGATCCGTATTACGGCTGTACAGGCAGGGAGCAGTTCCGCTACAGGGTGTGGATAGAAAAAGACGAAAACGACGAAAAGCAACTCGTTGCCGTGCATTATATCGGCGATGATTGCTTTGATGAAACAGACAATGGAAAGCTTGAAAAGAAAATTTTTGAAAGCTCGGCGCACGGAATTGCCGAAGCGCAGGATTGGCTTCTTTCGGAGCTTGCAGGATTCAAAAATAAATGAGGAGATGGTTTGATGAGTACGCTTAAAACAAGATGGACTGACTCGGTTGACCTTGAATGTCCGCTTTCCGAGTATCCGAGACCTCAGCTCGTCAGAAATGATTGGCAATGCCTCAACGGAAAGTATGATTTTACCATTACGGGTAAAACAGACGATATCCCCGAAAATTTTGACAGTGAAATAATTGTTCCTTTCGCACCGGAGGCGTTGCTTTCGGGAGTGGAGAAAACCATTGAACCGGATAATTACATTTGGTACAGAAAAAAGTTTACTCTTAACGAGTGTTTCAAAGGGAAAAGAACTATTCTCCATTTTGAGGCAGTTGACTGGCGTTGTACTGTTTTCGTCAACAGAAAAGCCGTCGGCGGACATCAGGGAGGTTACATTCCTTTCTGCTTTGACATTACAGAGCATCTTGCGGAGGGTGAAAACGAGCTGGTTGTCTGTGCTTTTGACCCGACAGAAGCAGGTTGGCAGGACAGGGGAAAGCAGGTCAGAAAAAGCACCGGCTTCTGGTACACCGCCACAAGCGGAATATGGCAGACAGTGTGGCTGGAGCCTGTCGGCGAGGTTTATGTTAAAAATGTAAAAATCACTCCGAATATTGATTCGTCCTGCGTCCGCGTTCAAACGGAGCTTGATTCCGAATCGGACGCCCAAATCAGAGCCATCGTCAAAAAAGGCGATGAAATTGTTTTCGCGGGAAGAATTGAACGTGACGAGGAAATCAAGCTCCGCAATGTTGAGCTTTGGAGCCCCGAGTCACCGTTTCTTTATGATATCATCATTGCCCTCTGCGACAGCGAAGAGAATATAATCGACGCTGTTTCGAGCTACTTCGGTATGAGAAAATTCAGCATCGGTTATGACGACAAAGCTATTCCGAGACTTTTCCTCAACAACAGACCGTATTTTCAAACCGGATTGCTTGACCAGGGCTACTGGCCGGACGGCGGTATGACGCCTCCGTGCGACGAGGCTATGATTTTCGACATCAAGGCAATGAAGGAGCTCGGCTTTAATATGCTCAGAAAGCACATCAAAATCGAGCCGAGAAGATGGTATTACCACTGTGATAGGGTCGGAATGATAGTCTGGCAGGATATGGTTTGCGGCGCAAAAAAAATTGATATGCTCCTTGTCGGTGTGCTTCCGAATATGTTTATCAGAAGTATAAAAGATGACAAATACAAATGGTTCGGTATGGAAAAAGCCGAATATCGCGAGGAGCACGAAAAAACCGTGTTTGAGACGATTGATTTGCTCTGTAGCTTTACTTCAATCGGCTGCTGGGTTCCGTTTAATGAGGCATGGGGTCAGTTTGACGCAAAAAGAATCGGAGAAGCCGTCAAGAGGTATGATCCGACTCGAGTTGTTGACCATGCGAGCGGATGGCACGACCAAAAAGGACCTGAGCTCAAAAGCGTACACCAATATATTCTTCCGTTTATTGCTCCGAAAGGGGACGGCAGACCGCTTGTTCTCAGCGAATTTGGCGGTTACAGCAGAATAATAGAAAACCATGTTTGGAACAGACAAAAGTGCTTCGGATATGTTATGTACAAAACAAAAGAAACACTCACCGCCGCATACAAAAAGCTGTTTGAAAAGCAGATTATTCCTAATATTGCCAAAGGTTTGAGTGCAACCGTATACACACAAGTCAGCGACGTTGAGTTTGAAGTCAACGGAATATTCACCTATGACCGAGAGCTTCTCAAAATCGACGGCAACGCAATAAGAGAAATAAATTCAAAGCTTACATATTGAGGTGAAAGAAATTGAACACGGGCGATCACAGCTTGAAGCTGCTTTTTCTTGCCGATATTTTTAACCGACAGACCGACGAGGAACACGTTTTTTCTGCGGTTCAACTCATATCCATGCTCGAAAACTACGGAATAAACTGCGAGCGCAAGTCGATTTACAGGTACATAGATGTTCTTCGCGAATACGGTATGGATATTGTCAATGTTCGCACACCTTGCCGCGGCTATTACCTCAGAAACAGAAGGTTCAGCGTCCCTGAGGTCAGACTGCTTATTGATGCGGTGCAGGCTGCAAAATTTATCTCCGAGAAGAACACCAAAAGCCTGATTTACAAGATCGGCGGTCTTGTCAGTGAGTATCAGGAGGAGGAGCTCCGCGAACAGATTTATATTGACGGCTCCACAAAGACAGATAAAGAGGATTTGTATGAAACAATACATCTGCTTGATAAGGCAATCAAGAAGAAAAAACAGGTTCTGATTCATTACGCCAGGAGAACGGTCGAAAACAAGTACCTCGTTAAAAGCGAGGGTAAAACCTTCCTTGTGAATCCTTATGCTATGCTGTGGTCAAATGACCACTACTATCTGATTTGCAACAACAACAAATATGCAAATCTGATGCATCTTCGACTTGACAGAATTGCAGACGCTCAGCTTTTGCAGGACAGCTTCGCAAAACCCTTTTCAAAGGTTTCTCCCTACACCGACAGGTTTGATGTCGCAGACTATTCCAACAAGCTTTTCAATATGTTCTCCGGTGAAGAAGCAAAAATAACACTTTCCTGTTCCGACGCGCTTCTTGATGAGATTCTCGAAAAATTCGGCGACAACACACCGATGAAGCACGGGGAAGAGGGGCGTTTTCTTATCAAGGCGAGCGTCGAAATGAGCGAGGGACTTGTGAGCTGGATTCTTCAATACGGCTCCGGCATCCGCGTTGTACAGCCGAAATCGCTCATAAAGGCGGTCAAAGAAAAAGCTGCGGAAATTACCGCAATGTATGAATAAACCAAATTTTTACAGTCAACACTTTTTTCGAAAGGAGTTGACTGTATGTCTTTTTCAAAGAAAATAAGAATTTCGTTGGCTATCGGTTTGGTTGCCGCAATCATTTTTTCAATTTGTTCATTTGCAAAAACCTCAGTAGAAATCCGTTCCGATGTTCTGCGCCTGCACGTTGTAGCAAACTCGGATTCGGCTGTTGATCAGAATCTTAAGCTCAGGGTCAGGGATTTTATTCTGCAAGAGGGCAAGAGTATATTTGACGGCAGCGTTACAGTCGGAAATGCCGTTGAAAAAATCGAGCCGCAGTTACGCGAGCTCGAAAAATCTGCCGAAGAATTTGTTAAGCGGTCAGGGTTTGACTATAAAGTAAACGTAACATTGTCAAAGGAATACTTTACAACAAGAACATACGAAAACGTCACCTTGCCGGCAGGAAAATACCTTGCGTTGAGAGTTGTTATCGGTTCGGGAGAGGGGCATAATTGGTGGTGCGTGATGTTTCCGCCGATGTGTGTTCCCGCCGCCGACAAAAACGATGAAATTGACAAGGTTTTTTCCGATGACGAAATCCGACTTGTACAAAGCAGTCCGAAATATGAGCCGAGATTCAGGATTGTCGAAATATACGAATCGGTACGTGAAAAGCTTTCCGAACACACTTGACAAATATTGACAAGGCTGAATAATTGTTTATATTATACAGTTTTTTTCGAGTTAACACGCTTTTTCTTATGGTAAAATATAATAAAAAACCTACTTTAAATTTGTATGAAAAGTAGGTTTTTCTTTTTTTAATTTACAACCCGACATAAATTGTGATAAAATAGTTAGGATAAAAAGTGAGAGCGTCTCACGAAGCAAAGAGAGGTTTTTATATGTCTAAAAAGAATTTTTGGCACTCGCTCTTCGGAACGACACCCGGTGTCGGCGTCCAGCCGAAAGAAGCGATAGCGTACAGCATTACCGGCTTCGGTCAGAACTTTATCTGTACGATTATCGGTTCATATCTTACGATTTTTATGACTGACGCACTGCTTTTCGGTGCCGTTGAAAAGGGAACCCTGTTCAAGACGGTTTCGGGAGCAATGGCTGTTGCTTTTCTTATGCTTTTCACAAGAATTTACGATGCACTCAATGACCCGATTATGGGTTCGATTGTAGATAAGACGCGTACAAAATGGGGTAAATGCCGCCCTTACCTTAAATGGATGGCAATACCCATTGCAATAACAACCGTTCTTTGCTTCTGCCCGTTTTTAGAGGCGAAATCCAAGACGTCATTTGTTATTATTTCAGTTCTTTATGTTATCTGGTCAATGGTTTATACCGTTGCCGATGTTCCTTATTGGGGTCTTTCCACCTGTATGACAAATGACACGGTTGTCAGAGGTAAAATACTTACATTTGCAAGACTTGTGTGTACTCTCGGTGCAGGCATCGTCACGGTAGGTGTGCCTCTCATTACAAGCGCGGTTACGGCAAAGTACAAGGATGCCGACGGAAATGTTCTTCCGGAATTTATTTCTCAGAACGCAATCACGCTTAAGTGGACATATTTTATATGTGCGCTTGTGCTTGTCGTTGTTTCGGTTCCGATGTTCTACTACGGTTTCAGAAACACTAAAGAAAGATTCACCTCTAAGGACGACCCTCCGTCGTTCGGACACAATTTGAAGCTTCTCTTCAAAAACAAACAGCTTCTTCTCATTGTTCTGTCCGGTATTCTCGGCGGAGCAAGAGCGGTCTATACATACACGGGCGGACTTTATTTTGCCAAGTATGTGCTCAACAACGAGGGCCTTTTCAGCCTTATAACCATGCTCATTGTTCCCGGCGGACTTGTTGCTTCAATTCTTGTTCCGTGGATGACAAAGAAATTCACAAAAAAATGGGCATATATTTATGTTCACATTCTCGGTGCGATCGTAATGTTTGCAATGTATTTTATCGGCTATGATGCACCGTGGAAGCTCGTATTCAACGCAATCGGTCTTGTTCTTCTCGGAATACCGCAGGGTGTAAACAACATCATCACTTACGCGATGATCGGCGACACGGTTGATTATCTTGAATGGAAAACCGGCGAGAGAGGCGAGGGCATCTGCTTCGCAATGCAGACGCTTATCAATAAAATAGGTATGGCTTTCGGCGCATTTGTCGGAGTATTCTCTTACAACTGGGCGGGAATCAACCCCGAAGCTACTCCTGCAATCACCCCGGAGGGCAAGCAGCTGCTTTGGAATGTCCTTATTCTCACCGGCGCAATCAGTATGGCAGGAACAATAATTCCGATGCTTTTCTACAATATTACAGAGAAAAAGCAGCAGCAAATGGTGCGTGAAATTGCCGAAAGAAATAAATCAAAAGAAAACGCAGAATAAAGGGTGTGAACAGTATGTCAAAATATTTGATTATCAACGCAGATGATTTCGGATCGTTCAGGGGCGCAAACCTTGCCATATTCGATTTACTTAAGGATCCCGTCAGCGCACTCACCTCATCGACAATTATGGCACCCTGTCCGTGGGCTCCCGATGCCGTGAGCTTCGCCAAGAAGAATCCGGAGCTTTGCATTGGCGTACATTGGACATTCACAAACGAATGGAACAGCTACCGTTGGGGTCCCGTTGCTCACAGCAATACCGAAAGTCTTCGCGATGAATACGGCTATATGCACCACGAAAGCGACGATTTTGAAAAGCACGCCGACCTTGACGAAGTCTATTCGGAGGCGGTTGCACAGATTGAGCTTCTGAAAAAGCTCGGACTTAATCCGTCACACATTGACAATCATATGGGCTCGATTTACGGTGTTGCAACCGGTCGCTTTGAGCTTCTTAATGTCGCATTCAGAGTTGCCGCCGAATACGGTCTTCCTTTCCGTTTCCCTGCGAATTTGGCAGACGAGCAGTTTTCAAACTCAATGCTTGACATTCAGGTTGACAAAAATGTCGTTCTCGGACTTTTGAGTAATGTCGTCGAGCAGGCGAAAGCTCTTCACATTGCAATTCCGGACTACCTCATTCCGAACGAGTGGAGCGGACCTCAAAGTGAAAGCTACGAAAACTTCAAGGAATACATCTACGAGCTTTACAGAACCTTCCCCGACGGTGCGGTAACGGAAACATATATGCATCCGTCACTTCCGACCGAGGATCTCAAGGGTGCTTCCGGAGTTTGGTTCAGGCGCGAGTGGGAATACAATCTTCTTAAAGACCCGCAAACAAGGCAACACATTGAATCGCTCGGATTCAAGCTTATAAATTACAGGGATCTTGCAAAAATGAAAAAGTAAAGAGGGGATAACTGTGTCAGAATTTGTACAGCACGAAATCACTTCCGGACAGAAGCTTCTCAACGCGAACGGAAACATCACGGAGCCGGGTTATGCAAAGAAGCTCTATTGGGAGTACAGCAGAAACGATATCAAGGCACCGAGGTTCAGAATCAAGGAGTGGGACTATTACTACATCGGCAACCAGGACTGCGGACTCTGCCTGACAATTTCAGACAGCGGATATGTAAGCTGTCTGAGCATTTCGCTTATGGGCTTCGGCGACAAGCCGTTTCAAATGAATGACAGCGAAATCGGTGCTTTCCCCATGGGCAAAATGAAGCTTCCGTCAACGAGTGAAAAGGGAGACATTCACGCCAAGATCGGAACCTGCGATATGACCTTCAAAAACGACGGCAAAACACGACGTCTTTACGGAACATACGGCAATTTCTGCAATTCGGGAAAGCTTCTGACATTCGATGTCACTTTGACGGATATACCCGAAGAAAGTATGGTTATTGCTACGCCCTTTGATAAGGATAAGCATTTCTATTACAATCAGAAAATCAATTGTATGAAGGCAACGGGCAAAATGAGCTTTGACAAGCTTCATTGGACTTTCAATGAAGATAATCAATCACTTGCAACGCTTGACTGGGGCAGGGGAGTTTGGACTTACGACAACACCTGGTACTGGGGAAGCGGTCAGATGATTCTCGATGACGGAAGCCGATTCGGCTTCAACATCGGCTACGGCTTCGGCGACACCTCGGCGGCAAGTGAAAATATGCTCTTCTATAACGGCAAATCACATAAGCTTGACCAAGTAGAGTTCCGTATTCCGTACAGAAACGGCAAATTTTATTATACAGAACCGTGGAAATTCACAAGCAATGACGGCAGGTTTGAAATGGATTTTGAGCCTATTATTGACCGCGTTGCACCGCTTGACATAAAGCTTATATGTATGCTTCCGCATCAGGTTTTCGGCAAGCTTTCGGGCAAGGCGATTCTTGATGACGGCACTGTTATTGAGGTAAAGGATAAGGTCGTTTTCGCCGAAAGAGTACATAATAAATGGTAAAGGAAAGCTGTATCGCTCAACTAAGAACGATACAGCTGATTTTTTATGGCAACACCGCATATTTGGGGTGCACCTCAATTTGTGCGGTGTTGCCTTATATCAATATGTGTCCGTAAACGGTGTGAAAAGCTTGCCGTACTTAAATTCAACGGGTTCTCTGAACTGCGACGACCTATAGACACTGAGCACCATACCTATCGCAATGTAAACACAAAGATTGGACGAACCGCCCGCACTCATAAACGGAAGAGTAATTCCGACAACGGGAAGAAGCTTCAGACACATTCCGACATTGACTACGACCTGAGTGATAATCATAACGGCAACAGCACTGCAAATAAGCTTGCCTGTTGTTGAAACGGCTCTCTGACCGACGATCAAAATTTTAATCGCAATCGCAAGAAGAAGTCCGAGAACGATTATACAGCCGATAAAGCCAAGCTCTTCGCCGACAACGGAAAAAATCATATCGTTTTCGCTTTCGGGAACAAGTCCGTTCTGTGTATATGTTCCGTTGAAAAGTCCCGTTCCGAACACTCCGCCTGAGCTTATTGCATTCATACCGCGCTCCTGCTGGAAAATGACCTCGTTGTAGGTTGCTTCGGTCAATGAGCTCGGTGAATATATCGCCATAAAGCGTTGCTTCTGAAAATCCGAAAGAACCTCAAACCACGCAATCGGAGCCAAAATAGCGACCGCACCGATACCGAACAGGAAATATCTCAGTTGAAGTCCGGCAATAAACAGCATTCCGATTGTGATAAACATAAAGACAAGTGCCGAACCCATATCTCCGGTAAGAACGACCAAGCCTATTGCAATCATTGCATGGATTCCGAGTAAAATAACGTTTTTAAGCTTGTTAATCTCACTTTTAACATTGTCAAGATGAACCGAAAAAGTGATTATAAAACCGATTTTCAGCAGCTCCGACGGCTGGAAATAGAATCCGCCGAGCTTAATCCACGAAATAGCGTCGTCACGCCCCTCGGGTGAGCTTCCTATTACAAAAAGGGAAAGCATCAGTCCCAAACAGACAATGGCAATAATCGGCCACAACCGCGCAACGGCCTCATAATCAAAGTACGAAATTACAAGTGCCGCACACACACCCATCACAACCGCGAGAAACATTGTTCTTGCATCTCTCGAGATAATCTGACCCTCCGTCAGGTTAACCCTTGTTGCGCTGTAGACGATGACCGTACCGATTGCAGAAAGCAAAACGCAAAGACCGAGAAGAAGCTTATCGGTACCCTTAATAAAATCCTTGAACCAATAAATTATTTTTCCCAAATTTTCACCTCCCGTGCATCTCGTAATATTATATATGTTTCGGCGGAATATTTCAAGATTTATTTGACTTTTTATAATACTATGTTATAATTAAAACAACAGAAAACTGACCCTGACGCCGAATACTTTTGAGGCGAAAGCTGACGTTTTGAGTAACCGTTGAGCAGTCGCGGTTGCCTAACATCAGACCGTATTCTTCAGGGATACGGTTTTATTTTAAAATACGGTCTGACAGAAAGATTCATTCTGACTGTAAGGAAAGGAAGAGATTTATGGCTGTTTACAATCCCAAATCACTCAAAGCCGAAGATTTTATCAACGATGAGGAAATTCTCGCAACAATCGAATATGCGGAAAAAAACAAGAACAACGTTGAGCTTATTGATTCTCTGCTCGAGAAAGCACGTCCGAAAAAGACGAAGCACGGCGTTACCTGCGCCGGTCTGACCCACAGAGAAGCGTCGGTTCTTCTTGCCTGCGATATTCCCGAAAAAATCGAAGAAATGTACAAGCTTGCGAACGAGATTAAGCTTGCTTTTTACGGCAACAGAATCGTTATGTTCGCGCCGTTGTATCTTTCCAATTACTGTGTAAACGGCTGTGTTTACTGCCCTTATCATCACAAGAACAAGCACATTGCAAGAAAGAAGCTTTCTCAGGAAGAAATCAAGCAGGAGGTTATTGCTCTCCAGGATATGGGACACAAGCGTCTTGCCATTGAAGCGGGAGAGGATCCCGTAAACAACCCGATCGAGTACATTCTTGATTGCATTAAGACAATATATTCCGTTCATCACAAAAACGGCGATATCAGACGAGTCAATGTCAACATAGCCGCAACAACGGTTGAAAACTACAAAAAGCTCAAGGATGCCGGAATCGGAACATACATTCTCTTTCAGGAAACCTATAACAAAAAGAGCTATTTGGAGCTTCATCCGACAGGTCCCAAGCACGACTATGATTATCATACCGAGGCTATGGACAGAGCTATGGAGGGTGGAATTGACGACGTCGGACTCGGCGTTCTGTTTGGTCTTGAGGGCTATAAATACGAATTTGCGGGACTTCTTATGCACGCCGAGCACCTTGAAGCTGTGCACGGTGTCGGACCCCATACAATAAGTGTTCCGCGTGTTAAGCACGCCGACGACATTGACCCCGATGTGTTTGACAACAGCCTTGCCGACGATATGTTCGCAAAGATAATAGCCTGCATCCGTATTGCTGTTCCTTACACGGGAATGATTATTTCCACCCGTGAGAGCGAGGCTGTACGAGGCAACGTGCTTGACTACGGTATTTCACAGATAAGCGGTGCTTCAAGAACCTCGGTCGGCGGATATTGCGAGGAGCAGCGTCCCCACGATTCCGAGCAATTCGACGTTTCCGACCAGAGAACCCTTGACGAGGTTGTCAGATGGCTTATGGAAAAGGATCATATTCCTTCGTTCTGCACCGCATGCTACCGCGAGGGCAGGACAGGCGACAGATTTATGAGTCTTTGCAAGAGCGGTCAGATTCTTAACTGCTGTCATCCCAACGCGCTTATGACGCTTACGGAGTATCTCATTGACTACGCTTCGGACGAAACAAAGAAGATAGGCTTTGAAATGATTGACCGTGAGCTCAAAAAAATCCCAAAAGAAAAGGTCAGAGAAATTGCACGTCAAAATATTGAGGCTATTAAATCTTCAAACAGACGGGATTTCCGCTTTTAATAACTTAATATCATCTTCGGATATTTACAATGAAAAAAATTGTGTTATAATATCTCGGAGGTGATATTTTTGTGTGTTTATTACAGTCACAATGTTGAGGAAACTCATAAAATCGGTGAGAAGCTCGGCTCAAAATTAAAGAGCGGTGACGTTGTCGCATATTTCGGCGGTATGGGTATGGGAAAAACAACTCTTACCCACGGACTCGCAAAGGGTCTCGGAATCGACGAAAAAAATGTCAGCAGCCCCACATTTGCCCTTGTTCACGAGTACAGAGGAGCCGATAACACGCTCTATCACTTCGATATGTACAGAATTGAAAGCTGGGACGACCTCTATTCAACAGGCTTCTTTGACTATCCGGATTTCGGTGGTATTCTTGCGGTTGAGTGGAGCGAGAATATCGAAAACGCATTGCCCGAAAACTGTATAAAGGTAACATTCAAGCCCGGCGAAAATGAGAATGAAAGAATAATTGAAATTGAGGGAGTGGAACTGACATGAGGATACTCGGAATAGACAGCTCGGCAAAGTCCGCTTCCGTTGCGCTGACCGACGGCGAAAAGGTTGTCGGCAGTTTTTATACAAACACGGGATTGACTCATTCGCAGACGCTTATGCCGATGGTTGAGATTCTTTTGAACTATTCGGGAATTTCGCTTGAAACGGTTGACTTAATTGCCGTCAACAAGGGACCCGGCTCATTCACAGGTATCCGAATAGGCGTCGCCGCGGCAAAGGGAATTGCAGATGTCAATAAAATCCCTGTTTACGGGGCTTCAACGCTCGGCTCAATGGCATACAACCTTATCGACACGAACTGCATTGCCTGCTGTGTTATGGACGCAAGGTGCAGTCAGGTTTATAATGCTTTTTTCGACATTACCGACGGAAAGATAACAAGATTGACCGAGGATAATGCGGATTCAATCGAAAATGTGATAAAAAATCTTAATAAATACGAAAAAAATAAAATTTTTGTTGGCGACGGAGCAGAAATATGCTATAATAGTTCGAAAGACACGTCGTCGGTTAGCCTTGCCTCACCGACACACCGATTTCAGTCGGCTGTCGGCGTTTGCTTTGAAGCGATGTACACACTGTCCGACAAATACATTGACAGCGCAATGCTTGTGCCGGAGTATCTCAGACTTCCTCAGGCACAGCGTGAATTAAACAAAAAAATAAGTAAAGGCGTGTGATTTAATGAAAATTGTTATCGGAGCCGATCACGGCGGATATGAGCTCAAGGAGTCAATCAAAAAGCACCTTGAGGAAGTCGGCGGTTATGAAATCGTTGATCTCGGAACACACAGCACCGATTCGGTCGATTATGCCGAAATTGCATATAAGGTAGGAAATACCGTAATCGAAAGTGACGAAAAAGTGCTCGGCATACTTTGCTGCGGAACCGGAATCGGTATCAGCATGGCTGCCAACAAGATTAAGGGTATTCGTGCGGCTTGCTGCTCCGACTACTTCAGCGCAAAATATACAAGACTTCACAACGACGCAAACATCCTTTGTATGGGCGGCAGAGTTGTAGGTTCCGGACTTGCAAATGAGATGGTGGATGTTTTCCTCACAACCGAGTTTGAGGGCGGCAGACATCAGCGCCGTGTCGACCAGATAACGGCAATTGAAAACGGTACATTTTAATTAACGGAGGTATAAATATGTCAACAGTAACCATCACCAACCATCCTCTTATCCAGCATAAGCTTTCCATTCTCAGAGATAAGAACACCTCTTCCAAGGATTTCAGATCCCTTGTAAGCGAGATTGCAACGCTTGAGTGTTACGAAGCAACAAGAGATCTTTCAGTTCAGGAGGTTGAGATCGAAACACCGATCTGCAAGTGCAAGGCTCACAATCTTGAGGGTAAAAAGCTTGCTTTTGTTCCGATCCTCAGGGCAGGTTTGGGTATGGTTGACGGCGTTCTTTCACTCGTTCCGTCTGCTCGTGTAGGTCATATCGGTCTTTACCGTGACCCCGAAACGCTCAAGCCTGTTGAGTATTACTGCAAGCTTCCCGCAGACATTGCCGATCGTGACGTTATCGTCCTTGACCCGATGCTTGCAACAGGCGGTTCAGCCATCGACGCTATCTCTCTTATTAAAGCAAGAAGCCCGAAGTCAATCAAATTTATGGGTATCATTGCCGCTCCCGAAGGACTTGCTGCTCTCCAGAAAGTCCATCCTGATGTTGACATCTATTGCGCCGCACTCGATGAGAAGCTCAATGAGCACTGCTACATTGTTCCCGGTCTCGGTGATGCAGGCGACAGAATCTTCGGTACAAAGTAATATTTTTATTGCTGTTTAGGGCGACTGCTTTATGGCAGCCGCCTTTTTCGATGAGGTGATAATTATGGGTATATTGACATACAAAGGCAACAAATTCTTTCTTGATAACCGTGAATACACCATTATTTCCGGAGCCATGCACTATTTCAGAATCCCTCGGGAATACTGGTATGACCGTCTGCTGAAGCTCAAGCAATGCGGATTTAACACCGTCGAAACCTATACTTGTTGGAATCTACATGAACCGCGCGAGGGTGTGTTCAATTTTTCGGGAATGCTTGATATTGAAAAGTATATTGACACAGCCGCGGAGCTCGGACTGAATGTTATTCTCCGTCCCGGTCCGTATATCTGCGCCGAATGGGATATGGGCGGACTTCCGGCATGGCTTCTCAACTACAAGGAAATGACCGTTCGCTGTAACGACGAGCTTTTTATTTCAAAGGTCGAAAGCTATTGCAACGAGCTTTTCCGCCGAATTTCGCCCAGACTTTCGACAAACGGCGGAAACATTATAATGATGCAGATTGAGAATGAATACGGCAGCTACGGCGACGACCACGAATATATGCGGAAAATCGCCGATATTTACCTCAAAAACGGAATCGACTGCTTGCTTTTCACCTCCGACGGAGCGAGCTATTCAATGCTTCAGGGCGGCACCTTGCCAAATTATCCATGTGTTGCGAATTTCGGTTCGCGCCCTGCCGAAAACTTTAAGGTTCTCAATGATTTTCGTCCCGACCAACCGCTTATGTGCGGCGAATACTGGGTCGGTTGGTTTGACCACTGGTACGAGGAGCATCACGTCAGAGACCCGAAAGAGGTTGCCAATCTGTTCAAGGAAATGATAGATTACGGTGCGTCGCTTAATTTCTATATGTTCCACGGCGGCACGAATTTCGGTTTTACAAGCGGCGCAAACTATTATGATAAATTTGAGCCGACAATTACAAGCTATGATTATAACGCGCTCCTGTCGGAGGCGGGCGACCTCACTCCGGCATATTTTGAGGTTAGAAGGATTATTGAAGAACGTTTCGGAAAGCTTCCGGAGCTGACTGTCAAAAATTCAAAGAAAAAGGCCTACGGAAAGCTTGAGCTTACGGAAAGATGCACGATTTTTGACGCATTGAACTTCCTTTCCGCACCTGTTCACCGCCCTTCACCCGAATTTACCGAAGAAATCGGACAATATCAGGGTTTCACGCTTTATTCGACAACTGTTGACGGTCCGCGTGACGAGAATGAAATACAGTTTGATGCTGTTCATGACAGGGCAGTTGTATTTATCAACGGTGAATATAAAGGCTATTATGAACACTCCCGTGATGGTGAGCCTGTCAGATTTTCTCTGAAAAAGGGCGAAAGCTGTCGGCTTGATATACTCTGTGAAAATATGGGTCGTGTAAATTACGGACCGAGAATAACGCAGAGAAAGGGCATTAAGGGCGTTAGATTCGGTCTGCAATATCATTTTGGCTGGGATATGTACCCGATGCCTCTCGACGACATTTCAAAGCTTAAATTCAGCGAGGAAGCAGGGGAGGTAAAGGTCGCGTCATTCCTGCGCGGTACACTCAATATCACAGGCGCACCGTGCGACACATTTATCCGTCTTGACGGCTTCACAAAAGGCATCGTATTTATCAACGGCTTTAATATCGGAAGATATTTCAATCCGGCAGGACCGCAGAAAACGCTTTATGTCCCGGCACCGCTGCTCCGACAAGGCGAAAATGAGATTGTCGTTTTTGAAACTGACCGCTCCGACAGAAGCTATGTTACATTCTTCGACAAGCCTGATTTAGGCTAAAACTTAAAAAAATTCTACATCATTTTAAAGTCTGATTCGCTTTAATGATGTAGAATTTTTTAATGTAATGATGTAAAATTTTTTATTGTTTGACAATTTTTTGTTGATATTGTATAATGAATCCGGACGTTAATACGTTCGTGTGCCTTATGGCGAAGGGAGGAAATAATATGAAACAAATTACAGCGACAATTATTGTGCTTGCGATGATTTTTCTGTGCGGTTGCACGGGCGGAAAAAGCGAGAGCAACACTACCGAAGAGACAACGTCCGAACCGCTTATAAAAACAGAAAAAACGAACGCCGCGGAAACATATTTACCCTATACGCTTTCAGATATAGCACAAGATGAAACGTTCTTCTATTCCAAGGAAATAACTGTTGACCCAGCCGACCCGTACTCAGCATTTATAAAGAAAAGCTGTGAGGAAAAAGCTAAGGTGTGGCAGGAGGTGGCAAAAGAAGATGGAAATACCACAAGAAGCTTTTATTACCATATTACTTCTCAACAAGACTTTTACTATTTTCTTTATGATATAAATGGAGACGGCACAAATGAGTTATTGCTTGGAAGCTGGCACAGACTTGGAAATGATATTGATGCATCTGATTCACCGATGAAAATATGCATAAGCAGCATTTATACTTCGAAAAACAAAAAAACAATTAAAATCGACAGCGGAGGATGGTGGGGAAAAGATCTTATTCAGGATCGAATCCTTTACTCCAACGGAAAAATTGTTGAAACGTTTGGATATGAGGACCGTCCAAGTTATTTTATTTCGAGAATTGCGGACGATAAACTTGCAGTAGATTGCTACGTTATGCACACAGAAGAAACTGTTTATGTGAAAATCGTTGATATTGACAAATGGGAGAATAAAGAAATAAGCCAAAAGGAATATTACAGTATTTTCGATCAATTTTGCGGTAACGCGAAGCCGGTAGAAATCGACTGGAAGCGTATTGACGAATACGGAACCTAAGAGAAAAAGCAGTCGGTGTAAATTCCTTTTGCGCCGACTGCCGGAATACGAAAGGGAGAGGATAATATGAAACAGATTACAGCAACAATTATTGTGTTTGCGCTGATTTTTCTGTGCGGTTGCACGGGCGGAAAAAACAAGGACACTACTACCGAAGCGACAACGTCAGTAACATTAGCAAATGAGGTAACCACATCTGACAATAGGTTTACAACAAGCGCAAAGCCATTTTACACGAAAGAAATTGAGACCATTGCGTCAGATCCTTATTCAAATTTCATTAAACAAAAGTGTATTGCTGTAAAAAAGGATTGGGATTCTGCAAATTCGGAAGAGAGAGAACGTGGCTTTGAAAAGTTTGTAAAAGCTTTTGATGATATGTATTATTTCCTGTATGATATAAATAGAGACGGTACAAATGAGTTACTGCTTGGAAGCTGGCACAGGCTTGGAAATGATATTGATGCATCTGATTCACCGATGAAAATATGCATAAGCAGCATTTATACTTTGAAAAACGGAAAATAATCAAAATTGACAGCGGTAACTGGTGGGTTCAAGATCTTATTCAAGATCGAATCCTCTATTCTAACGGAAAAATTGTTGATACTTTTGGATACAAAGACATTCCAAGCTATTTTATTTTAAGCCTTAAGGATGATAAGCTTACAATAGAAAGCTATGTTATGCACACGGAAAAAGGTTACTCGAAAATTGTTGATTTTGAAAAATGGGAGGATAAAGAAATAAGCCAAAAGGAATATTACAGTATTTTCAATCAATTTTGCGGCAACGCGAAACAGGTAGAAATCGACTGGAAGCGTATTGACGAATACGGAATGTAACCGAAACATTATCAAAACAAGTAAATATATCGGAATTTTTTAAGCCGAATCAGCATAGCTTGTTACAAAGGAGTTGACAAGCTATGTCTGTTATCGGAACTAAAAAAACGCTGAATCTTCACAAATACAGCATCAGAATCACAGAAATAATATCAAATTGGAAAATAATTGTGCCGATATTTTTTGCCTTTTCAGGCATTGTTATCGGCTGTTTCGGCGGAAAAGGGGAGAGCGGTCTCTATCTCAGAGTAACCGACTGCTTCACGACCGTAATTATGAACTCGGAAAGGTTCACGGCAGGGGCGTCTTTTCTCTACTATTTAATTTATCCGGCAATCTTTGCAATTGCTATTTTCTTTCTCGGTCTTTGTGTTTTCGGTGCGCTTCTAACCAATGCTGTTCCGCTGTGCTTCGGCTTTTTGGTTGGCTGTATATCTTATTTTCTTTATAACGAATACACACTAAAGGGGCTCGCTTACTGTATTATAATGCTGTATCCTTACTGCGTGCTTTCAATGCTTTCGGTAATTCTGTGCTGCCGCGAAAGTATAAATATGTCCGAATATATCGTTGCAAGCATATCCAAAACGGGAAAATTCCTGAATTACGGCTTTGCGGCGTACTACAAAACTTTCTTCAGGAATTTTATATTTATTATTGTCGCTTCGGCAGTCAAAACGCTGCTTGACTATTTATTCGGCAGTCTTTTTGCCTTTTAATTGGTTAAGCGGATTTGACGATACCGCGTCCTTGAGCTGTGAATCGACTATGTGAGTGTATATCTCGGTTGTTGCGAGGTTCTCATGACCGAGAATTTCTTTAATCAGGAGCACATCGACATTTCCTTGCTGATACATTAACGTTGCGGCTGTATGTCTGAGCTTGTGAGTCGAAAATCCGCGGTCGCCGAGACCGGACTTTTGAATGTACTTTTCAACAATGTGCTGAACGGTTTTAGGACTTATCCTGCATTTTCTGCCGCTGAGGAAAAGAGCATTTTTGTCTTTCACACCGTCAACGGGGCGCACTTTCATATATTCGTTAACAGCATTGACGCACATATCATTCAGGTAAATTGTGCGTTCCTTGTTGCCTTTTCCGGTAACGGTCATTGTACGGTCACTCTTGATGTCGTTATAATTAAGGCTGCATAACTCCGAAAGGCGAAGACCGCAGTTAAGAAAAATAGTGATAATGGCATAGTCACGCTCTTTGAAACGTCCGTCAATGCTGTCCAGAAGCTTAATGCTCTCATCAAGTGTCAGGTATTTCGGCAAAGCTTTTTTAATTTTCGGCGACTCGAGCTCCTGCATCGGATTTTCCTCAAGCTGTTTTGTCTTGACAGAAAGATATTTAAAGAAAGCGCGCAGGGTAGAGACCTTACGGGCTCTTGATGCAGAATCGTTATGACGTTCATTTCTGCAATAAGCAAGAAAAGCATAAGCGTCGGTTATTGTAATCGTTTTTATGAAATCTAAACCGATAAAATCAATCGCAATCTTTTCAAAATCCGTATTCTTGTCAACAAGTCCGCGATACATCAGCATAAACCTGAAAAACAGCCGAAGATCGGACGCATATTCGAGAACGGTAAGCTCAGATTTGCTCCTGACAACCGAGGTATAGTTGAGAAATTCAATAACACTTTTCGGAAGCTCCGCAAATTCATCTCTGTGCATAACATTCATTCCTTTTTAAAAAATTAAAGCCGATTCGATAGGGTAATGTCATTATATCACACTCCATATTAAAAATCAAGTAATGATACAAAATGAATATTTTGTATCAAATAGGGGACTGAAAACAGCATATTGTACAAAACGGATGTAAAGATAGGTACATCGGGCATAATATGATTGTGCTTTAACATAATGAAAAAACGGCCGATATGCTCGACCGCTCATTTTTATACTTCTTCAAATATCGGAACGATTCCGCCGATGTCCGTCAGCGGATTGTCAATCAATTCCACAAAGCTTACATTATATTTATCAAAAAAGCTTTTTATTTTATCTGCATCGTTATGCATATTCAGCTTTCCGTTAAATGCAATTACATTTTTATCAATAAAGCCGCAGCAGCCTCCGATAAATCCATAATTATATCCGTTCAGTTTTATCTGACCCTTAGAAAGCTTCAGGCAATCAAATCCTATTCGACGGAAAGTATCGTAAACAGATTCATCATCGGTCATAGCGGCGTTCGGAGCAATCAAAACAGATGAGCAACCGACATAACCTTGGTTGCAATGATACAGGTTAAGACTGTTTGCCGCTGAATAAATCTGCACAGTTTTGCTGACATGCTTTGTGTTGCAGACAATGCAAGTATCGAGTCTTTTCACATTTATAACAGCCTCACCCGGATAAGGTGAGATTATTTTTTCGATGTACACCTTCACCTGTTCGTCCTTTATCGCACCCTGCCCTTTTGTTAAATTATTAACAATCGTGTTGCTTCGGACATAGCTTATCAAAGACGGAGCCAAAGCTTCATCACAGACAAAAGTTCTTTCGTCAAGCTGTATGAGATTGCAGTCGGGATGGCTTGCAACCGGCGGCTCAAGCTTCCGGTTGACGCCTACTTTAAACACATCAACACCGATTTTTTTGAGTGCCTTGATTGTTTCGGTCGCTTCGCAGGATACGGCAACGGTTGCTTTTCCGCACGGTAAAAGCGGTGTTTTCAGTATTCTTTTCAACGTCCTCTCCCCTTTTCAGTTCTTAATCTTTTTTAATGCTCCCTTTTCGAGCCGAGATACCTGTGCCTGAGAGATACCGATTTCCTTGGCAACTTCGGTTTGGGTTTTGCCGAGCATAAAACGTAAATTGAGTATATTTTTTTCTCTCTGTGAAAGTCTTTTTATTGAATCACGAATTAAAATTTCATCCATCCAGTTATCTGCCGTGTTTCTGTCACCGATTTGATCCATCACATAAATTGCATCTCCGCCCTCATTATAAACGGGCTCATACAGTGACACAGGCTCAACAATCGCCTCAAGAGCCATAACAACATCTTCCTTATTCATACCGAGCTCTTTTGCAATTTCCTCAACCTTGGGCTCACGGTTTAGCTCGTTTGAAAGCCTCTCCCTGACCTGAATCGCCTTGTACGCAGTGTCTCTGAGCGAACGACTGACGCGTACCGAATTGTTGTCTCGAAGGTACCGTCTGACCTCACCGATAATCATCGGGACTGCATAAGTCGAAAATTTTACGGTCAAATCAGTATTGAAATTATCTATCGCTTTTATAAGTCCCATACAACCGACTTGAAACAGGTCATCTAAAGGCTCGCCTCTGTTGGAAAAACGCTGAATAACGCTCAAAACAAGCTTCAAATTACCTTTAATCATTTCATCACGAGCTGCTCTGTCTCCGTTGTGCGCTCTGTTAATCAGCTCAATTTTTCTATCCTCCTTGAGTACCTTGAGATTCGAAGTGTCAATGCCGCAAATCTCGACCTTGTTTTTGTATTGCATTAAAAAGACCTCCTCACAGTAAAATTTTTACCCGGAGAAGGTCTCGTTATTCAGTTTTTACCTGTTCTCAATAATGTTTTTAATAAAGGAAAAAATTTCAGTTATAAAATATGTCGGCGACGTGAAAAAAGCTGCAATTATGTTGCCAAGCATCTCTCCGTACATATGATTTCTCTTGTATGCAACAGCCATAACGATTCTATGGCGGAAATCCACATATCTTTTTTCCTTACTGCTTAAAATATCAAAGTACTGTTTTTTGAAATTATAGAGCATCATTTCGCCCTCAATCTTGTTCCGACCCTGCGAAATACCGCCGTCATTGTGCTTATAGACCTTGACGTCACAGGTATTGAAATATCTGATTTTGAGTCCGGATTCGATAGCGTTAAGCATTAAGAAGAAATCCTGACCCATTTTCACATCACGGAAGCCGCCGATTTCCCGCAGCTTATCCGCCTTAAACATAAAGGTCGGCGTACCGCTGAGATTTCTTGTGAGATGATATTTCAGCAGATCTGCGTTGTCAAAAGAATCAAGACCCTTGTGATCGCGAAAATCGCACACTTCACCGCTCATTCGGTACATTATCATATTTGAAAAAGAAAGATCGCAGTCGGTTTCAAGCATAAATTTGAGCTGCTTTTCCACTTTTTGCGGCATATATTCATCATCATCATCAAGAAAAGTTACGTAATCACCGTGCGATGCTTCAATTCCGACATTTCGCGAAAGAGAGCCGCCGATGTTACCCTTATTTCTTATATAAATGATTTTGTCGGAGTTAAATCCCTCGACATATTTCTTTATATCATCCCGAAATTCAAAATCCCCGTAATTATCATCCACAACGACTATCTCAATGTTTTTGTATGTCTGATTCAGCACGGACTGCACAGCGTTGCTGATATAATTAAGATTTCTTTTGTATGTCGGTATGACGACGGAAACCAAACAGTCCATCAAAGCTAATCTTCCTTCACTACACACAGACATAAGCCGACTGTGCAAATTATAGTTTCGTCTATTATACAAAAAGCATAATATTTTGTCAATGCTGTTTAATGCCGAAAGCACAAAAGTCACATCATTTTTTTCAGCCACTCGGCGGAACGGTCAAGCCAATATGAATTCGGCAGGACTACGCTCTGAAGCTCTTTGTTCTCGCAAACAACATCGGTTCCCAACGAGAATCCGTGATCACCTTCGGCAAAAATATGCATTTCAAACGGAACGCCGTTTCGGGCAAGTGCCTGAGCATAGCTCAGAGAATTTTCTATCGGCACACAGCCGTCATTCGAGGCGGCAAAAATAAATGTCGGAGGCGTTTGTTCGGTAACATATTCGTTCACGGATTCCACGGGATTGGCAAGTATCGGGCTTGTTGAGCCGAGAATACACGGATATCCGAGAACACATGCATTAGGACGGGAATCAGTCATTGTTGATAACGCGGCGGCAAGGTGTCCTCCCGCCGAAAATCCGCAAACTGCAATTCTTCGGGGATTCGTATGAAATTTCTTTGAATTGTTCCTTATAAATTCAATCGCGGCTGCGGCGTCATTTAGCGGCGTCGGAAACCTTGACTTACCGTTAAGGGAATATCTGAGAATAAATGCATTAAAGCCCTTTGCCAAATAAGCGAGCGCAATAGGCTCGGCTTCACGGTCGGAACAGAACTTATATGCTCCGCCGGGAAAAATCAATATCGCGGGTCTGACCTGCATATTCTTCATTTCCTCGGAAATATCGGCAATGTACGCAGTGAGCGTTACATCAATATCGTCCGTAATGTTGTAGGTTTTAACAAACATATATTATTCCTCAAAATCATTTATATCGGCATACGAGCGGAAAACATATCCGTTTTCCTCGAGAACCTTTATATCGTCAAGCAGCACGCCGAGACCGTTTGCAACACAATGTATTGGGTTTTTCGCACAGCAAACATTAAAGCCCAGCTTGTTGCGGAAATAGTCATCTATACCTCGAATCATTGCTCCGCCGCCCGTTATAATCATTCCGTTGCGTATAATGTCGGCAACCAGCTCCGGCTGAGTCCGTGAAAGCAGAAGCTTGATGCTGTCCACTATTTTTTCAAGATGCTCTCTGATGCACAAAAAAATGTCGGTCGAAGTAAGCTCAATGCTTTTCGGAAGCTTTGAAATATAGTCCTTTCCGACTGCGCGCACAGCAAGCTCAGCATCAAGAAACCTGGCGGCTCCGACCTGCTTTTTAACCTTTTCTGCCGTTACGGTACCGATAATTGTATCACGTTCGCGACGTGCGAACCTGCAAATATCGTTGTCAAATGTGTTGCCGGCGATTTCAACCGAATCCGAAACTGCAACACAGCCGCGGGTTATAACGGCAATGTCGGTTGTTCCCCCGCCGATATCAACGATAAGACAACCCTCGGGCTCTTTCGCACTTATTCCCGCTCCGAGAGCGGCGGCAAGCGGTTCTTCAATAACACAGGCTCTTGCCGCTCCTGCGGAAATGATCAAATCGGTCACCGTTTTTTTATCAATGTCGTTTGTCTTTGACGGAACGCAGGCGATAACGCTGGGCTTGAAAATCTGATTGCCGCATATTTTTTGAATAAAATAGCACATCATCTGCTCAAGCGACTCATAATCGAAAATGTTTCCGCTGCGAATCGGCCGTACAACAGTAACCGAATCGGGATTTTTGCCGAGCATTTTGTAGGCATCTGTGCCGATTGCGATTACCTTTTCTTCAAAGGTATCATAAGCGATCACAGAGGGCTCGTTTATCTTGATGCCCTTGCCGTCAACATTTGCAATTATCGAAGTTGTACCGAGATCAAATCCAATCTTCGTTCCGAGCATCAAACAGCCCTCCTTTTGTTAAAATCCACGTGACGATCCACCGCCGCTGAAGGAGCCCCCGCCTCCGGAGAATCCGCCTCCGCCGCTTCCGCCCGAAAAGCCTCCGCCGAAGCCGCCGTGGTATGTGTCGTCGTAATCGTATGAGGATTTTCCTCGACGGCGTTTTCTCAGAGGAACGAAAAAGCACAAGAAAAAGAAAAGTGCAACAATGGTATAGGGTATAATGACATCCTTTGCCGAAGTCTTTTTTTCTGTCCCGGTATCGGAAATCGATGTATATCCGTCTGCCGGCTGTAGCTCATTCTCAATGTAAACCTCGTTGACAAGCGAATCGTAAACTGCGGCAAGACCGGTTGAAAAATCATTATTCTTAAAGTGTTCAATGCCGTAGGTGTCAAGAAGCCTTCCGGTTTTGCTGTCGGGCAAAGCACCCTCAAGACCTGTTCCGACTTCGATTCTTACATTTCGGTCATCTACAACAAGCAAAAGCAATATACCGTCGTCATTATCCTTTGAACCAATTTCCCACGAGCGAGCCATTTCAAGAGAATATGTTTCAAGATCTTCGCCGTCGATGCTTTTTACTGTGGCGACAACAACCTGTGCACCGCATGCTTTATACAGCTCTTCACCCTGCTGCTGCATTTTTTGCTCGTCGGAATCCGAGATAACATTTGCAAAGTCATTTACGAAGAATTTACTTGTCGCCTTGGGAATGTTGAGGGCGGACGCACTTAAAGTAAAAATCGAAATAAGAACGAGTATTGATATCGACACCGTAATTATTTTTTTCATAAATTAAAACTCCACACTCGGCACGGTTTGTGAATTTTCATCTGCATTGAAAAAGTCGGCTTTATCAAAACCGAACATTCCGGCAAGAATATTTTTCGGGAACCTTCTGATCATCGAATTGTATGCCTGAACAGCCTCGTTATAGTCCTTACGCGCAACGGCAATTCTGTTTTCCGTTCCCGCAAGCTCATCCTGAAGAGCAACGTAGTTTGAGTTTGCTTTCAAATCGGGATATGCCTCGGTAACGGCATTAACCCAAACCGAAATCGCCTTGTCGAGCTCGCCGCTTGCCTGAGACAAGCTTTCCGCATCGGAAGCCTTGGCGATTTTGCTTCTTGCCTCTGTGACCGACGTCAAAGCTTCCTGCTCATATTTTGTATATCCCTTTACGGTTGAAACAAAGTTGGGTATCAAATCCGCGCGTCGTTGAAGCTGTGTCTGAATATCCGCCTGCTTTGTTTCGACGGCGGTCTGTGCATTAACAAGAGAGTTGTATCCGCCGGCAAAAACACCGACAATAACAACGATTATCGCAACAACCGCAATGACAATTTTCAATCCGTTCTTCATAATAACACCCCTGTAATTAAATTTTTGTTTTAAGCAATACTTTATATATTAACGAGAATTTTAGTGTTTTCGACGGCAAAACAGCAGCCGAGAATTGTGCTGCGGTTTAAACGGTGGGTACCGAGCAAGGTGTGATCCTCAATTTGTGCGGTATTGCCTTAACCTATTTTACTATTTCTAAGTGCCGCCGTCAAGCAAATTACGTATTTTGCGTCATTCAGATACAAAATTTTTCCGCATTCGTTGAGAGTCGCGCCCGAGGTTTTGACGTCGTCGATAAGAAGCACGGTTTTGTCACTGACATCAAATTTATCGTTCATATCAAAAGCACCGAGCAGATTACCCGTTCTTTCCAAGCCGGTGCAATCATGTTGGTTATCCGTGTTGTAAAGCTTCACAAGCATTCCGTCGGCAAATTCAATTCCGCTGAGCCGAGAAATTTCTTTGGCAAGCAGGCGGCTTTGATTGAAGCCTCGCTCCTTTTCTTTCCTGCGAAACATCGGAACATAGGTTATACAGTCAAAATCAATATCGCGATAACGCTCAAAGAGCGTGTCAGCCATAAGCCTTGCAAGTCCCGAATAAATTGAACGCTCGCCCTTGAACTTAAAGCGATGGATACAGTCCTTAACCAATCCGTCATAATAAAGCGGTGCAACAATTCTGTCGTAGTAATGAGCCGGCTTCTTTTTACATTCACAGTCAACAAGCCCTGCTCCGCAGCAGGGACAAATTTCACCCGTAATCAGCGGAACGGAATTTACACACAAATCACATTCAAAATCAAACGGTGCAATCGGTTCTCCGCAAAAAATACATCTGTTAGGAAAGAATAAAGAGCTGATAAAAGTCAGAATATCCTTATATGAGTCCTTCATCATCTTCGTCCTCCGTCTCCGTCAAAAAATGCTTGAGTGCGGAATATCTCTTAGTGCGGCTGTTGTTCATCGTCATACTGCGTACAACCTCGGATGCCCCAACGAGAACAATTATATTCTTCGCTCTTGTGACAGCCGTGTAAAGGAGGTTTCTGTAACACAAATTCGGGACAACACCGTACACGGGCATAACAACCGCTTTGAACTCATTTCCCTGGCTTTTATGAACGGTTATAGCGTAGGCGTGTTCGATTTCATTCGCGTTTTCAAAGGAATACACGGCGATTCTATCCTCAAAATTCACGGAAAAAGCCGACGACATCGTGTCGATTTTTTCAATTACACCGATATCTCCGTTAAAAATTCCGCTGCCCTCTTCCCTGCCCTTTGTCCAAAGAATATCGTAATTATTCTTGATTTGCATAACCTTGTCGCCCTCGCGTAAAACACGTCCCGCAAGGGTAATTTCTTTTTTATCCTTCGAAGCGGGGTTAAGAACCGCCTGAAGCGTTTTATTAAGATTCACCGTGCCGCAGTCGCCTTTTCGGGAAGGACAAAGCACCTGAATATCATTGAGCGAATCAAAGCCGTAAGCTTTAGGCAAACGCATGGAGCAAAGCTCCGAAATTGTACCTACAACGGCTGTACCGAAATGTCTTTCCATAAAAAAGAAATCATTGTTCTTGGAATCAAGGTCGGGCATTTTCCCCGCAACAATGTCGTGAGCGTTTGTTACAATTCGGCTCTTCATTGCCTGTCTGAAAACCTTTTTCAGCTCAACAACGGGCAAGGTTTCCGATTCAATCAGGTCATGCAAAACGTTTCCGGCACCGACGGCGGGAAGCTGATCGGAGTCGCCGACCATTATCAGACGGCAGCCGAGCGGCAAAGCGTCCAAAAGACATGAAAACAGTGTTATATCAACCATCGACAGCTCATCCACAATTACGGCGTCGGCAACAAGCGGATCCTGCATATTATGCTTAAAATGAGGAGTGTCGTTCTTGTCCCATTCAACCTCAAGAAGTCTGTGAATCGTCTTGGCTTCTCGCCCCGTGATTTCACTCATTCTTTTGGCGGCACGCCCCGTCGGAGCGGTGAGCACAACATTCAAGCCGTCCTTTTCAAACAGCCTTAAAATTCCGTTGAGCGTCGTTGTTTTTCCGGTTCCCGGACCGCCTGTCAGAATCAATATTCCTTTATCGACAGCCTTAATAATAGCCTCTTTCTGCTTATCATCGTAAACGATACATTCTGTTTTTTCAATATTCTCAATATCCTGCAAAAGGGTCGGTCTTCCTGCCGGCGGAAATCGAAGAAATACTTTAATTCTCTCCGCCGCAGCGTGCTCATCGGTGTATATTTTGAACAGTGCAACAAACTCCCTGCCGTCCATTTCAAAGCTGATAATCTTTTTTTCATCAATGAGGCTGTCAATAGCAGCTTCAACAATGTCGCTTTCCGCATCAAGAAGATCTGAGCACGGCTTTATTATCTTTTCACGCGGCAGACAGGTGTGTCCGTTGCCGAGATTATGCTTTATAACGTGAAGTATACCTGCGCTGTTTCGGAAGCTGTCGGCGGGCTTAACCTCCATCGCCCGAGCTATCTGCTCCGCACGTTCAAATCCGATACCGATGCCGTCGGAGCAAAGAACATACGGGTTAATACCGACAACGTCAACCGCATTTGCACCGTAGAGACGGTATGTCTTTAAGCACTCCGATGCGGTCATACCAAGCCTTTCAAGAGCAATTATAACCTGTCTGACGGAGAACTGCTCCTTAAACGCTTTGCACATTCTTTGTGCGCCCGTAACGGAAATTCCGCTGATACCGGCAAGCTTGTCCGGTCTGTTTTCAAGAACATCAAAGGCATCGTCACCGAATTTTTCAATGATTTTCTGCGCGGTTTTGACGCCGATACCCTTCACGGCACCCGACGCAAGATAGCGGTAAAGGTCGGCAGCCGTAGACGGCAGTGACCTTTCGCACAGCTCGGCTTTAAACTGCTTGCCGAAGGTCTGGTGAACAGCCCACTGACCTTTTAACCTCAGCTCTTCGCCGACACCTATTTCAGGTAAAACGCCGACAACTGTTATATATTCATCCTCCGCGGAAAGCTCAAGAACCGTAAACCCCGTTTCGGGCTTACGGTAAACAAGCTCTTCAACAAATCCGTGTATTTCAATCAGGTTGTCGTTCATTTTCTTCATTTTCAGCTATGCTGTCCTCATTATGTATTTTTATGAATCCTCCCAATTCTTCGGAAAGATGTTTTATCGGTTCAATGTCTTTATCGGAAAGTCCGTCGGTCTGAATCTCGGCTTCGTCGAAAATCAGGTCGCCGAAAACAAGCTTTTTTATATATGCTCCGTAAATAAGCCTCTCTGCTTCGCCCTTTTCGTAATCGCCGTTGAGCCTGATAACATAGCGGCTTTGACCCTTCGGGCGGTAGACAAAAAGCAGAATGTAATAAATAAGGGAAACAAAGCCGATAAAGCAGAGTGCCGCGACAACGCCGCACATCAAAGCGTACTGCATAAAATCACCTCACTGATATTCTATTCAGTGAGGGGCAAAGTGTGAAGATCGTCATATCTCAGACAAGCAGGTCTGTAAGCCGAGTTCTGTCATTTAAGGCAATTATCTATCCAGGCTGCAAATTACTCCGCAGCTCAAGCCACCCGTCGAATTTATAGGCCGAGCAAGCCTGTTCAATCGGTGTTGCCCCGAATAGGGTTTACAGGGTCGTAATGTTTCCACACGACCGGTGAGCTCTTACCTCGCCTTTCCACCCTTACCGTTATACGGCGGTATTTCTCTGTTGCACTGTCCCTAAGGTTGCCCTCGGCGGCCGTTAGCCGTTATTCTGCTCTATGGGGCTCGGACTTTCCTCATACATTAAGTATGCAACTGCCCAACCTGCTTGTGTGAAATCTGACGATCACACATATATTTTAATTTATACGACATAAAAAGTCAATCAAAAAGTCATATATATTTTATCTTTTTACCCTTGAAAAAAAAGAAAAATTATAGTAGAATAAACAGAAAATTAAAATACTGTGTTTTCGGTTTACCGGAGGAACGATAAGATGAGCGATATATATTTCAAGAATTACAAAAAAAAGGACGATACGGGCGAAATACCGATTACAAGGTCGGAAAAGGAATTTCAGGACAAGCTGAACCAACAAAAATACGACGAAATTATTAAGCGTCAGGAACAGCTCGGTACTTTTGAGAGCTACCGAAACGGTGACGCCGAGCAGAGACATTCCGCCGGACAGCCCGACAGGAAGAAACAGCCCAAGAAAAAGAAGAAGAAAAAAGGCTGCGGATGCGGATGCGGCGCATTACTTTTGATTTTTGTTCTTATCATTGCAATGATTCCCGTCGGAAGCTTCGGCTACGTTTACTCCCTTTGCTCAAAGACGAACTATATCAAAGGCTCGGCAAGCGACAGCGACATTTCCGAAGATTACTACAATGTCCTTCTCATCGGCTGTGACAAATCCGACGAAGATTCACAACGCTCCGATTCGATGATTCTTGTAACAATCGACAAGGTGCATCAAAAAATTAAGTTCACGTCATTTATGCGAGACCTCTGGGTTTCCATTCCCGGCTATGACGACGGCAGGCTTAATGCAGCTTATTCCTACGGAGGAGCCGAGCTCCTGATGAAAACAATAAATCAAAATTTCTCAATTGACATCAACGATTACATTATGGTTGACTTTGAAATGTTTGAAAAGCTGATTGACGGTCTCGGCGGCGTCAGCGTCGATATAACCGAAGACGAAGCCGACTTTATAAACGAAACGAGCCACGCAAAGGTTCATTCCGGGGTTAACACGCTCAACGGTGACTACGCACTTATCTATTGTCGAATCCGGTATCTTGATTCCGATTTTAACAGGACTCAGCGTCAGCGCAAGGTAATGAACTCAATATTGAAAAAAACCGTTTCGCAAAATCCGTTAACCACTCTTTCGGTTATGAGCAACATACTTCCCCTTGTCACAACCGATATTTCTCCCCTCAGTCTGACGTTCAGAATGTTTGACGCCATCGGATATCTCGATTACGGGAACGAACAGTTCAGGCTCCCGACCGACGACGGATATACAAACGAAATGATTTTCGGACAGGATGTTCTCGTTCCCGATATCGAAGAAAACACAAAAGCTCTTCACAGCTTTATTTACGAGTCGTAAAAATATAATTAAAAAAGCTATAATTCATATTCAAAAATCAGTTCGATATGAATTATAGCTTTATTTTAGTTTCAGTTAAAAATATCGAAAACCTTGCTGTCCTCTTCCTGAGCATCCGTGACGGGCTCCTCGGGGGTAGGTTCTGTAACAGGTTCTTCGGGTGCGGCAGTCGGTGCCTCGGTAACAGGTTCTTCCGGTGCACCGGTCGGCTCCTCCCTCGGCGGTTCATCGTAATCCGTGCGGTTACTGCCGCTGTTTTCGGGCTCACTGCTGTCGGAGGTGGTATTCTTAACGTTTGAAACGAAGTTGAACGGACCGACCCTGTCGGAAGCCAGAACGATATTCGTCTGACCGTAAAGAATCTGCTGCAACCTCTGTGCACACAGCGGATAATCGACCGTCCACGCCCATGTTGACTGGTTTATATAGCCGCCGATTCTCTCAACATAATCCTCATTCGGCATAATATATTCCGCAATTTCAAAGTTCATCCAATCGTGGGAGTACGCTGTCGCTATAAGCGAAAGAACCTCCGACTGGCTGTAACCTGTTCTGAGGTATGAAGAGGTCTGCTTGAAAGCATTGATAAGCTGACCCTTGGAGGCGGTCTTCGCACTCTCGATAAGTGCTTTGATAACACTCCTCTGTCTCCTTGTACGGCTGAGATCGCTGTCGTCGTCACAGTGGCGGATACGGCTGTAAATCAAAGCCTGCTTGCCGTTGAGAGTAGCCTTTCCGTAAGGGAAGTCGGTCTGGCTTGAGGTGCTCCTGATATAATCAGCCTCATAATCCTGTACCTCAACGGTTACGCCGCCGATTGCGTCAATTACCTTGGGGAAGGTTTTAAAATCGACGACAACATACTGATCAATTTGAATCTTGTAATTATTTTCAATTGTCTGTTTAAGAGTTGTGGGACCGCCGTGATACGCCGCATTTATCTTTTCGTATTCGTCGTAATACGTTCCGTCCTCTTTCGGCATCTTAATATAGGTCCAGCTGTCACGCAGGAACGAAACCATTGTAATCTTTTCATTCTTTTTATCAATTGAAACGAGAATCTGTGAATCGCAAAGATTGAACTCGCTGTCAACACCGCAGAGAAGAACGTTTATAACGTTCTTGTTATACATTTTTTCTCCGCCGTTGTTTGCCCACTCGTAAAGGAATGCGTTGAGCGAATCGGCGTCGATATCTCCCATAACCTTAAACTGGGTATCGTCATCGGAAAGATAGTCCTTATCTATATTGCCGTAATCAATTCCGTCGTCGCCGTAACCCTTACTCTTCGTTGTGACATAAAGCCAAATGACGAATCCCGCACCGCTGAGAAGAATTGCAATAACAAGACACAGAGCAATAATTTTCGTATTTCTGTATTTTTTCTTGGTAAAGAAATACTGAAATTTCTGTAATCCCGTCATTTCGGACTCATTGGGAGCATCCGACCCATCGGAGGAATAAGACGGCTCGTTTTCATTCTCGTAAAGGAGCTCGGAATCGCCGACCTCACTGTGAGAACTGATGTCTTCAAAACTGTCGCTGTGCTTTATTTCCGGAACAGGAACTATATCCGTATATTCGTCTTCTGACGCATAATGATTATATTTTCGATTAAAATCATCGATATTTTCAATATCTTCTCTTTTATCTTTGTTATCCATCAAATCAACTCCATTTTAACGAGTCTTCAAGGCTCACCGAAAGGTTCAGCCGAAAAAGTGACCTTGAAGATATGACGAAAAGCGAACAACATAACTATATTGTCCGCTTCTTTCAACGATTATTCCTTGTTGTTTCTCGGCTCGATCTTACCGTACAGGCTTCCCTCAAGGTCGGAACGCGGTGCCCTTGCAGGCTGCTGCTCACTGTTGGAATGTGACCTGTCGGATCTTCTGTAATCGCCTCTGCGACCCCTGCCGTTTGACGGATTAGTCGCTTTAAATCCCTCTGCAAGAGTTATAACAACTCTTCTGTCGCTCTCAGAACCGATGGAGTGAGAATCGACGCCCTCAATTTCCTGAACCGTTGTGTGAATTATACGTCTTTCGTAAGGATTCATCGGGTCAAGACAAACATTTCTGCCGTATTTTTTTACTCTTGACGCGCTCTTTTTTGCAAGCTCACGAAGAGTCTCCTCGCGCTTTTCCCTGTAATTTCCTGCGTTAATGGAAACCCGCTTGTAATTATCTTTACCCTTATTTATAACAAGACGGGTAAGATACTGAATAGCGTCAAGGGTTTCTCCTCTCCTTCCGATTATATAACCGAAATCGTTACCGCAGTCAAGCTGAACATAAACGCTCTCGTCGTCCTCCGAAGCGTTAATTGCAGCGTTTTTGACGCCCATACCGTCAAGAATACTTTTGATGTATTCTTCGGCTGCTTTTGATGCCGCGCCGACGGTTCGTTCCTTTACGGGTTCCGCCTTATTGGGAGCGGGCTCCTTCTTAGCCTCCTGCTTTTTGGGCTCCGGCTTTGTTCCCGACTTGGGGGATTTAGCCGCTTTTGACGGTTTCTGAACGGGCTTTTTTACTTCATCGGGAACCTCGTAGTAAGCTCTGACCTCCGCCGGAGATCCACCGAAAAGTCCGAGAGTTTTTTTCTTTGCCGTCTTAATAACTTCAATTTGGACATCTGCGTCCCAAGGTGCGCCGAGCTCGTTTTTTGCAGCTTCAACTGCCTCTTCCGTAGTCGCGCCCTTTCCGAATGCTTCTTTAATCAACGGTTTTCACCACCTGTAATTCTACACTTTAAAAGTGTTATTTTCTTTGTTAGCTGTTTTTGATTCTTTTAATACTGTTTTCTCTCGAACGTCGCTCAACGGTTTCCTTAACCATAAGCTTTGCGATGTTCTTTTGGGGAGACATAACCCTTTTCAAAAGGAGCGTCTGGAATGTTGCAAACACATTGGATGCGATCCAGTATACGCCGATACCGCTAGGGAACATAAAGGTAAAAATAATCGAAGTGATCGGCATCATAAGCATTGTACAGCCCATTCCGGGTGTGTTGGCAGCCGGATTTGTCTTTTTCTGCTGAAGCTGAGTAATTATCGACGTAATCAACGATGTTACACCCGAAAGAATCGGAATAAGCCAATACTTGTTAAATTCCTTGTACTGAGGCTGAATACCGAGCTCAAGACCGAGGAAGGTGAATCTGTCGGCATCAATAAATGCCTGTACCTTGCCGATAGACTCGGCAGAAACGGTTGTAATCCCCTTCGCCGCAATATAATCAACGACCTCCTGAAAGTGTTGAATGATGTAAAGCGGATAGTATCTGTCGACCTTAGTACCGACCGAAAGAACGCCGTCCTTGATCATATCCGAGAAAACCTCGACGAACTGCTGAGATGTTGCGGCATCAAGTCCGATCGCATAACGAAGCGGATTATAAAGAACGCCGTAAAGTCCGATAATAAACGGGAACTGGATAAGCAGCGGAAGACAGCCTGCCGACATGGGGTTGTAGCCCTCTCGTGCATAAAGGTTCTGAGTTTCCTCCTGAATTTTCTGCTGATTGCCTGCGTACTTCTCCTGGATTCGTCTGATTTTCGGGGCAAGACGTTGCTGCTTTGCCATTCCCTTCTGCTGACTGATGGTTGTCGGAAGAGTCACAAGACGTGCAAAAATCGTGAAAAGAATAATTGCAATTCCGTAGCTTCCGTTGAATCCGTCAACAATACCATAGAAGAAGAGCATTATATAACCGAAAATCGGAGTTATATACTTATAAAGGACGTTATATATTGCGTTCATATTTTGTCTCCTTTAATCTTTGCGACCCTTTTCTTTTTTAGGAGGAACGGGGTCATACCCTCCCTTGAAAAGCTGGTTGCACCTAAGCAACCGACCGAGAGCCATAAACGAGCCTTTTAGGGCTCCGTGCACCTCTATTGCCTCGACGGCATAGTGCGAGCAGGTCGGATAATACCTGCACATGGGCGGAAGATGAGGCGAAATGTGCCTTTGGTAAAACTTGATGCATCTGATGAGAAAGCTTCTCATTTTAAAATCACGCCCGCTTTGGCAAGATGTTTATTCATAACCTTTGAAACATCTGTGCTTTTAAGATACCCGGTTTTGCTTCGGGCAACAAAAACAATATCGTATCCGCCCTTGACAGACGGAAAAATGTCCCTGAACGCTGCCCTGATGACTCTTCTGGAGCGGTTTCTTTCAACCGCATTGCCGATCTTCTTACTTGTGGTTATGCCCATACGACAAGCTCCCGCGCGGTTATTTTTTAAAACGTAAGTAACCAACGCAGGATCAGAAAATGATTTTCCTCTGCCGTAAGCTCTTCGGAAATCGCTATTTTGCTTTAATATCGTATACTTCTCAGGCAAAAATATCAAATCCGTTCAACGGTGGGCAAATACCGTAAATTAGTAAGTAAGCTGCTTTCTGCCCTTTGCGCGGCGACGAGCAAGAACCTTGCGTCCGTTTCTGTCAGACATTCTCTTACGGAAACCGTGTTCCATTTTTCTGTGACGCTTCTTAGGCTGGTAAGTTCTTTTCATACCTCTGACCTCCGTTTCAAAACTGTACTTGATTATTCCGAGATACACATACCGAAACGTATGCGCACTCACGTTGAGATATTATATAATAAAAATCCCCCTGTGTCAATCATTATTTTTTATAGTTTCTTTTCCTAAAACCGTGAAAAGTTACGCAAAGAGAGAGGGACAGGATAGAC
>CAVELL010000052.1:0-4611 GCA_963616775.1 Eggerthellaceae bacterium | reverse complement strand
ATATATAAAGGAAGATAATTTTTTTGTTATTACAAAGCAGACAAATGCTTCGAAAATTGACATAAATACAGAATATGAGAAGATCAAAGTAATTCAAATAAATGGAAATGATTACATTGAATTTGGCGAAACGGAGCATGGTCAAGGTTTTGCATGGGAAGAAAACGGATACAGGTATGTGATTTCAGGAAATATTTCAAAGCAGGAATTGATCAAAATTGCAATTTCAACCAGTGATAATTAACAATTGTTCAATTAAATATTTGTGCAAAACAGAGAAGTTAAAAAAGCTTCTCTGTTTTATTGTCACAAATTGTAAAAACGAACATATATGTACAAATATATTTTAGGAGGGCTTATCATCATGATAAGAAAAATTTTAAAAAGAATGATATGTTTTGCTATGTGTTTGCTTATTTGCGGATCAATGACAGTGATTGCAGTAAACATGAATTCGGCTGACGCAGGGATTGTAAATCCTATATACACAAATATCTCAGTTAAAAGCTGCGCATTGGATATCTCAGGTATAAACTCAACTTCTTCTGCAACACTGCACGCAAGTAAATCAATGTCTTTGAAGATTAAGATGGAATTGCAAAAGAAAAAAAGCGGAACATATCAGACGATAGAAACATGGAATGTATCTAAGACAGGAACCTTCCTAACAGCTGAGAAAGAAAGACTTATCAATGTTCTTGCGGATTACAGATTAAAGGTTACATTCACTGCGGGTTCGGAAACGGTTGTTTCTTATGCTTATCCAAAATGATAAGTTGCTATTAAACTGGGTAAAATATGGAGGATAAATTAAAAGGTGTGTTACTATGAATCAACACAGTATTTTTATGAAAATAATTGCGGTTATTCTGACGGTTATAATGGTAATCGGGCTTCTTCCGATGACGGTTTTTGCGGAGGAGTATAACGAAACTCAGCTTATGAAAACGGTTGAGCTCGAGTCTGATAAGAAAGAAAAGTCACCGATTATCGGCGAAGTAATTGACAAGCGAGATGAAAATGCCAAGGTCTTTGAGAGGGAGGACGGCTCGTTCACGGCTGTCATTACTTCTGAGCCGATTCATTATGAGGACAACGGTGAGTGGAAGGAAATCGACAATACACTTCTCAGGGTAAACGACAGAATCACAAACAAGGAAAACAGCTTTTCTGTCAGCTTTCCGACTGTATTGAACCCCGAAAACAACGTTTCGATTTCGGACGGGGAGAGTACGGTTTCATTTGCTGTGAACAATGTCGGAAATTCCGGTGCGGTCATAGACAATTCGGCGGAAAACGGCGCACCGGAGCTTATAGACTCCGTAAATACGGTATCCTCGGTCGAGTACAGGAACATAGCCACAGCTACGGATTTAAAATACGAATTAAACTCCGATTCGCTCAAAGAGAGCATAATTCTGAACTCAAAGCCGATTTCGACGCAGGAATATGTTTATACCGTTTCTGCTTCGGGCACGATGATGCTCAATTCCGACGGAAGCGTGTATGTGTATGAGGACTCGAACGTTAAGTTCGTTATTGACGCGCCGTATATGCTTGATTCCGAGGGAAACCTTTGCGAGGACATAAGCGTTTCCCTTGCTGAGGGCTCAAACGGTACATATACCCTGAAATATTCTCCGAATACGGAATGGCTATCGTCCCCCGATCGCGCTTATCCGGTGACGATAGACCCGACGGTCAGGGTGTATCAGCAAAGACTTTTTGTGACAAATCAGGTCGGCACAGGCAGTGCGTCCGAAACCGAAAGGGAGAGGTATTATTACATTCAAAAGGATTCGGAAAACAGCACGGAGCTGTACATCAGGCTGACGGACAGCTTCCTTGCAAGTCTCGGCTCCGATTATATCATCACCGGTGCGGAGGTCTCTCTTTCCTGTGCAGCGTTGGGTGATGATGACACAATCGCGGTTCACGAAATCAGTGCGCCGTGGGACGCCGCAACAGCTTCGACGGCTTCAAAGCTGCCGACTGTTTTGGATTTTAATGTCATTCACGCAAACGAGCCGATGAAAAGGTATGTTTGGGACATAACCGACTTGGCAAACAAGTGGTCGATGGGCTTCAAGACGAATTACGGCGTTGCGTTTACGCCGTACAGCGACACGTCGTGCAACACAAAGATTTTCAATGAAACATCACTGAATTACTCAACCTACAGACCGTGGTTTGAGATTGATTACGCTCAGCCGAACAGATTTACGGACGATGACGTTGAAAGCTTTGATATGGGGCGTGCGGGAACCTTGTATCTGAACAAATACAGCGGCAGATACTATGTTGAACGAAGCGATCTCCGTCTGAACGGTAACGTTATGCCCGTTGAAGCGGGCGAGATTTACAATCCGTGGGGCTCGGGCGTCGATACGGGACTTTACACGGGTGCTTACTGGATAAACAGTCACTTTATGAAAATGTTTAGCGCAGGCATCGTGAAGTACAACAACGTGGAGAGAAATGCCTTTTCGCTTGTCGACGCCGGCGGCGAAAGGACGTATTTTTACGAGGTTGTCACTTCGGACAGCGAATACGGGACAATACCCGAAAGCTTCACTTCGTCGTATGCCGAGGATTATGTCTACTACAAGTCGGTTATCGGCGACAGCGACAAGTGCCTTTGGGTCAGAAAAGATGACACGGCGCACACGAATTACGCCGGAATGAAAATAGAGACATCGGATAGTATTTATTCGCTTGACAGTGCTCAGCGAGTTTGTGCAATTGCGAGCAAAGGCGGAGAAGGAACCGCGAATATAACGTTCAAGGGAGCGAAGTCGTCCACGATTTCTGCGATAACGGACGGCACGGGAAGAAAATATAACTGGAAAGGCACGAATGACGCAAACGGAAAACCGCTTGCCGATAAGCTGACCGTAACCTTGGCTGACAATTCTTTGATTTCCGTGAACACCAAAAACGGTGCGGTCAATGTCGGTGTGGATTACGACTATACTCTCACGGATTCCGGCGTCCGACAGCTGACGAAGATAATCTATCCGGACGGCGAGGAAGTCAGCTACGAGTATAATTCCGACAATCTTTTGACTAAGATGGTCAATGTTGACGGCTCCTATCTCAGGCTTACCTATTTTAAGGGCAGAATAAGAAGCGTCGGGAAATACACAAGCACCGGCGGTAAGCTGCACAGCATTGAAATAAGCTACGACTCCGTGCATCAGCGCAGTCTGACATACGACGGATTGTATTATGATTCGCTTTACGTTATTCTGCAGCAGTATGACAGAAATACGGGAAAAACATCAAGTGTTGACAACAGAGGAAATTTCTCTTATACTGAATATGACAGCAGCGGCGATGTTGTTTCCTATTCCACCAACGGAGAGAACACGGAAAATCTCATTGTCAACGGCGATTTTTCGTCGGGTGACGGTTGGGAACAGACGCCGGCGAACAGAAACACAATAAGCGACGGCGTGGATGCCTTTGCACACCCCTCTTTTGATAATCTCGGCGAGGGAACGTGTTACGTCAGGGGAAGGATTAACACGAACGTAAGGGTCTACCGCACACTTCCGACACTTGCGGCAAATGCGGAGGGTGAGGTATACACCCTGTCCGGCTGGGCAAGAAACGACGCATACACGTCCACGGGCACATATATCCACGGCTATGCCCACGAGAACAGAACCTTTGCCATTGCAATTCTTGACGGCAGCGGCACGGTCATTGCCAAGAGCGATTTCAGCCCATACGTCAGAGCAAACTGGCAGTTCACGGCGGTTTCGTTCAAGCTCAATGAGCCCGTTGAAAACGCAAAGGCGGCAATACTGCTTGACAATCAGGTTCACTTTGCGATTATTGACGATCTGCGCCTTGTTAAATCGACGGAAAGCTACTGCGCCGAAGCGGAAGATGAGGAAATCACCACCAACTCTTACGACGAACAGAGCGAGACGGTCACGGTCGGCGGAACGACATACCGCCTTGAGCAGTGCGGCTGTTCCTGCGCTCAGTGCACGCAGGCTCATACCGTAACAGTAGATTCCGTGGAGATGGAGGTCTACTACAACTGTGATTGCTTCGAGGATAATGTTGACTGCAATTGCTTCGGCTGCCGACAGGAAAGAAGCAGAAACACAACCAAAAACAGTAACGGTGATTTGCTGACCGACACGATTTCAAACGGCGGCAAGGTGCTGACAAACGTGTCGAATACTTATACCGAAAACAGGAATTATCTTGCGTCCTCATCGGACAGCGCAGGCAACACGGTTTATTACCATTACAATGCAAATACAGGCTTGCTCGATTCCTATTCGCTGACGGGTGCGCAGAGCAATCTGATGCAGTATACCTACAACGCGGTCGGCGCACTTGAAAGGGTTACTCAGGCGGTCAGCGGACTTTCTTCGGGCAATACAATGTCTGCCGAATATACCTATTCGGGCGACAGAATAACCTCAATGTCGCACAGCGGCTCGGTGTATACCTTTGAGTACAATACCTTTGGCAATGTATCCAACATCAAGGTTGCGGGCAGTGCCGATTCCGAGAACGGGCAGTCGATAGTTTCCTACGGCTACGACGCACAACAGCGTAACAACCGTATTACCTACGGCAACGGAACCG
>CAVELL010000051.1:0-15996 GCA_963616775.1 Eggerthellaceae bacterium | reverse complement strand
ATCAACTCTTTTTCTTTTTTCATTTTTTTGGTCTCACATCATTGACTAATGTACAATATTATTTTTAAGGCAACACCGCACAAATTGAGGCGTGCGCTTCAATTTGTGCGGTGTTGCCTTAAATTCCTTTTTGGTAAAGACATACAAAAAATATACAATTTTTTATTTATGACAAGGTATTGCAAAAATGTGGGTATAATGATAATATATTCGAGGGTAAATAATGTTTGGGTGGTTATTATGGAAGTTAAAAAAATGGAATCGCTGAATGAGCTGTACCGAACCGGCAGAGGTCCCTCAAGCTCGCATACTATGGGTCCCGAAAGGGCGTGCAGGATATTCAAGGAGCAGAATCCGAATGCCGACGCGTTCAAAGCGATTCTCTACGGCTCGCTGTCCAAAACGGGAGTCGGACACGGCACGGATAAGGTCATCAAGGTTACTCTCGCTCCGACGCCTTGTGAAGTTGTTTTTAACAATAGTGAAACAGAGCTGCCGCACCCGAACACAATGGATTTGCTGGCTTTCAAGAACGGCGAGATGACCCAACGTATACGAGTGCTCAGCGTCGGCGGAGGCAAGATCGAGATCGTCGGACATGAAAGCGTTGACCCACCCAAAGTATATGAGTTGGCAACTTTTTCGGAAATTGCCGAGTATTGCAGTCACAAGCGATTACGTCTTTGGCAGTATGTTGAGGAGGTCGAGGGTGAGCAGATAAGGAGCTATCTTACGGACACCTGGCGTCAGATGAAGATGTGTATTCACATCGGTCTTGAAAGCGAGGGCATTCTTCCCGGCGGACTGAGGGTCAAGAAAAAAGCGAAGCAACTTTTCAATATGCAGCACATAGACGAGAGCGCACAAACAAAGGAAAACCGATTGGTTTCCGCCTATGCTTTCGCCGTCAGCGAGCAGAACGCCGACGGCGAAACAATCGTTACCGCACCGACCTGCGGCTCGGCAGGTGTTATGCCTGCGGTTCTTTACTATCAGCAGATGAAGCGGGGATACAGTGATCTTGAAATTGTCAGAGCGTTGGAAACAGGCGGAGTAATCGGGAACCTAATCAAGACAAATGCTTCGATTTCCGGCAGCGAATGCGGGTGTCAGGCGGAGATCGGTACGGCGTGTGCAATGGCTGCCGCCGCTTTGGGCGAGCTGTTTTCGCTTGAGCTCGGCAAAATCGAATATGCCGCCGAAATAGCTATTGAGCATCACCTCGGCTTGACCTGCGACCCGATTTGCGGTCTTGTTCAGATTCCGTGCATCGAAAGGAATGCGGTTGCGGCGATGAGAGCGATAAACGCGGTCAGCCTTGCCAGCTTCCTCAGCGATTCAAGAAAGATATCCGTTGACGAGGTTATTGAAGTGATGCGCAAAACGGGCAAGGATATTCCCGGACGGTACAGAGAGACCGCAGAAGGGGGACTTGCGACCTTACGATTAAAATAATTTTTAATATTGCATTTGTTTTCACGCCGTGATAAAATAAAATAAAGCAAAGAGAGGAGATAATATTATGGCATTAAGTGAAAAATTTAAAATTGAAACAAAAATTCCGCATCTTTATCTCAGCGGATACAAGGGACATTTTGTTGCCGGAAGAAGTCACCTTAACTACTATATAGATATTACTTCGCAAAAGTCATGCCTCTCCGAGGCAAAGGCGGTTGCTAAGGCTATTGCACCGAGCTACAAGCTCCACCAAGTGGTTGACACGGTTCTTTGCCTTGACGGAACCGAGGTTATCGGCACCTGCCTTGCAAACGAGCTTACAAAAAATGACCTTGCAAGCATTAACGCAAACAAGGAAATAAATGTGCTTTCTCCGGAATACACGGTGAGCAACCAGTTTTTGTTCCGTGATAATATTGTGCAGATGATTAAAGGCAAGCAGGTCCTTATTCTTGCCGCGTCGGTCGTTACGGGCAGTACGGCACAGACGGCATTTGAGGCTGTAAGATATTATTCCGGAACTCCTGTCGGCATTGCTTCGATATTCGCCACTCTCAAGGAGTGCGAGGGCTTCCCTGTTGTTTCGGTATTTGATCCGCACGATCTTCCCGACTACGAAAGTCATTCTGCTATGGACTGTCCGCTTTGCAAGAGCGGCGTCAGAATTGACGCTCTTATCAACAGCTACGGCTGTTCAATGCTTTGATTTTTTAGAAATAACAGCGACAAGGTCATTCGTGATCTTGTCGCTGCTTTTTAGCCGATTTCCGTTACCGTATATCCGAGTTCTTCGACGGTGCTTTTAAGTGTTGCGCTGTCAATATCTTGCTTGAGCTTTACAATGGCTCTTTTGTTTTCAAGCTCAACCTTGGCGTCGCTGACACCGTGCAGAGAGGCGAGAGCCTTTTCGACCTTGGCGGCACAATGCATACAGTTCATTCCGTCAATGCCTATTTCTTTTGTTATTTTTTCTTTGCCGAATAACATAGTGATTCCTCCTTTTTTATTTTTTTGAGGTTCTTAATCTCAATGCGTTCAGAATAACCGTGAGACTGCTCAGCGTCATTGCAAGACCCGCAATCATCGGGTTGATTGTTATGTCAAAGCGGGAAAGCACACCGATTGCAATCGGAATCATCAGGCAGTTGTAGAAGAACGCCCAGAAGAGATTTTGTTTAATGTTGCGGACGGTCGCCTTGCTTGTGTTGATAAGTTCGGGAATTTTCATCAAATCATCATGCATCAAAATAACGTCTGCCGAGTTCATTGCAATGTCGGAGCCGCTGTTTATGCTCACACCGATGTCACTCAGCGCAAGGGCGGGGGAGTCGTTGATTCCGTCACCTATCATCATAACCTTGTCACCCTCGGCTTTAAGCTCCTTTATTACATTGCCTTTTTCGGCAGGAAGAACTCCCGAAATAATATGCTCTATGCCTGCCTGCGCAGCAATTTTTTTTGCAGTCTGCTCGTTGTCGCCTGTGAGCATTATCGGCTCAATATGAGCCTTTTTAAGCGATTTAATGAGCACGTCCGTGTTCTCTCGGATGATGTCGTTAATACCGATTACGGCAAGTATTTTTTTACCGTCGCTCACATAGACAAGCGTGTTTCCGCTTTCGGCGAGAGCGTTTGCTTCGGCGAGACGGTCATTGTTTACTCCGTATTTGTTGAGAAGCTTAGCGTTCCCGAAAAGGTAGCTTTTGCCGTCGATGACGGCGCGGATACCCATTCCGTCAACGTTTTCAAATTGTTCGGGCTCAACAATTTGAAGCTTTTTTTCGTTCGCGTAGTCGGAAAATGCACGGGATATCGGGTGACTTGACTTGACCTCTGCGGAGCATACAAGCGACATCATTTCCTGTTCGCCGATTATGCCGAACGAAAGAATTTTGGAAATTTTGAGATTGCCGTAGGTGAGGGTTCCCGTCTTGTCAAAAATAATCTTGTTGATTTTTGAAGCTGATTCGAGAACGTCGCCTTTCTTGATGAGTATACCGTTTTTGGCACACCGACCCTCGGACACAACTATCGCAAGGGGAGTGGCAAGACCGAGACTGCACGGACAGGCAACAACAAGCACAGTTACAAAGGTCTTGAGCGCAATGTTGACGCCCTGTCCCGCAATGAGATAGCCGATAAAGCTGAGTGCGGCGATTGCCATTATTGCAGGCACAAAATAAGAGCTTATGCGATCCGCGATTCTCGCAAGCGGAATTTTTGCCGAAGATGCTTCGGTGACGATGTGCACGATTTCGGAAATCGTGGATTCCTTACCGATGCGCTCGGCGGTGTATTCGATATATCCGTCGTAGCTGATGCTTCCCGCGATAACCCTTGCGCCGACCTCCTTGGCTGCCGGCTTGCTCTCGCCTGTAATGAACGATTCGTCAAGGTGGGTTTTGCCGGAGACTATTGTTCCGTCAACGGCGATTCGTTCTCCGGGACGGCAAACGACGGTATCGCCTTTTTGAATCTCGTCTATGGTGACCTTTTTTTCACCGTCGGCGGTTTTTATAACAGCGTCCTTGGGTGTAATCTGAACAAGGCTCTGCACCGCCTCTTTTGTTTTGTCCTTGCTGACCGAATCAATGTATCTGCCAAGCTTAATGAAGTAAATGACGATTGCCGCAGATTCAAAATACAGGTTGTGTATATAATGATGATGACCCGTAAAAATCATCACGACGGAATATACGCTGTAAAAGAAGCTTGTGAGGACACCGAGTGTTACAAGAGTATCCATATTCGGCGTTTTGTGAAACAGATTTTTGAATCCGCTTCTGATGATATCAAAGCCGTATCCGAGGAATGGTATTGTCAGCAGAAGAAGCACCGATGCAAAGGCTTTGTCGTGTGTGTGCATTGCCAAAAACGGAATTTCCGGCAGACCGATCATTGAGCCCATTGAAACATACATAAGAATGACCGCAAGAACGGTGAAAATTATGAATGAGAGCTTTGAAGCTTGGGGTGATGAGCTCTTTTCAAATTCATCGTAAAGTCCGAGGCTTTCAAAGCCTGCCTCCTTTACAAATTTTTCGATTTTTTTTCTATTGAGAACACTCTCATCGTATTCGATGAGAGCGTTAGCCATAACGAGGTTAACGCTTGCCGAAATAACCCCGATTTGTTTATTCAAATATTTTTCCAGTCCGTTGGAGCACGCGCTGCAGCTCATTCCTCCGATTTTTAAATTGATCTTTTTCATTGATTTAACCTTCGATCTCCTTTAAGGCTGCCATTTCGGATTTATTGACTGTTATTTTCTTATCCCTTATGAGCTTGACGTCGCGGCGATGGTATGTGGCCGGCGCGGCTTCGGGGCTGCGGTCAAGTCGAACCTTGAGAATGCCCTTGAGCATATCGACCTCAACGACCGTTCCTCTGCCTGAGCTTGTGTCAACGATGGCACCGACCTTTGGCGTTACACGCAGCATATGCTCGTAAGCCTCCTGCTCATATTTCAGACAACACATAAGCCTGCCGCAGGTTCCGCTGATTTTAGTCGGGTTGAGGGAGAGTCCCTGCTCCTTAGCCATTTTTATGGATACGGGATGAAAATCGCCGAGAAAGCTGTTACAGCAGAACGGTCTGCCGCACATTCCCAGTCCGCCTTTCATTTTCGATTCGTCACGAACGCCTATCTGACGCAGCTCAATTCGTATTCTGAAAACGCTTGCAAGATCCTTGACAAGCTCGCGAAAATCAACTCTGCCGTCCGACGTAAAATAGAAAATTACCTTGCTCGAATCAAAGGTATATTCAACGTCGATGAGCTTCATATCAAGACCGTGCGCCGCAATTTTTTTAAGACAGATATCAAACGCATCTTTTTCTTTCTTTTTATTTTTTTCAATGACCTTGAGATCGTCGGGGGTAGCAACCCGAATAATCGGCTTGAGGGGCTTTATGATTTCCTCCTCGTCAACCTCCTTGTTGTTGAGGGCGACTTCGCCGCACTCGATTCCACGT
This sequence comes from Eggerthellaceae bacterium, assembly GCA_963616775.1. Lineage (GTDB taxonomy): Bacteria > Bacillota > Clostridia > Oscillospirales > Acutalibacteraceae > CAG-488. The sequence goes on along the minus strand of CAVELL010000051.1, from coordinate 10,563 downwards.
ACTGTTTCGACGATAACACGGTCGCCTTTGTTAAGCTTAAATTGAAGCGGGTCAAAATAATATATTTTGCCGACTTCTTTAAATCGTATTCCTACAACTTCGGACATAGTTTGCCTCCTTTTATGTGAAAAATTATCTTTCGTTCGCCGTTCTCCTCATTACGGACGAAAAACGTGTGATCAATAAATTTTTATTTGCATTTCTGTTAATTGATTCCTTGAAGGAATCCGTCTGCTCCGTAAGCCTTATCAGCGCACGCATTGTCAGCTTGGAAGCCATTTCGCGGCTGATATCGGAATGCTCGGAGAGAGTTATTCCGCTGCCGGCTTTTATAACAACCGCGTCGCGGAAAATGAGCTGTAAAGCCGGTAGAGTCGGTTCGAAAAGATTTTTGTCCTTTTCGAACTCGGCGGTTATTTTCATAAATTCATATTCTGTCGGATTCAGCAGAGCCGCGGCAAGGCGAGCCGCAGTCTCGTCGGCTTTCTGCCTGAGCTCACTCGATATATCATATACGTCGGCACCGAGGTCAAACAGAGTGACGCGCGACATTATTGTTTCGAGAAACGGAGAAGATGTTTCGCATTCAAAAATAAATCTTGCGTAAGACGGCGGTTCCTCAATCAGCTTCAAAAGAGCGTTCTGTGCCTGAATATTCATCTTGTCGGCGAAGCGAAGAATATATACTTTTCTCTGCGCCTCGTTCGGAATGATATATGCGTCGTCCTTCATCTCACGGACAAGGCTTATCTTGAACGTTTTTTCATTTTGAACCGTCGGGTCAACCGTGACTATGTCGGGGTGACTGTCGCTTTTCGCTTTCAGGCAATGACGGCACACACCGCAGGGCTTTTCGTCGCTTTCACACACAAATGCAAGCGAAAGAAATTCCGAAAGGCGGCATCGTTGCTCACAGCTTCCTCCGCGCAGCATAATCGCATGGGGAAGTCTGCCGTTCGATATAAGTCCCTCGATATTTTCGGCGAGACTGTTTTCAATCCCTGTTTCAGATATGCTTATCATCACATTTTATGGAACTGTTCAACGTCAAGAACAAAAACAGTTGCGCCGCCGACGGTAATTTTAACCGGAATTGCATTGACAATGCCGGACGAATATGTCGGAACGACTGGGGTGAGCTCTTCACGCTTGCGGCAGTTTACTCTGAGAATTTCAAGAAGCTCATCTACCTTTTCGTCATCGACACCCATGAGAAGAGTGAGGTTTCCTGCGCGAAGAAATCCTCCCGTTGTGGAAAGCTTTGTTGCGTAAAAACCGGCTTTGGTGATCTCGTTGAGAACATTGTGGGCGTCGTCGCTGTTGATAACTGCAATTAAAAGTTTCATGAGTTGCCTCCTTCTATAATTTCAAGGTTTCTTTTTATCACTTTTTCGCCTCGCCATGCATAGGCTCTGTCGGAAATATTATCTGTTTTTGCCGTAGTTTCTATTCCGTCCAGGAAAATTTCGGACGGATTGATCTTTGCGTTTTTGTTCATCGGACAGACCGTCTGACATATATCACAGCCCCATACACAGCCTATTTTTTTAATTAAATCCCGTTGCTCGGGAGTAAGCTCTCCCTTGCGCTGAGTTATATCGGAAAGGCAAAGCTCTTTTTGAAAGCCGTTTTCGGTAAGAGCGCGGGTGGGGCAGGCGGCAATGCATTTACCGCAGTTCAGGCAATGCGACTCTGTTTTCTTTGCTACGGGAAGCTGCATTGTTGTGACGATTTCCGAAATAAAAAACCACGAACCGTATTCCTTGTTGATAAGCAGGCGGTTTTTGCCCTTGACGCCCAGTCCTGCGTCCGTTGCCGCCTGTACCTCGGGTATAGGCGAATTGTCGGTGAAGAAAACGAACTGTTCGTCGGGGTATGCGTCCTTTAGCTTTTGAAGTCCGGATTCAACCGCTCCGTTGACAGCAAGGTGATAATCCTTGACAACGGCATAGCGTGAAATGTTGATATTCGCGTATTGCTCCTCGCCGAGGTAATAGGGGAAAAGCATAACGATAATGCTTTTTGCGTTGTCGGGAAGTCTGCCTTTTGCACGGCAGCTTATGAGCTTGTCCCTGAACGGTTCAAAGTCGCAGAAGCCGTAAACGGGGGTAATTTCAGAAATGATACGTTCAATCATATTATCAAATCCTATGCGATGGTTTGCACCGCCGCAATAATTATCGGCATTGTTATTATTGAGATGAAGCTGACCGTTGCTACAAGCTGCGATGCCAGTCCGGCGTCCTTGCCGTATTTGGCGGAGAAAAGCACCGTGTTGTTGGCCGACGGAGCACATGAGGATATAGCCAGTGCCGTCAACAGTGTGCCGCCGAGCCCGATAACGCGGTAAATTGTTATCATAATTGCAGGCAAGACTATCAGCTTTGACAATGCGACAAGAAAAATTTTTTTGTTTTTGAAAATGCTTTTAAGATGTGTGTTTGAAAGAAACGTTCCGAAAATAATCATTGCAACGGGTGTTTGTGTGTTTGCAATGAAATCAACGGGCTTGGTGATAAGCTCGGGCAGGGAAACCTTGAACAGAAAAAAAGGAAGCCCGACAAGCACGGCAATGACACCCGGATTGAGTATCAACTTCTTAGCATCAAAGCCTTTGCCGCTATCCATCATAAATACGCCGTGCGTGAACGAGACGACATTAAAAGCCATAATCACGGCAGAGCAGTAGAACACACCCTCAGCACCGAGGATTGCTTCGGTCAGCGGAAGCGTCATATATCCCACGTTACCGTAAATTGCGCCGTATCTGTAAACACAGCTTTTGTCCCTGTCACCATCGGAAAAAAGAAATGTATTCAGGGCGATGGCAACAAAATGCATCAGAAAACCGCAGCCCACGGCGATGAGAAGCTTGATTCCGCTGTCCTTTGTAAATTCGCGCGTCAAAAACGAGTTTATTATAACGCTCGGAGTGATTATATAGAAAAGCAAGTCGGTACAGGCTCGTCCTGTTTTTTCGGTGAACAAACCGACCTTATCACAGATTGCCCCGACAAGCACCATAACATAGAGTATACCGACTTGGCGAGCCGTTATTAAAACATTGTCAAAAAACATAAATTACTCCGATTGTTCCGGCGAATTGTTTGTCTGAGCCTTCGCTCTTGAAAGCAGGGCATAGATAATGTATATCGCAACGCCCAAGTCGCTGTAGGAAATGCCGTGATGCGTGCAGAGCAGATCGGAATGACCGACAGCCATAACTATAAAGCGCGGCAGGAAGCACATAAGCGAGAATGTAACCGCGGGAACACCGTAGGCGTACAGCTTCCAGTAAACATCCGATGCGTCGATGGCCGACACAACCTGGGAGAAAGCAAGGAAAAACAGCATTAAAAATACAATTGCAAACAGCTCAAGCAAAAGATCGGAAACGTTGACGAAGCTTATTGTCCTTTTGAATCTGTAAAGCAGCTTGAATATACACCACAAAACAGGCGCAAAAGCAAGCACCTTGAATTTTGTTCCGTCCGAATTGCCGATACCGACGGCAAGCCCCGTAACAAAAAAGTATATTGCGGCGATTGCTCCGAAAACGGATTGAATCAAAAGTATATTGCCGCCCTGGTCTTTAACGTATTGCGTAACCTGTGCGGAGCTTGAAACAGCCTGCTCGTAAAGGTCAAAATAACCGACAAGCTGAGTTGCCGAATCTATGATGAGTGTCACGGCGAGGATAATCGAAACGACGAGGAATACCGAGGATTTTTTCGGCTGCGAGACCGTGATAATGCGTTTACGGTTTATTAGGGGAATTGCAATTCCGATTACCATGGCGATTCCGAGGAGTATATATATGACATAAACCGAAAAATCTATTTTATTATAGAATCCTGTTTCGGGCTCAAGAATTTTAAAATATTGGTAAACTCTCAGCGGCACTGCGGCAATCAGAGCAAAAAGAGAGCAGAAAAGCGGAAATTTATAGATTATATCGCTTTTGCCTTTCATATTTTATTCCCCCTTGATAGTTCTTTCTTCGTAAGGAACATAGCCCTGATCCGGAGCATACTTGGGTACTCTCAGGTCAATGGTCACGTACTTTCTTCTTGCCATAACGCTCTTGTAAGCCGGACGTATGATTCTGCCGCCTGTTGCAAGCTCTTCAATCCTGTGTGCCGTCCAGCCGGCAATTCTTGCCGTTGTGAAAAGCGGAGTATAGAGATCCTCCGGAATATTCAGCATTTCGTATATGAAGCCCGAGTAAAGGTCAACATTCGCACAGATCGGTTTTTTGTTTCCCTTTTCCTTGAGGAAAACCTCAGGGGTAAGACGTTCAATGGTTTCAATCAGCTTATATTTTTCCGTAAAGCCGTGTTCCTCGGCATATTTGCGAGCCTCTTCCTTAAGAATTACGGCGCGCGGGTCGGAAAGCGTGTATACGGCATGACCCATACCGTAGATGAGTCCCGAACCGTCACCGGCTTCTTTCCTGATTATCTTGGCGAGATAGTCGGCAACCTGACCTTCATCTGTCGGGTCGGCAACATTTTCCCGGATGTCTCTTATCATTTCGGCAGCCTTAATGTTGGCTCCTCCGTGCTTCGGTCCCTTGAGAGAACCCATACCTGCCGCAATGGCGGCGTAGGTGTCCGTTCCGCTGGAGGTCAGAACTCTTGTTGCAAAGGTCGAGTTGTTACCTCCGCCGTGCTCGGCATGCACCATAAGACAAAGGTCGAGAAGCTTTGCCTCGTCGTCGGTGAACATCTTATCTGAACGTATCGAGCGAAGAATTGTCTCCGCCGTTGACTGATCCGGCTTTGCAGGGTGGATATACATACTCTTTTTGAGATAATGACGCCGCTTTACCTGATAAGCGTATGCCATAATAACGGGAAGCTGACCGACAAGCTGTACCGATTGACGGACAACGTTGGCAAGCGATGTATCGTCGGGCGATTCGTCATAGGAATAGAGAGCAAGCACAGTTCTTGTGATTTTGTTCATTATGTTCGGGGATGGGGCTTTCATCATTGTGTCCTCGATGAAATCCTCGGGAAGATTACGGCTCACGGCAAGAATATCCTTAAAGCGTGTGAGCTGCTCGACGGTCGGAAGCGAGCCGAAAATCAGCAGCCATGCGACCTCCTCAAAGCCGAAACGGTTTTCCTCCTGACAATGCTTTACAATTTCCTGCATATCAAAACCGCGGAAATAGAGGCGACCCTCCTTGGGTACCTTTTCACCGTCGTCTATGTAGTAGCCGTCAACCGAACTGATTTTTGTAATGCCTGCCATGACGCCGGTTCCGTCGGAGTTGCGCAGACCTCTTTTAACATTGAAGCGATTGAAATATTCCGGATTTATTTTATAGCTCTTGTTAAGCTCTTCAACCAAAGACTGGGTAGTTTGATAAGTAAGGGGATTGATATAAGAATTCATAGCTTCACCACCAATATATTTTCATAATATTATACTATATTATATACAGTAAAGTCAAGAAATTAAGCGAATGCCGGTCGAAAGTCTCAAACGGGACTGACGCACCGCTATGCGAAAGTCCCGCGTTATAATGTTATCAAAGAAGATTTATTCCGTTTGCCTTGCAGTCCTCAACCATCTTCTCCGGCCAGAGAGAGACCTGAACCTCGCCGATATGAGCCTTTTCGAGAATAAGCATACTCAGTCTCGACTGACCGATTCCTCCGCCGATTGTGAGGGGAAGAGTTCCTTCGGCAATACCCTTGTGATAATCATATCTCATTCTGTCCTCGGCTCCCGACGCCTTGAGCTGGTAAGCGAGACTGTCGGAATCAACGCGGATTCCCATTGACGATATTTCAAATGCCTTTTTAAGTGTTTCGTTCCAGAAAAGAAGATCTCCGTTGAGCTTCCAGTCATCATAGTCGGGGGCTCTTCCGTCGTGCTTGATTCCGCTTTTGAGAAGATCGCCGATCTGCATAACAAATACTACGCCCTTTTCCTTTGCAATAATGTCCTCGCGCTCCTTGGGGGTCTTGTCGGGGTACATATCCTCAAGCTCCTGCGTCGTGATGAAAAATACATCCGTCGCAAGCTCATTTTTGAGCTGAGGGAAAGCCTTGTGAGCGATTTTCTGTGTGTTGTCAATTGCACCGACGATTTTTTTGACTGTTTCCTTGAGAAATTCAACATTTCTTTCTTCCTTTGAGATTACGCGCTCCCAATCCCATTGATCAACAAAAATGGAGTGTACGTTGTCGCAATCATCGTCACGTCGGATGGCGTTCATATTGGTATAAAGACCCTCGTCAACACCGTAACCGTATGCCTTGAGCGCAGTTCTTTTCCATTTTGCAAGTGACTGAACGATCTCGGCCGTGCCCTCAATCTCCTTGATGTCGAACTCGACCTTACGCTCGACACCGTTGAGGTCGTCATTGATTCCGCTTCCTTTTTTTACGATAAAAGGAGCACTGACGCGTTCAAGGTTGAGTGCGTCGGCAAGCTCGTTTGCAAAGGTATCCTTAACAAGCTTAATTGCTTTCTGTGTTTCTCTGAGTGTAAGGACGGAGCTGTATCCGTCAACTGTCTGTAAGCCTCTCATTTCTGTGTCCTCCCGGGTTATCTGATGTTTCCGACGGTTCTCGGATAAAGCTGTACGTCGCGAATGTTGCTCATACCCGTCATATACATAACGATTCTGTCGAAGCCGAGACCGAAGCCGCCGTGAGGAACGGAGCCGAATCTTCTCAGGTCAAGATAGTCCTTGTACTCGTCCTGCGTCATTCCGCGCTCTTCCATTGCGGAAAGAAGCTTGCCGAGGTTCTCTTCACGCTGGCTGCCGCCGATGATTTCGCCTACGCCCGGAACAAGGAGGTCGGTTGCGGCAACGGTCTTTTCGTCGGGGTTCTGCTTCATATAAAAGGATTTTATCTCTTTCGGGTAATCCGTAACGAATACTGGCTTGTTAAATACCTGCTCCGTGATATATCTTTCGTGCTCCGTTGCAAGGTCACAGCCCCACTCAACGGGATATTGGAACTTGACGTCGGACTCTTTGAGAAGCTCGATAGCCTTTGTATAGGTGATTCTTTCAAAGTCGCCGTCAACAATCTTCCGAAGCTTCTCACAAAGTCCCTTTTCAAAGAACTTCTCGAAGAAAGCAAGCTCATCGGGGCATTTTTCGATTACGTCCCTGAGGACAAATTTTATCATCGCTTCGGCAACCTCGATAACGTCGTCAAGCTCGGCAAAAGCAATTTCGGGCTCGACGTGCCAAAACTCGGCAACGTGACGCTGAGTGTTGCTCTTCTCGGCACGGAATGAGGGACCGAACGTATAAATTTTACCCATTGCCATTGCGGCAACCTCGCCCTCAAGCTGACCGGATACGGAAAGTCCCGCCTTTCTGCCGAAGAAATCGTCGGCATAGTATTCATCTTCGCTCTTGTATTTGTCGGAATAACCGATTGTCGTTACCTTGAAAACCTCGCCTGCACCCTCGCAGTCGGAAGCAGTGAGCAGGGGGGTGTGAATGTAAACGTAATTATTCTGCTGGAAAAAGCTGTGAATTGCCGCCGCTGCAACGGAACGGACGCGGAGAACGGCATTGAATGTGTTGGTTCTCACTCTGAGGTGGGGGATTGTTCTGAGAAATTCAAGCGAACAACGCTTCTTTTGCAGCGGATAGTCGCCGGGACATTCACCCAAAACGCCTATCTCCTCGGCATTGATTTCAACCGCGCTGCTGACCGCACCCTTGACAACCGTGCCCTCAACCCTGAGTGCCGTGCCGCCGGGCATAAATGCGGAGATATCGGAAAGCTTCGATTTGTCGATAACAATCTGAAGATGGGGGAGAGATGTTCCGTCGTTAAGCTCGATGAAAGCCATATTTTTGGAATCTCTGGAGGTTCTGACCCAACCGCAGACGGTAACCTGCTTACCGATAAACGATTCGTCTGTGAGAATGTCTTTGATGTCTGTGTGTTTCATAGCCGGTCTCCTTTTGGGAAAAACATATTTGACGAACAAAAAAGGCTATTCGTCCCATAACATAGGACGAATAGCCTTGTATCCGCGGTACCACCTAAATTACTCAATATTGAGTCACCTTACGGCTCAAATAAGCCATACGCAATAACGCCGCGCCTGCGTCGCACCTACCGGGCTTGTTCAGCTGTTCGGATTGAAGCTCCGAAGTGTTATTCGCACAAGCTCTGTTACGGCGTTCGCACTGTCTGCCGCTCACTGTGAATGATCGAATGTGTTACTTCTCTTCATCATCGCTTTTCAATATGAACGAATTATAACACCGCTTTTTTGCCTTGTCAAGGGTTAAAACAGTTTTTTCTTTCTGAATATCAGTATGCATATCAATACAACGGATATGCTGACGGCAATCACGCTTGGATATCCGAAGCTTGAGCTTAACTCCGGCATATTTTTAAAATTCATACCGTACCATCCGGTAATGAGCGTCAGCGGCAGAAAAATCGTTGTTATAACGGTGAAAAGCGTCATTGTGCTGTTCATTTTCAGGTCAAGCCCCGCCTGATATGCCTCGCGTAGCCTTACGAGATTTTCGCGCAGGAGGTTTATTTCATTACGCAGTCTGCCTGCCTTGTTGCTTGTCATTCGGAAGTAGGACAGCTTGGCCGAATCAAACAGACCGTTTTCGTTTTCGTAAAGACGTTCGGCAATATCTATGAGCTGTTCGTAATAGTTTCTCAGCAGCATAAGCTTTTTATTGTAGAATAAAATTTGCTCGTTTACATTCGACGATTTTATATCCTTTATGACTTTTTCCTCGAGCTCGTTAATGCTGTATTCCGTTTCCTCTGCCATTTTTCCGTCGTTCGACATCAAAGCGTCAAAATAAAGATAAATAAACCTTTCCGACGTCATCGGCTCTCCCAGTGTACTGTTGACCGCTTGATAAAATGAGTTATAGAGAATTTTGCACTCGTCACTTGCCGTGATTATGAGCACGAAGCTTTCGGCTGCATAAACACAACAATGACATTCGGCGTTGATTTCCTTGCTTGCGCTGATTACCTTTATTGAAAAAACGAAGCTTTGCGCAAAGATGCAAACCGAGCTTCTGAAAGAATTGTCGGAGAAATCAAAGCCGATAAATTCGCGGTAGCTTATGCCGAGCTCGGAGTATTTATTGCAAAACTCTTCTGCGGAAATCAGACCGGCACAGAAATCCGTGCGATCCAAATTATTGCAGCTTATATTATGCGGTTGGACATCAAAAGAAATAAGCATCATAAATAAAAGTCCTTGAGACAGTAAAAAATAGACCGGAGCGCAAACCCCGGTCTTAGTATATGTAATTATTTCTCTTTTTTGGCTTTTCCTAAAACTTTATTTGCTGCAACTGCCGCCGCGGTGAGTGCGGCTGTTGCTCCGACCGCTGCGCCGAGCACCTTGAGCTTCATATCCTGTCTGTCGGTTACGTTTCTCTTGTATGGGTCAAGGCTCTTGCACTTGAGACCGAAATCCTTGAAATGGTACATTTTTGTCTGTATATTCTCGGGATTCTCTTCATCAAGGGTAATCATTCGTACACCGGAACGGCATCCGTCTGTGTAAACGCGGAAGCCTGCGGTTTTACATTGACCGAGAAGTATTCCGTCAACATAACCGACAAAATCATTCAGGTGGTCGTGACCGAAAAACGCGCCGAGCACATCGCCCGTTTCTTTCCATGCATCAAATTCGCCGCCGCTAATGTCGGGTACCGCCGGACCTTCTCCGAGATATCCCTCAATTTCCTGCTTGAGAACATAGTATTTGTCAGAGTAGCTTCTGTGACCCTGCACCGCATCAAGCCTTTCATAGGGCTTTGCTTCGCGGAGCAGACCGTATTCCTCGGGAACGGGGATATGCTGGAAAACAAGGGAGGGGACAACCTTTCCGCTGTTTTTGTCGGCAAGCTCCTTGGCTGTTTTTTTGTACCACTCGATTTGGTCGCTGTGTACCGTGTCATAATATGAAACGGATCTGTCCTCGTAAAGGTCGTTGCTGTCGATAAACCAGAGATTGAACACATCTTTTTTGCCATCGCTTGACTTGATTACCAAATTGTGATTGCCGTAACCGGAAATACTGTCGTCTGCATTATAGGCATAGCAGTTTTCGTGTTCACGGTACAGCTTGAGCTGCGTTTTAAGGTCAATGCCGCACTCACGGTCATGATTGCCGAAAACAAGGTCAAAGGGAATACTGTTGACCGCAACGGGGTAGGTTATACGGCTTATAACCGATCGCATTTCATACTCCGAACCGGCAGCGGCGTTGTCGCCCATATAAACAACAAGGTCGGGTTTCAATTCCGAAATGCCCTTTGAGATGAGGGAAAGTGTGTCGTCCATTTTGTTGACCGCATTTTCGCTTTTCATATCGTAGCGGTCGTGGAGATCGCCCAGAAGCATTATTTTAAATTTTCCGTCTTTAAAGTGTAATGGTTCGTTGTTCATAAAAGCCCTCCGTAGTCAAATTTACTCATATAAATTATACAACCGGAAACGCTTTTTGTCAACAATTAAGCGAATATGGGCTCTTTTCTTAAAGCCGTGAAAGTGATATAATAAAAGCGGTGATGAAAATGGC
>CAVELL010000050.1:0-86343 GCA_963616775.1 Eggerthellaceae bacterium | reverse complement strand
TGCCTCCCCTTGAATGATTCAAGGGGAGGTGGCTCGTAGAGCCGGTGGGGATAAAGAACAGCGTGACCTTTCCAAACAACACTTGACATTCTTTTATCCTTAATCTAAGGCGACACGCACAGCTGTCTTAAATCCCCACCACCGCAAGCGGTCCCCCTCCCCTTGTTTCAAAGGGGAGGCAGATGAGAAAATCTATCATACCCCCGCTCCGCTAAAAAGCCTCCCCTCGAAATCAATCAAGGGGAGGCATGATAGATTGTAGATTTTAGATGCTGGATGTTAGATGTGCGTGAATTAAACACTGCTTTTTTCCTATCGCAGGTCTAAAATCTAACATCTAACATCAGCCTCCCCTTGAATGATTCAAGGGGAGGTGGCTCGTAGAGCCGGTGGGGATAAAGAACAACCTCAGTATTCTTTTCTTTTTTATCCCTTCCACCGCAAGCGGTTCCCCTCCCCTTACAATAAGGGGAGGCAGAAGATAGAGGCCGTCAGCAAAATCTAAAATCCAAAGTCTTCTGTCCAAAGTCTTCTGTCTGAAGTCTTCTGTCTGAAGCATTGTCAGCAAATGTCTTTGAGAAGCTCGAAGACTTTTTTGATAATTTTTACGATGAAGGAGATGAAGCAATCGTACATTTTCTCCCACTTCGTCTTGTTCCTTTCGACGACGGTGTTTTCGTTGCGTGTGGCGTGGCAGACCGTGCATTCCTCATGCGCGACGCCCGTTTCGGACTCGGTCGGCTCTTTATCCGTCACCCATTCAAAGGTGTGCTTCGCCTTATCCGTCACTGTTCCGCAGCCGTTGACGCACTCGTGCCAATGGTCGGTTTCGTCGTACTTCCAGTCGCTGCCGTAGCTGTGCGGATCGGCTGCAATCGTGCCGCCGCAGACCGAGCATTCCGTATCCTGAGAGCAGCTTGTCGGGTTGGTGTTGCCGCTGTGGTCGCACTCCTCCCACTGTGCCGTGTAGGTCGCATTCTCCGCAGGCATTGTTGTAGGAACAGTCTTGTCCCAGCCCTTGAAAATATAGCCTGTTTTCGTCGGCGTCGGAGCTATTACGGCTGTGCCGTAGTCCTGCGTGATGGTTACATCATTCTCGCCGTTGTCAAGGACAAATGTCAGCGTGTATTCGTTGATTTCCCACTGTGCCGTGTAGGTCACATTCTCCGCAGGCATGGTTGCAGGAACAGTCTTGTCCCAGCCAATGAATTCGTGACCTTTCTTTTGCGGTGTCGGAGCTGTTACGGTTGTGCCGTAGTCCTGCGTGACGGTTACATCATTCTCGCCGTTGTCGAGGACAAATGTCAGCGTGTATTGGTTCGCTTTCCATTTTGCCTTATAAATCTGAGTTGCGCCGGAGGTCGGGAGCAGCTCCCAGCCGACAAAGCTGTAGCCGGTTTTCGTCAGGTTCTCCGCTGTCGGAAGAGCAAGAGCTTTGTTCGACATATAGCTTGCCGGTGCGGTGTAGCCCTCCGTCCATGCTCCGCCGTCAAGCTCGTAGCTGACGGGAATTGAAACGGGAGTCGGGTTGAATTTGAAAGCCGGAACAATGCCCACATAAGTGTAATAAACAATGTAGATGTAGGACGGCAAGCCGTCGTAGCGGACTCCCACAGCATAGTTGGATCTGTCGGACGACCGCAGACACCACTCAGAGGTTCCTCCGGAACTCGATTTTACGTTCAATCCCTGACATTTTGCGTAATCCGTGCCTTTGAGCTGTCGTGCTGTATCTGTAGCTTTGTCTGATGAATTGAAGCCATAATTACTGTTTATTGCGTCATTATAGGAGATGGGGAAGATTTTGTCGTAGGTGTCTGCACTGTCATATGTGCTTGAATTTGTACTCTTATTTTCAAGATGGGATATGCCTATCTGCGCTTTTTCTTCAGATGTAAATGCAGTATTATAAAAATCATTGTTCAGCCACTGACGGAGTGAGCTTGTTACCCAGTCGGAGGCATAGGCTGTGCAGTCCTTGCTGTTGTAATATTCATTGCCTTTTTTATAAATAAAATTCTGATACGCCTGTGAATCAATAATACTGTTGCACATTACATAGCCTTCGCTCGGGTCAAGAACTCGCCATGTCAAAGGCTCATATTTGAAGTAATATGTACGTCCTGTGTCGAAGCCGTTATTGTCTTGATATGAATTTTGTGAGGAAGATGTCCATCCGGTGCCATACGGACGTAATTGATTTATTTTAACCGCACGGTATTTGCTGCCGTTGCAGCTGATGTCCTTGTAGAGCATCATTTTTGCGACGGGGTTCATCTCTCCGTCATCTGCACTACCTGTGCCTGCGTAGTAGTTGTAATCTACCCAAGCAATGCTTTCGCCGGCTGCCTCTATCGCCGTGATAAGGTCGCTGTCTGTGACCTTCGACTGCGGATACGAGCCGAACTCGATTGTGTCGCCGACATTGTACTTCGGGTTGAATTTGAAGGCCGGAACAATGCCATTGGAAGCGGTATAGACACCGCCGCTGTAGTAGACCACTTCGCCGTCGTAGCAGACAACCTTAGCATTGGTGGAATTGTCGGGCGACCGCAGCCACCACCAAGAGTTTCCGCCGTAACTCGAAATTACCGATAATCCCTGACATTTTGCGTAATCCGTGCCTTTGAGCCATCGTGCTCTATTGGAAGTGAAACCGTAATTACTGTTTCTTGCGTCATTATATGAGATGGGGAAGATTTTGTCACTGGTATCACCGCTGTCGTATGTACTTGATTTTGTGCTCTTGTTTTCAAGAGGTGATATACCTATCTGCGCTTTTTCTCCAGAGGTAAATGCAGTATTGTAAAAATCATTATTCAGCCACTTTCTGAGTGAGCTTGTCACCCAGTCGGAAGCATAGGCTGTGCAGTCCTTGCTGTTGTAACATTCATTGCTACTTTTATACATAAAGTTATGATACGCCTGCGAATCAATAATTTGGTTGCACATAACATAGCCCTCATCAGGATCAAGGACACGCCATGTTAAAGGCTCATATTTGAAATAGTATGTATTGCCTGTATAGTAGCCGTTATCATCTTGAATTGAATTTGCTTCGGAAACGAGTTCAGATGTCATATACGGGCGATATTGATTTATTTTTAATACACGGTACTTGCTGCCGTTGTAGCTGATGTCCTTGTAGAGCATCATTTCTGCAACGGGCTTCATGTTGCCATCGTACCAATCTCCCGTTCCTGCATAATAGTTGTAGTCTACCCAAGCAATGCTTTCGCCGGCTGCCTCTATCGCCGTGATAAGGTCGCTGTCTGTGACCTTCGACTGCGGATATGAGCCGAACTCGATTGTGTCGCCGGTTTTTTTCGTTGACCAGTCGATCCCGTCGGCTGCCGAGCCGGTCACCGTCAGGTCAAGCCCGCCCATCGGCGCAACGCCCAAGAGCATGCACACCGTCAGGATAACGCATAGAATCCTCGCCAATGTGTTCTTTTTCATAACTCTGCCTCCTTTGTGTTTTGAAATTGCTTTTGAGTAACCGCCGATCGGATAACAACACAATTTTCGGTGCCGAGGAGCCTGTTAATGCACCGAGCCTTGCTCCGCCCCTTGGAGCTTTCGCGGCAAACCCCTTGCCGACAATTGCGTGAAAATCCGATAACGTTAATGCTATTATAAAATATTTCGCACCTTTTGTAAATAAACTTTTATCATTTTTTATTGAAAATCACGGAAAAAATTTCACGATATGCGCAAAAAATCGGAAAAATCACAGCACGATGTAGGCATTGTGATAGACTTTAGATGTTAAATTGTAAATTTTAGATTTTGCTGACGGCATCGCAGAAAAGCTACAATCTATTTTGCCTCCCCTTATTGTAAGGGGAGGGGGACCGCTTGCGGTGGTGGGGATAAAAAAAGAAAAGAATACTGAGTTGTTCTTAAATGTTGTTCTTTATCCCCACCGTCGCTCACGCGACACCTCACCTTGAATCATTCAAGGGGAGGCAAGATAGATGTCAGACGGTAGACGGAAGATGTTAGATGATGTTACGGCATAAGGCGGCATTTAACTTTTCGCAAAGTCTAAAATCTACAATCTAAAATCTACCATCTAACATCAGCCTCCCCTTGACCTCAATTCAAGGGGAGGCAGGTTTGAGAAAATTATTTACTTTTATATAATTTGCTTTGTTTTATAGCTGATTTTTCACATCCATTTGATGAGGAAGGTGAAAAATCAAAAAACAGTAACTTTCTCATCAAAGAAAGCCGAGAAAACTTTATCGACAAAAAAATCCGCTTCTCTTTACGAAAAGCGGATTTAAAATTTTATGAGTTTTTTGAAGTAGTCTGTCACGGCTTCGGGGGAGCCGGAGGTCAGCTCGATTGAATGGTTTGCCTCTTTCATATTCTCAAGATAATGCGCGTCGGAGCTGACAATTATCGGGCAAGCACTTATTATGGGGTACTTTTTTCTGTACTCGGCTTGGTCGGCACTGTCCGTCATTTCGACTGTGCTGAAATTCATTTCCGAGGTTATCATACCGAGGTTTGACAAAACGCTGTACGAGCTGCGGTCGATGTGGGCGGGATAACATACACCGCCGTATTGCCCGACCGTTTCAACCGCCCTTTCAATGCTTATTCCGCTCGCCGTTGTCAACAAAAGCTCCTGAGTGCCGAGTATGCCGTCGCCGCTGTCCATTATGAGCTGGTCGCCGAAAATCTGCGGGCGGTTGTTTATTTTCGGTACGGTTGAGAGCACATATTCGGAAAAGCTTTCTGCGTTTTTCAGTTCGGGAAACAGGCATACAACGTGTACCTCCTCCGATGTGCAAAGCTCCATTCCGGGCACAACGGTTATTCCGATTCTCTTGCCGACTTCCATTGCCGCGGCGCAGTTCTGACAGGTGTTGTGATCCGTCAGAGCGATTATGTCAAGACCCAGAAGCTTTGCCATATTCACAAGATTGTAGGGCGTCATATCATTGTCGCCGCAGGGGGAAAGGCAGGAGTGGAGATGGAAATCATAGTAGAAATTCATATTATATCAGCCTCGATATTGCCGCAGCTGCTTGATAGGTGCTCTTTTCGGTTCGGAAGATGACAACGCCGTTTTGTTCGGCACGTTCAAGGGCGTTTTCGTCCAGTGCAGCATTATCGGTCAGGATAATGCAAGCCGCGTCGGCGAGCACGGCAACTCCGACAGAGTTTATGTTGCCCATGACGGTCAGCCATACGTCGCCCTCACGAACCCTTGACATTACCCAGCTCAAAAGATCGCCGCAGTAACAGCCCGTAACCTTGCGGTCAAGCTCACCGCCGCAAAGCAGTGTGAGTCCCAATTTGTTTTTCAGTTCGTTCAAGTCCATTTCAGCTTCTCCTCGTCAATTATTTCTCTGAACGGGACGGGGATGAATTTTTTGATTTCATCCTCCTTCAGAGGTGCCGTGCTGTTCATCTCTGCCTTCAAACGGAAAACACAATGGTCAATGTCGGCATATCCGCGGACAATGTCCTCCGCAAGTGCGCGACAGGTGGGTGCGCCGCAGGTTCCGCAGTCAAGTCCGGGGAAATTCTTTACCATTTCGGAGACCTGATTCATCAGCTTCATTGCGTCGGTGACGTTGTCGGCAAGCTTCAGCACCGAGAACGGCGTCAGCTTCTCCTGCCACATCATCTCGCGCGGCACGGAGTCGGCTTGGATACCGTTGCAGGAGGAGGGTCTGTGCTTCCGAAGAGTGGCAAGCCGTGTTTTCGCAACAAAGGTGTTCGACACGGTGAGACAACCGCCGACACAGCCGCCCGTGCAGGCGTTGAGCTCGATAAATTCAATGTCGTTGAGCTTTTCGTCTTCGATTTCTTCCAAAATTTTTATAACGTTTTCAATGCCGTCGGCGGCAACGTATTTTTCACAAAGTGTTCCCGAGGCTTCTCCGCCGCCGGTTGCCCAGCCGAGACCGACCTGCCCCGACTCGTCAAGCGGCTTCAGCTCTTCGAGGTGTTCCATTTTGCCGAGCAGCTTCGGATAAATGACGCTTATGGCGATGGCTCCGTTTATGTCGGACTTTTCGGCGCAAAGCGGATTCTTTATTGCCGTTATTTTTGCCGGACAGGGCGTGATGAAAAATACGCCTATGTCCTCGTCATCGAGCCCTGTTTCAGCCTTGGCTTCAAGCCTTGCAAGCCGAGCCGATTCGTCCATCGGTGTGTTCAGCTCAAGCAAATTGTCGATAAGATCCGGGTATGATATGCGAATGAGGCGGCATACCGCAGGACAGGCAGACGAAATCATCGGCTTTTTCGTCTTCTTTTCTTTCAGAAGCTTCCGTGTGGCATCGGAGATGATTTCGGCACCCTTGGCAACCTCGAAAACCTTGTCGAATCCGAGCTCGGACAAAGCCGAAAGTATGTAGTTTATATCGTCAAGGTTGTTGAACTGACCGTACAGCGACGGTGCAGGCAGAGCAATTTTATATTTAAAACCGTTTATTGCTTCAAGCGGATCGCTTTTGGCGGTTTTGGCATGGTGGGGACAGATGCGGATACATTCCCCGCAGTCGATGCAGCGTTCGGAGATAATAGTCGCTTTACCGTGGCGAACTCTTATTGCCTGAGTCGGGCACCGCTTTATACAGTTCATACATCCGAGGCATTTCTTTTTGTCAAGACTAACCGAATGAAAAACAGTATTCATAATCTTCTCCTTGTCTTCGGTCAATTATTTGTTATACACCTTCAGCGTGACGGTGGTGCCGACGCCGATTTCGGTGTCAATGTTCATTTCGTCAGTGTATTTTTTGATGTTGGGCAGACCCATTCCCGCACCGAAGCCGAGCGAACGCACGTTTTCCGGAGCGGTGGAATAGCCCTCCTTCATCGCAAGCTCCACGTTCGGAATGCCGGGTCCCTTATCGGCGAGAACCACGGTTATGCACTCGGGCGTGACCGTGGCGTCAATTACTCCGCCCTCCGCGTGGATAACCATATTTATTTCCGCCTCGTACACGGCAATGGCAACGTTCCTGACGACAGTCGGGCTGAATCCGAGTGTTTTAAGCGAACGCTTGAGCTTGCCCGAGGCTTCACCGGCGCACGTAAAGTCGTAGGCACTGACATCATAGTGCAGATTAACCTCATCCATTATTTTCCGCTGCCTCCTCTGAGCCCGTGGGCATAAAGAAGACCGCAGGAGGTAAACATCTCAAGATCGGTGCAGACAAGCGCGATGTCCCGCTGCTCGGCAAGGTCGATCATTCCCATATCGGGTGACTTGCCGCGAACAAATACAATACAGCTCATATCCATCATCTCGGCTGTTCTGACGACCTGCGGATTTACAAGCCCCGTCAGAAGCACCGCCTGCTCCTTTACAAAAGCGAGAACGTCACTCATCATATCGCTGCCGCAGGCTGTGAAAACCTCTCTGTCGAGCAGATCTTCACCGTAAATTATACGTCCGTCAAGTATCTCGATGATTTCTTTAACCGTCATATTCAGCCCTCCGAATAAAAATATATATACATAATAACATACAGAACAGCAAAAATCCATAGTTTTTTTATTACGTTGTTTAATAAATTGTGAATTTTGTTTATTGTTTTCATTGACACGGAGCTTCCGAAAGGTTATCATAATATTCATAAACAGCAGGAGGCGGTTTTAGTGAAGAGGAATAGGGTGTTAGGTTTAATTCTATCTGCGGCAATTGCCTTTGCGTCGGTCGGCACCGTGTCGGGCGGCAGGATTGTGCTTGAAAGGGAAACTTCGGTTTCGGACAACCCTACAGCGGTTGTTTCACAGACCTCGGACGGCGGAAACAACGGAGTTTCCGTAAAGGGCAGCACAATGGATTCGACAGTTGAAATAAACGCCGATAATCTTGAACGGCTTGAAGATGAAAACGATATTTTCTATGAACCGGAGGAGGAGAGCGTATCAACTCTTGAGGACTCAACGACATATATAAACGACGCCGTAACCGTATTTTTCA
This sequence comes from Eggerthellaceae bacterium, assembly GCA_963616775.1. Classification (GTDB taxonomy): domain Bacteria; phylum Bacillota; class Clostridia; order Oscillospirales; family Acutalibacteraceae; genus CAG-488. The sequence continues at coordinate 78,386 of CAVELL010000050.1, read as the reverse complement.
GCGACGACGCGACTCTCGACGACAAGCAAAAGGTAGTTGACTCGCTCGGCGGCGAAATTGTCGGCAGAGTTGACTTTATGAACGAATATGAAATTAAAATCGAGCGTTCGGATTTTTACGAAATCAACAATTTGTGCAACGAGCTTACGGAAAACGATAAGGTCGAATTTGCAAGCTGCTCGCTGGCGGAAAAAGTAACGTCCGACTATGTCCCGAACGATCCGTGGTCAATAGCCGACTGGGATGACGGTGCGTTGGAACGCAGCTATGAATTTTCAAACTGGTGGATCAGGGCAACCGATATCGACAAAGCGTGGGATTACGACGAATATTTCAGCGATATAGATGTAGGAATTGTGGACACGGGCTTTGATCCCACACATGAGGATCTTGAAGGTAAGCTTGTTTTCCCGAATGGTTTTTTTGAGAAAAATAACATTCCGTCATACCACGGCAATCATGTTGCCGGAATTATCGGAGCAAAGCAGGATAACGAAAAAGGTCTGACGGGAATCGTCCGTGACGGCAGGCTCATTTGCGTTGACTGGCAGGCAAACGAGGAACAGGGTCAGAAGTGGAACAGCGATGCAAGAATAATGACCGGATTTGTCAATGTCGTTCGTGCAGGCGCAAGGGTTGTCAATTTTTCGCTCGGCAGCAGCGACTCGTTGGGCGATAAGACCGAGAGACTGCAGATAGTAAAGGACGTTGAGGGTAAATTTTCCTCATATTACATTGCAAAAATGCTTCAAAGAGGCTATGATTTCATTTGTTGTCAGTCGGCAGGTAACGGTGTTCACAATGAAGGAGTATTATCCTATGCCGTTGACGCAAGCAACAACGGTACATTTTGCCCGATAACGGTTAAAAATGCCGTTAAAACCGTTAAGGGTGTTACTCCGCGGGATATTGTTGACCGCGTTATAATTGTTGCGGCGGCACAGTTTAACGGTAAAAATACCTATGAGCAAGCGGACTTTTCAAACGGCGGAAGTCAGGTTTCAATCTGCGCTCCGGGCTGCGAAATCTACAGTGCATCCTATTACGGCAAAGACGGCGAATCCCGAAAAACCGCTTACGAATACCTCAGCGGCACTTCAATGGCGGCACCGATAGTTACGGGAATTGCATCGCTTGTGTGGAGCATCAATCCGTCGTTCACGGGTGCGCAGGTCAAGCATTTTGTCTGCGACGAGGCAAACACAAAATATGAGGTTGCGGACAGCCGCTCCGAGCTTCATCTTCCGACGGGAACAATGCGAATGGTAAATGCTCAGCTTGCAGTTGAGGCGGCTCTCAGGGAAATTGAAACCTACGGAACGGTAACGGGACAGCTTGAGTGGCTGCGGCTGACTCCGAGAGCGACAGTAGCTTTCACGGTTAAAAACAGCGGCAGCTGCGAAACCTACAGACTGACAACCGACACCGACGGCAGCTTTTCCGTGAAGCTGCCGGCAGGCGAGTATGTTCTGGAGGTTGACGGAGAGAAGAAAAAGCTTGCCGTAACTACGGGAGAGACAACGGACATAGGCAGGGTTGCTTCAAAGCTTCCGCTGATAGATTTTGACGCATACAGCGACGCACTGAAGGACAGCACTCGGGAAATCCTCTCAAAGCTTATGATATATTGATAAGAACGGTGCCGAAACAGTTTTGAACGAATCTTGACAAATCAATGTTTTAAATTATAATAAATCATAGGACTTGTAAAGGCGGTATTATTATGAACGAATTGCAAAAATGTGAGCTTGAAATATTGATTGAGGTTGACAGAATATGTAAAAAGAACAACCTTTCATATTCCCTGGATTCAGGCACTTTGCTCGGCGCGATACGCCATAAGGGCTTTATCCCTTGGGACGACGATATTGACATAATGATGCCGCTGAAGGACTATAACAGATTTTTAGAGGTATGCAAAAGCGAACTGGGAAGAGACTATTTTCTTCAGACTGCTTTTAATGATTTCGGCGGTTCTCTGTATGCCAAGATTCGCAAGAATAATACAACGGCGATGGAGGACTGGACTAAAAACATTAAGATGCACAAAGGCGTTTGGATAGATATCTTCCCGACGGTAGGGTATAAGGGCGAAAAATATCAGCAGAAGTGTCTTGCTTCGGCTGCTGTTGCCGACTGGCTTTTGGGAGACTGCTATTATAAGGACAATTTTTCAAGTCCGAACTTTAAGATTCGGCTTCTCTCAAAGTTTTTGTCAAAGATTCCGCTTTCACTCAGACGATTTATCGCCAAAAGGGTGACGAAAAAAATATTCGTTGACAGTAAAGGCTGTGAATATTCCTACAACGTGTGGACGGCAAGCGTAAAACTCGGAGCAAAATATCTTTTTGATTCGTCCATACATGGAGAATACACAACGGCAAAGTTTGAGGGATATGATTTTTCGATAACGAAGAAATATGACGAATACCTGAAAACCCTGTACGGCGACTATATGCAGCTTCCGCCGGAAGATAAGCGTACATCGGGACATAATATAATAGTCTTGGATTTGGAAAACGATTATACAAAATACGAAAACAACTGACTCGGTTGTAATAAATAAAGGGACTGCCGCAAATCGTGAAAACGAAAGGTAACAGTCTCTTTTTTTACACATTTTTAAGCCTTGAAAACTACAAAAATCAAATAGTTTGTTTATAATATGTAAGCTTTATAAATTAAAATCATAGAGACGGTTATTGCAAAAAGAAAGCATTAAAACGGTGGATTTCCGCAAAATTGTTAAGAAAATGTCAATTTCAACAATATTTTAAAGAGCGGGGTTTGGATTATTCATATACTTTTTTCATTGACTTATCAGGTAAAATATTCTATAATTTCTAAGGATTTTAAAATGAGGGAGAATCGGTTTGATGCTATCTAATACAGAAAAGACAATGGACAAGATCGTTGCGCTTTGCAAAAACAGAGGTTTTATTTTTGCGGGCAGCGATATTTACGGCGGACTTGCCAACACATGGGACTACGGTCCGCTCGGTGCAAGGCTTAAAAACAATGTAAAGGATACATGGAGAAAGCGCTTTATCCAGGAGAGAAAAAACAGCTACGAGGTTGACGCGGATATCCTTATGCATCCGAGAGTTTGGGAGGCAAGCGGTCATGTTGCGAGCTTCTCCGATCCGCTCCTTGACTGCAAGGAGTGCAAGATGCGCCATAGAGCCGACAATCTTATAGACAGCTTTGACCCCAATGCTCACGCCGACGGTATGACGAAGGAGGAGATGTTTGACTACATCAAGGCTCATTCGATTCCCTGCCCGAACTGCGGCAAGCACAACTTCACGGATATAAGGGAGTTCAACCTTATGTTCCAGACATACAGGGGAGTGACGAACGACGCAAAGAGCATCATCTATCTGCGCCCGGAAAATGCACAGGGCGAGTATGTGAACTATCTCAACGTGCAGCGCAGCATGAGAGCAAAGCTCCCGTTCAGCATCGGTCAAATCGGAAAGGCCTTCAGGAATGAAATCACTCCGGGCAACTTCACGTTCAGAACGATTGAGTTTGAGCAGATGGAGTTCCAGACCTTCTGCAAGGAGGGCACGGATACCGAGCTTTACGAATATTTCAAGAATTACGGTCATCAGTATTATACGGATCTCGGAATTGCGGAGGAGCATCTGCGCTTCCACGACCACGAAAAGCTTGCTCATTACGCTAAGGCGGCTTGCGACATCGAGTTCCTGTTCCCGTTCGGTTGGGGCGAGATAAACGGAACGCACAACCGCACAAATTTCGACCTCACAAGACATCAGGAATACAGCGGACAGAAGCTTGAATATCTTGATCCCGAAACAAACGAGAGATATATACCTTTTATAATAGAGTCAACCTACGGACTTGACAGAACGGTTCTTGCGCTTCTCTGCGAGGCTTATGACGAAGAGGTTATTGACGCGGACAAGAACGACACAAGGGTTGTTCTTCACCTCAAGCCCTCGATTGCTCCATACAAGGCTGCGGTTCTTCCTCTTTCAAAGAAGCTTTCGGCGGACGCACTCAAGGTTTACGAAAAGCTCCAGAAGGACTTTATGGTTGATTTTGACGAGACGGGCTCAATCGGAAAGCGTTATCGCCGTGAGGATGAAATCGGAACTCCGTTCTGTATCACGTTTGATTTCGATTCGCTTGAAGACAACTGCGTTACCGTTCGTGACAGAGACACGATGGAGCAGGTTCGTCTGCCGATTGACGAATTGAATGAATATATCTCGGAGAAAATATCATTCTAAAATTATAGTGACCGAGCTTTGGGTGGGCGGCAATGTTAATCCTAAAGCGGTATTCACAGGTTTAAATATAATTTCAATACAGATGTTATAATGAAAGGCAAAGTTATGAAAGAAATTAAATTCACAGAAACCGTACTGCGCGATGCTCAGCAGTCGCTCATTGCAACAAGAATGCCTTTTGAAACTTTCGAGCCGATTCTTTCGACTATGGACAAGGCGGGTTATTATTCGCTTGAATGCTGGGGCGGCGCAACATTTGATTCGTGTCTGCGCTACCTTAACGAGGATCCGTGGGAGAGGCTCAGAAAAATCAGAAAGGCTTGTCCTAACACAAAGCTTCAGATGCTTCTCAGAGGACAGAATCTTCTCGGCTACAAGCATTATCCGAATGATGTTGTCAGAAAATTTGTGGAGAAGAGCGTTGAAAACGGCATTGATATCATCCGAATTTTTGACGCGCTCAACGATGTAAAGAATCTGGAGGTTGCCGTTGAGCAGACGCTTCTGTCGGGCGCACACGCGTCGGGCACAATCTGCTACACGCTCAGTCCCGTTCACAACACCAAGGCGTACATTAAGCTTGCAAAGGATCTCCGGAGCATGGGTGTTCAGTCTATATGCATCAAGGATATGGCAGGTATCATCAGCCCCAAGGAGGCTTATGAGCTGATCGGTGCGCTCAAGGACAGCGTGGATCTGCCGATAATTCTTCACACCCACTGCACAACGGGTCTCGGTCCCATGACTCTCCAAAAAGCGGCAGAGGCCGGCGTCGATGTCATTGATACGGCAATATCATGCTTCTCCGGCGGAACAAGCCAGCCGTCAACCGAGACGATGAAATATGTTCTTGAGCAGGAGGGCTTTGAAACAGGCCTTAAAACCGATGTGCTCAAGCAGATAAATGATTTCTTCAAGCCCGTAAGAGCCGATGCGCTCAAGAGCGGACTGCTCAATCCGGTTGTTCTCGGAACGGATACCGACGCGCTTACCTATCAGGTTCCCGGCGGTATGCTTTCAAACCTTGTTGCTCAGCTCACCGCGCAAAAGAAGATGGATAAGTTTGAAGAGGTGCTTGCCGAAACTCCGAAGGTCAGAAAGGATCTCGGATATCCGCCGCTCGTTACTCCGATGAGTCAGATGGTCGGCGTTCAGGCAACCTCAAATGTGCTTGCAGGTGAGAGATACAAGAACGTGTCAAAGGAGATACGCGCTTATGTAAGAGGCGAGTACGGCAAGGCTCCCGGAAAAATCGATCCCGAGCTCATCAAAAAGGTTCTCGGCGATGAGAAGCCGATAAGCGGCAGATATGCCGACACTCTCGGCGACGGCTTTGAAAAGGCGAAAGCCGAAATCGGAGCCAAGGCGCACAGCGATGAGGACGTGCTTTCATACATCGCTTTCCCGACTCAGGCGGAAGCTTTCTTCGACAAACGAGACGAAAAAGCGAAAAATACTTTCAAATATTCTATCAAAAAAATTGACTGAGGAGGAAAACGAAGATGAATATGACTCCAAAGCTTCTCGGCGTTTTTGCGGATTTATACGGCTCAAACGATGCCATAGATTTCGGCAAGGCGGCTCTGGTTGCGGTTGTGGGCTTTTTTATGGTTATGGTCGTGCTTGCGGTTATTGCTCTCTTCATTAAAGGCATTGCCGCAATATTTGACAAAACAGGGGAAAGTGCTGCGGCGACCGTCCAACCGGCACAGGCTGACGCTCCCGTACCGACTGCTGACGCTCCGAGCGTTCGGTCTGCTTCGGCAGGGGTCGAGCTTGTCGGCGTCGATGAGCCCACGGCGGCGGTTATCATGGCAATAGTAAGCTATCAAAGCGGAATAAGTCTTGACAGGCTTGCATTCGAATCCATTAAATTATCGGAGGATAAATAAATGAAATATGTTGTTACATTAAACGGAAAAAATTATGATGTTGAGGTTAACGAAAGCGAAGCTGTCATAACCTCCGTAAGCAATGCGGCTCCCGCCGTTCCCGCCGCGCCTGTTGCTGCTCCTGCCGCTCCTGCGGTAAGCTCATCTCACTCTGCTCCGGCAGCCGTGGTAGGTACCGCAGTAAGCGGAACTCAGATTATTTCGCCGATGCCGGGTACAATCCTTAAATTGAATGTCGCCGAGGGTCAAACGGTCAAGGCGGGCGATGTTGTCCTCATTCTCGAGGCAATGAAAATGGAAAACGAGATCGTTGCACCGTGTGACGGTACAATCAAGCAGATCCTTGTCACCAAAGGGTCAACCGTTGATACGGATCAGATTCTTGCAGTTTTATAATAAAGGACGGTATTCGGAATGGATTTAATTTTAAATGTTTTGAAAGGCTTGTGGGAATCGTCCGGATTTGCAATTCTCGAATGGCAGAATATCGTAATGATTCTTGTTTCATTTGTGTTCCTCTTCCTTGCCATTCATCCCAAGTTCAGATTTGAGCCGCTGCTTTTGGTTCCTATCGCATTCGGTATTCTTCTTGCCAATCTTCCCGGTGCCGGCATTATGGATGACCTCACTGCCGGTCAGATTTTCGGCGGCGACGGCTCTCTTGCCGGACAGGGCGAGCATTGGTATGATTCCGGCGTCCTGCGGATTATTTACGCCGGCGTTAAATCGAATATTTTTCCGTGTCTCATTTTTATGGGTGTCGGAGCAATGACGGATTTCGGACCTCTTCTTTCCAACCCCGTCAGCCTGCTTCTCGGAGCGGCGGCGCAGCTCGGAATTTATGTTGCTTTCCTTATCGCCGTTGCGCTTGGCTTCAATCCTCAGGAGGCTGCTTCAATCGCCATCATCGGCGGTGCTGACGGTCCGACGGCTATTTACCTGACGTCCAAGCTGGCGTCGCATTTGCTTGCTCCCATTGCGTTGGCGGCGTACTCGTATATGGCATTGATTCCGCTCATTCAGCCCCCGATTATGAAGGCTCTTACGACGAAGAAGGAGCGTGAGGTCAAGATGACCCAGCTCAGGAAGGTTACAAAGACAGAGAAGATAATTTTTCCGGTAGTCGTTCTTGTTCTTGTTGCACTTCTTCTTCCGTCGGTTGCTCCGCTTCTCGGTATGTTCATGCTCGGCAACCTCTTCCGTGAGTGCGGCGTTGTTGAAAGACTTTCCGATGTTGCGCAGAATGCACTTAACAATATTATCGTTATACTCCTCGGCGTAACGGTCGGAGCAACGGCAAACGGTCATACCTTCCTTCAGCTTCAGACAATCAAGATTGTTGCCCTCGGACTTATCGCTTTTGCATTCTCAACCGTCGGCGGTGTTCTTCTCGGAAAGCTTCTCTATCTCGTTACGGGCGGCAAGATAAATCCGCTGATCGGTGCGGCAGGTGTTTCTGCTGTTCCCATGGCGGCTCGTGTTGCTCAGAACGAGGGCAGAAAGTATAACCCGACCAACTTCCTTCTCATGCATGCCATGGGTCCGAATGTAGCAGGTGTTATCGGCTCTGCCGTTGCGGCGGGCTTCCTGCTTATTATGTTCCAGTAATTTATCAAAAACAGACTCGGTGCGGGTCTGTTTTTTTTCTTTGCAATGCACCCGAGGTATACAAAAAACAAGTTATCGCCGACTGAAGCATATAAACAAGAACCTAACACAAGAAAAACGAAGAAAACTTCCTTGAAATGCTTGATTTTTCCGCGGTTTTGCTATACAATAAGATAATTTATATTTAAGCAAGGCGTGTGCCTCAATTTGTGCGGTATTGCCTTAATTGAGCGGAGGTTGTAAAATGACTTTTGATGAAAAATTCGGAAAAGAGGGCTTGACCTTTGACGATGTGCTGCTTATTCCCGCAGAATCGGATATTCTTCCAAAGGATATCGACATAACGACGAAGCTTTCCGATAGTATCATTCTTAACACACCCATTATGACTGCGGCTATGGATACTGTAACGGAAGCACCGATGGCGATTGCAATTGCAAGAGAGGGCGGCATAGGCGTTATACACAAGAATATGCCTATGGAGCTGCAGTCTCAGGAGGTTGACAAGGTTAAGCGTTCCGAAAACGGCGTTATCGCGCAGCCGTTCAGCCTTACACCGGATCACTACGCTTACGATGCGGAGAATCTTTGTAAGAAATATAAGATTTCCGGCGTTCCGATTTGTGATAACGACGGAAAGCTTGTGGGTATTCTCACAAACCGCGATATGAGATTTATGACGGATTTCAACATAAAAATCAGTGAGGTTATGACAAAGGATCACCTCGTAACCGCTCCGGTCGGAACAACTCTCGAGCAGGCGAAGCAGATTCTTATGAAGCACAGAATCGAGAAGCTTCCGCTTGTTGACGATAACGGTTATCTCCAGGGACTTATTACCATAAAGGATATCGAAAAGAGCGTTCAGTATCCGAACTCCGCTCGTGACAAGGGCGGCAGACTCCTTTGCGGTGCGGCAATCGGAGCAACCGCCGACGTGCTTGACAGAGCGTCAATGCTTGCAAAGGCAGGAACGGATATGTTCGTTCTCGATTCAGCTCACGGTCACAGCCAAAATATACTTCGCGCGGTTGAAAAGGTAAAGACAGCGTTCCCGAGCATTACACTTTGTGCCGGCAATGTTGCAACGGCGGAGGCAACCGAGGCACTGATTGCCGCCGGTGCAGACATAGTAAAGGTCGGCATAGGACCCGGCTCAATCTGTACTACTCGGGTGGTTGCAGGTATCGGTGTTCCGCAGATCACGGCAATTTACGATTCGGCAAACGCGGCAGCCAAGCACGGCATTCCGGTTATCGCCGACGGCGGTATCAAGTATTCGGGCGAAATAGTTAAGGCTATCGCGGCAGGAGCGAGTGCGATTATGGTCGGTTCGCTTGTTGCGGGCTGCAAGGAGAGCCCGGGCGAAACCGAAATCTTCCAGGGCAGAAGCTTTAAGGTTTACCGCGGAATGGGCAGCCTTGCGGCAATGGCAAACGGCAGCAAGGACAGATACTTCCAGGAGGATAACAAAAAGCTTGTTCCGGAGGGAGTCGAGGGACGTGTTCCTTACAAGGGACCTCTCGGCGACACGGTTTTCCAGATGCTCGGCGGTCTGCGCTCAGGTATGGGGTACTGCGGCTGTCACAACATTGAGGAGCTCAGGACCAAGACGAGATTCGTTCGCATCACCAATGCGGGACTTATTGAGAGCCATCCGCACGATGTATTTATAACAAAAGAAGCACCGAACTATTCCGGAACAAAATAATAAAATCAAAACGGCAGAGTGTGTATTATGTATACATATTCTGCCGTTTCTTATTTCGCAAAAGGAATGATACAAAAATATTATACTACTTATGTATAAAATGTACAAAATAAATAATACAGCCAAAAAAATATTGACTTTTGATGTTTTATGCGTTATAGTTAAACTAACCATAAAAGTGGTGTCATTGGGTGAACTGCGCCTTGTGTATGAAGCCCTCATTACGACCCACCTGGTTTACAATGCGTCGTAATGACGTCGGTAATCTAACTCTCGACGAAGCTGAGCGGCTGCCATGCGGGAAGGCTTTAGCAGCACGGAGTTCGGATTTCGGAAAGGGGAGATTACTCAACGTAATGATGTCGCGCCGGTTTGCACAGACCGGAGACAACTGTGCGGAATATACGCTTTTGGGCGTATAAATCTGAATGGAGGTGCAATCCCAAAAATGAGTAATGCAAAAAGATTTCTCAGCGTCATTCTTGCAATGATTATGGTTCTTTCAACGCTCGTTATCGGTGCCAGTGCTTATTCGGCTTATAAGGATTCTGCTCTTACGAATTACAACAAGCTTGATAAGCCGATTCTGACGACCGACCAGTATGCTTCGGCTGCTGTTGACGAGCTTGACCGTATGCTCAGCAAGGAACAGATCCAGCTCGACAGCTCCGAGCTTTACGGTCTCGGATCACTTGATCTTACATCTGTTGACGCTACAATGAAGTCGGTTTATGACTTTGTAAACGGTACTTCATTCCAGTCATTGAAAGGTTTGCTTGGTGACCTCTCAAAGCTTAATGCAGATGCTTTTGCAACTGTCAGAAGAACAAACTCGGAGGATATCGATGTTCTCTACGCTGTTTTACAGTTCCTCTATGACAACAAGGGTATTTTCGTAAGCTTTGTTGACGGTTCCATCAATATGGGCTCAATCCTTTCAAACATCGACGGAATCAGTGATTACACTGATGTAAATCAGCTTCTCAAGAAGATGCTTTACGAAACAGTTTACACAACTACCGATGCAAACGGCAACAAGGTGAAGCCGACTGTTCCGAGTACTGTTACCGAAACAATCGACAGCATGGTTCAGAAGCTCATCGACGATCTCGTTGTTAAAGAGATCCCGGAGCTTGACGGCTACACAAACATCAGCAACGGAACGATGTACACATTCATCGACAACGCTCTCAAGCAGGTATTCAATTCCTCTCTTGTGCTTGACGCTCTTAACGGCAGCGTAAAGGACGAGATCAAAAAGGCTTGCGGCGTTGAGTTCCAGAAGAATGCCGACGGTTCTTACGTTAAGGATGCAAACGGCAACAAGGTAGAGGCTAACAGAGACAACCTCAACGGCTATGCGAATTACCTCAATATTGACTATACATATTCAGGCTTCACATTCACAAGCGGTTCGTTTGTTTCTCAGGTCAACAATATCCTCGGTTCTTTTGTAAGCCTTCTTCTCAAGTCGGGTGTTTACACCTGGAAGACAGGCGACAACTCGGTTCTTATGGATAACCTTGTAGGTCTTGCAAAGGCTGTTCTTGTTAATACCGGTGATGACTTCTTCGCTTCCTACATCAAGGTTGCAACACCTGCAGAGATTGAGAAGATGTCCAACGAGGAGCTTATCGTTTACGCTCTCCGTGCCATCATCAACGGCTCCGTAACAGGAATGTACATTCCCGACAGCGTAACAACTATCGTTGATTTCGGCTACTATGCAATGACTCAGCTTCTTGCTACATCTGCTCCCGAGCTTGATTTCTCGGGCTATGCTCACAATATCGACACAATCATCATCATGGGTATTGACTATGCTATCTACAGCATAAATGCTGCTATAGATATGGGACTCAGCTATGCTTCAACGATGGATGAGGTCGATACTCAGCTCAGTATCGCTGCCAAGTACGGCATCGACAACTACGGCGGACTTCTCAACGGTCTCACTCTCAACACAAGCGACAGCGGCTGGACGACTCTTAACAAGATTTTTGACGGTCTTTTCGGTCTCAACTGGCTTCCGACCTGTGCTAACAAGGACGTAAAGACTTTCGTTATCGACGACCTTATCAAGAAGATTGCGAACCTTGACCTCAAGGGCGTTCTTGATATGTTCGAGATTTCTGCTTTCCCGTCAGCTTCCGACCTTAACAAGTCTCCGAAGCTTGCTATCATCGACGTAGTTACAAGAATCGTGAACATCATCTTCCCGGGTGCTCTCAACAATTCTGCAACTACTCTCGAGTCGCTTGCTACAAACGCAGCTCTTGCTAACACAGTTAACGCGATTTTCTCGGATCTTTACAATTACAGAGTTAATCTCTGCAAGGGTGCTCTTCCGATCGTTTGTACGGTTCTTAACCTTACAAATGCTCAGGAGTTCAAGTTCCCGACCGTTACATGTAAAGAGCTTATCTATGATGCTTCGGGTTCTCCGAAGTTTGATATCAAGTTCCGCAACAATTCTTCCGGTATCAACACCGGCTACACGGATGCCAACGGCGTCTTCCATCAGGATGCTCTCTACACTTACAAAATTATCAGTGTAACATCCAACCTTTCGGCACTCAGCCTTTCCATGGATAAGACGGACATTGCTGCCGGTGAAGAGGCAACAATCTCGGTTTCCGGTTCATACAAGGGCGCACATTCCTTTATCGTAACGGTTACCTACAATGTTGTTACCGAAACAGGCGAAAACCTTACAGAAACTCCGCTTACAGAAACCATTTACAGCTACATTTCAACAACAGCTAAGAGTGACAAGGATGAAGATCTCTCGGTTACAAGCGGCTCATACAAGATTACAGGCGGTCCCGTATCAATTTATGCGAGCAGCATTGATAAGCTTGTTGACACCAAGTACACGTTTGAGAACACATCCGCGACTGCCGTAACAGGTACAGCTATTGCCACATCAACAAATGCGATCAATTCGAACTACGTTGTGGCAAGGTCGGAAGAAATCAAGCTTCCGGCAATGGTTGAGAACCAGAACGGTATCGTCAACGCAAACCTCTTCGAGACAACCGAGGATTACAATGCTCTCACAGCCGAAGAGAAGGAAGCGGCGTGGCTTGCAATTTGCTCCGGCGGTGCTACCGGTAAGTACACCTACACAATCGGTGCTCAGTTCGGTTCAACAGCCGTACAGAAAGCAAGCACATCGGTCTTCTGCTACAACAATTACGGTCTTGATTCTCTCCTTGCTTCCGAAACGAGCAAGCACCGTCAGCAGTCCGGTTATGAAGCAGGCTGGGACGCATGGGTTACGGCAATAGAGAATGCGGTAAACATTGTTTACTCCCCGTACAATAAGGGTAACTTTGTTGCTACAAAGGTTAAGAAGTACAGCGCGGCTTACGACGCACTTCTTGCAGCCGTTGAAACCCTTGATGACAACCAGAAGGCAGGCGGTATTGACACAACCAAGGCAATACTTGACACCTACGCTCCGTCAAACGAGGGTAAGAAGTATACGGACGGCGACTACACATTCTTCGGTGTTGCCGACTTTGAACCGTACACCTATTACAATTACCGTAACGAGGTTAAGGAAGCCACCGGCATGATCAACAGCGTCGAGATTCCTGACGCAGAGGGCAAAACAGCCGTTGTTGATTCGCTTACGGTTACTTACAGAAACCATCGCTTGAGTCTCTACGGCGAGCGTCTTCTTAAGAAGGCAGGTATAAAGACTCACCTTGCTTACGAGCTCGGTAAGGCTGTTTCGCAAGATGACGAATCCAAGTATACGGCAGCTTCATGGGCTGACTACATCGAGGCTTACAACTTCGCAGTTTCAACAAACAGCGAGGCAGACGCAACGGTAAGACAGACCAAGATTAACACAGCTTACGAGATGCTTCTTGAGTATCAGAAGAGACTTATGCCTGAAACGGGCGGCGAAGCTTCAGAGTATGTTCTCATCGACGACGTTAAGACCATCGAGACAACTGACGGTACAGTTCTTGTCGGCGTAACGGGCGGCGGAGTATACGATGTTGAGCACTACTTCAGCAAGCTTACAAACTGCACAGCCGAGCTTGAGTTGAATTCGTCAGGTATGTTCTCGACCGGTGCAAAGATTTATGTCAAGGATAATTCGGGTAATACTATCGACACATATATCGTTTCCGTAACAGGTGACGTAAACGGTGATACAAGTATTGACTCGTTTGATACTACAGAACTTTTTGCCGCGAGCTTGTCTTTGAAACCATTTGTAACGGCAGAAGCTCGTCTTGCCGGTGATTTAACTAATGATGACGTAATTGACTCATCAGATGTAATCAATATACAAGCAGTCGCTAACGCACTTGCAACTATTGATTATGTAAATCGTACAATTATTGTTAAATAATATCACAATTCAACAGTTTCCCCGGTTTCCGGGGAAACTGTCGGAGGCAACTGATTTCTATTTTGATAGTTACGGCTTCGGTTGTAATTATATATCGGTCGGTTATGTATGCTCAGGAAAGAGAATGTAAAACCGATTGAAAAATCCACGGGAGAGGTCAGCTCTTTATCCCGAAAAATGAAGGAGGAATTTCCAAGTGAAAACTGCTAAGAAAATTCTTTCCGTCATATTGTCTGTTCTTTTTGTTTCAGCCGTTTTCGGTGTCTGTGCCTCTGCTGAGGGTACGGCAAACGGCGATGAAAGCGTTGAGTACATTGTCACTACCGAACAGGAGGATTATGCTCCCGGTGACGACATTACTGTCAGCGTTTCGCTCAAGACGAACTACAATATGACAACCTTCCGTTTCCCGATATTGTTCGATTCAGCGGTTTTTGAGCTTCCGAACCTTATCAATCTTACGGCTTTGAACACCTGTAAGGAAAAGGGAACCTTGGGATACAACTCCCAGGACGTTGAAAAATTCATTCCGACAGAGTATTCGAGCAGTGATTTCGGCGGTGTCCTTGTCCAGTGGACAGCTTCTGTTTCCAACTCGACTCTCGGCTGTTTGAATCTTCCGAACGGTGAGGTGTGTTTCACATTCACATTAAGGGCAAAGACATCTGCAGCGGGTAAAAGCGGTACAATTTTTATTCCCTCGGAGTACACGGGATTTTACGATCAGGCAATCCAGACTCCGACAGATGCAACCACGATCTACAATCTCAAAGACGGTGGGCTTACGAGCAGCTTTGAACACGCAAGCGCAAACGTAAACATTGTCGGAGAGACGGCAGATCTTGTACCAAATGAGGCCTACGATTCACAGGCTGTTGTAAACAAGGATAAAATGCTTGTTTACGGTTTTGATGTCGGAATGACATCAAGAGCCGAGATTACGCAGAAAGTCAAGGCATCGGGTGCCGGCTCATTGAAGATAACAAGTGCAGAATACGGTGTGGGTACCGGAACTGTAATTGATGTTATTGTCGATGACTCAGTCGTAAAAAGCTATAAAATAGTTGTTTTCGGCGATGTAAACGGTGATGCATTGATTGATACAAATGATACCTTGGAGGTTAGAGCGGTGAGCTTATCTCTGAAAATGTTTGACGATTCGGCAGTCCGTTTTGCTGCAGACGTAACGGGGGATTCTATTATTGATTCTTTCGATGTTTCTAAAATACAGACTGTTGCGTTATCACTCGGCACTTTGGATCAGGTCAACCCCTACTAAATCCTTATTTATTCTATAAGGATAAAACTAATTTAGGAGGAACATTTGCATGAAAATTGCGAAAAAGGTACTCAGCATATTGCTTGCAATTGCAATGGTGCTCGGTACGTTTGCTGTTGCCGCTTCCGCAAACGGAAATCCGTCAACGGCATCTCATCAGGTAAAGTATTGGTTTACAGCCTCTCCTATCACCGATGGCGCAGTGTATACCAAAACAAACAGATATACCAAGGCTGTTTGGACTGACAGTCAGACCGGTGACATGGAAGTTGAGCCCGGTCAGAAGGTTATGATTGCAGTTCACCTTACCACTAACTATTATGTCGGTAACGTTCAGGCAGACCTCTTTATGGATGCTCGTCTCCTTGATCCGGGTGAAATCTTTGATACCCAGTGGCCCGGAGTAAGAGAGAGAGGTTCCCTAGGTGAGACAAACAGATCAATTGTTTGGAACACAAGTCATCCGTTCCTTGAAAAGGATGATGACGGCAATTATTATTATGCTGACTCATCTTCATTGGCTCTTGCTCCGATGTCGACTTCTGATGTTACCGCTGCACCGGATGCATTTAACGCCGTTATAGCCGATGATGGTTCCTATTACTTCGGCAAGAAATTGGAATCGTATGCTGATGTAGAAGCTACAGGTTGGTCATATTGCAGATTTAATTTCTATCCCGATATGAGAAATAACAAGGAAACAATCATCTTTGAAGATGAAGAACAGTGCGTATTTGCTTTCCCTGTTCAGATTCCGGAGGATGCAACACCCGGCACAGAGTATAAGTTCTTTATGCCGGAAGAGAACATCAGAAGAACAGAAAATCCAATAGGTCTCTGCTTCCTTTCTGAGTGTCCTAACGGAGTTGCTGATGCAGCTAACTTGACAAATGCGGCATACAGATACTTCAACGAGGATCAGTATTTTGATCTTTCCGGCACAAACATCACTCTTACAGTTAAGGGTAGCTCAACCGAGGTTGATTACTCAAAGCTTCAGGCTAAGTATGATGAGGTTAAGGACACAGTAGTAGCTAACTACAACAACACAGACGCTTTTGTTTCGGCTCTCGCCGCAGCAAAGACAATCCTTGACGAGAAGACAGCCGATCAGACAGCTGTTGACGCAGCTCTTACAGCTCTCACCGACGGCTATAACGCTCTTCAGATTAAGTCGGCAGACTACACAAAGCTTGAGGCAGCTAAGACTCAGGCTGCGGCTATCAGCTCCGATGACTATGAGATGGATGCTAACTGGACGGCATTCCAGACCGCTTACTCGGCAGCTAATGGTATCGCAACAGGTCTTGATATCACACATCAGACCGAAATCGACAGCGCAGCAACAGCTCTTACGGACGCTATTGCTAAGCTCACAAAGAAGGCTGTTGAGGAAGATGCAGATTACACAGCACTCAATGCTGAAATCGCAACCTCTCAGAAGATTGTTGATAACGAGCAGGCAAGCTGGTACACAGAAGCTACTTGGTCGGCATTCACAACAGCTCTTGCAGCTGCAAAGGCTGTTCCGGAAGGACTCAAGAAGTCCAACCAGTCAACAATCGACGACGCTAAGACAGCTCTTACAAGCGCAAGAACCGCTCTTGCACCGGCTGCAGCCGATTACACCAAGCTCGACGCTCTCATTCTGGAGAGTGACGCTCTCAATCAGTCGGATTACGAGGCAGCGGAGTGGGTAACATTTGCTAATGCTCTTGCAGATGCAAAGGCAGTCGCAAGAGACCTTACTGCTAAGAATCAGAGCACAGTTGACAACGCATACAACGCATTGTTGAGCGCTAAGAATGCTCTTAAGCTCCTCGGCGGCGCAGATTACAGCGCACTTATCGCTGAGATCAATAAGGGTACAGACTATGCTCAGGACTACTACACAGAAGAGACCTGGTCGGCATATCAGACAGTTCTTGCCGAGGCTCAGGCAATGGTAGACGCCGCTAACCTCAAGTCAAACCAGCAGGCTATCGTTGACACAATGGAAGCGAACCTCATCAAGGCTAAGGCAGCTCTCGTATTTGTCGAAGCAAGCTATGCCGATGTTGAGACAGCTCTCGCAAGAATCCCTGCAGACGCAGATCTTACTGCTTACTACACAACAGCTACTGTTGAGGCAGTTGTAAATGCAAGAAAAGCAGTTGTTTACGGTCTCAAGAAGAACTCTCAGGAGAGAGTTGATGCTTTTGCGGCGGCAATCAACGAAGCTGTTGACGCTCTTGCACTTATCCCGGCTGACACAACAAAGCTTAAGGCTGCTATGGATAAGGCAGATGCAATCGACCAGACTCGCTACACATCAGAGTCTTACCAGGCTATGGTTGCAGTGTATGATACAGCCAAGGCTCTCTATGAGACAGCAAACCTTACTAAGAAGGACGATCAGGCAACAGTAGACGCTAAGACTGCTGAGCTTGAGACAGCCATTAAGAACCTTGTTTTGGCAGGTGCCGATTACAGCAAGGTTGACGAAGCTGTTGAAAGATTTGAAGCTCTCACAGAGGCTCATTACACATTATCGTCATGGGCAGCTGCAAAGATTAAGTACGATGCAGCGGTTGCAGCTCAAGGAAAGACCTTCACAATCGACAAGCAGGCAGAGCTCGACGCTTATGCAGATGAGCTTAATGCAGCTATTGACGAGCTTGTTGAGGCTGCGGCAACATTCACAACTCTTGATTCCAGCATCTCGAAGCTCACATCTATCACGACCTATCAGAAGCAATTCCTGACTGATGATTATCTTGCAAAGGTTGACGCATTGCTTGCAACCTGCGACAAGAACGCAACAGAGTTCCGTGCTCTCAAGGTTAAGGATCAGGCTATTGTTGACGCTAAGAATGAGGAAGTTCTTGCTCTTTACAACGCTCGTGAATACAAGCCTTGGGATTATACTACAATCAACACAGCTAAGGCTGAGTACGAGGCACTCGACCGTTCACTCTATACTGACGAATCACTCGCAGTTGTAGACGCTATCTTCAACGAAATCAAGTGGGATTACACTCAGGATCCGCTTATCAGAGCTGCCGTTGTTGCTCAGGATAAGAAGGTATCGGAATGGAAGTCATCTCTCGTTGAGAAGGAGCTTGCTGATTACACAGCTCTTGATGAGGCTCTTGACAAGGCAGCTGCTATCCTCAACGGCGACCTTTCAATCTACACAGACGATTCGGTAGCAGCTCTCAAAGAGGCGTTTAATGTCGGTATGGATGTACCGCAGGATCTCCTTGCGAAAGACCAGTCTATCATTGATTCGGCAGCGGCGGCTATCAACGCAGCAATGCCTCTCACAGAGAAGGCTGCTTCCTACACAGAGCTTGACAAGGCTATCGCTTCTGCAAGTGCAGTTGTAGCTTCAGAATATACTGAGGATTCCTACAATGCAATGGCAGCTAAGCTCACAGCAGCTAAGGCGGTTTCACGCGACCTTAAGATCTCCAGCCAGACTATTGTTGACAGGGCAGCTAACGAGCTCAACGCAGCTATCGCAGCTCTTATTAAGAAGCCTGTAGAGACTAAGGGTTCAATTGTTGAAGTAAACTGGACTCCGTCAGAGGCTATCCTCAACACATTTACATTCAAGGTAAACTATGTTGACGGCAACTATGCTTCTAAGATTCAGCTCATCGACATCGACGGCAATACAAGAACTTATAACAGATATCACAACGCTGTTACAATCAAGACTTATACTGCTGGCGGCGTAGAGTGCAGCGACATGGATCGTAACGCAGCATACGACGTATGGACAATCAATACCAAGACTGCTATCGGTACCGAGATGACAGCCATCGCTAAGTATGACTACACTTGGGAGACCAAGGATCTTGGTTACAAGTTCACGGTTAAGCTTGCCGAGAAGGTTCTTGATACTAAGGTTTACTCCGTAACTCCTTCTGCAACAGAGGGTGCCGTGGGTCGTATCCCCGTAACAGTTGTTACAGGTATGGACGTTAAGGGTGTTCGTATGGTTATGCCCAGCGGCGATACTCTTACTTATAAGAATCCGACCGTAAGCGGCAGCCAGAAGACCTTTAATTGTGAGCTCAGTGCTTACAACCCGGGCGCAAACGTTATCAAGGTTCAGATCAAGTACAACAACACTTGGAATGATTACTCAGAAATCACATACACAGTTCAGTAAGCTCAAGCTTGTTTGATAAGTATATGAATTTCGCGGGGACTGCAAGGAAACTTGCAGTCCCTTTTTCGTGCCCGACAGCATGCCGTGAGTCATTCCGAATATTGATAATCGTTTGTTTTCACTGTTTCTTTATCCCTACCGTCGCTCACGCGACACCTCCCCTTGACCTCAATCAAGGGGAGGCTGAGGTTGTGCAAGGCATTTAGTTTTAATAATTGCTTGGTTTTTTAGCTAACTTTTCGCCTCCATCTGATGAGAGAGGGGGCACGGCGAAGCCGTGACGGTGAGAGAGAAAATGCGTGTTATCGTCTTTATGAGAAAACCTTTACAAACGGTGCTTTTCAAACTACCCATCAGTCGGACGGCTGAAAGCGCAAATCCATTTAAAAACCGCGACGAGGCGAATCGGCAAATAAAAAAGAGATTGTTTCTTTTTTAACAAACTCTTTTTGCAACTTTTGTAGGAACTTACAAAAAATGTAAGAAATCCACGTTATAATGTGCGTTTTGTATGTTGAAAATTGCTCAAAAAAAGGATATAATATAAGCGTAAAAATTGATTTTTACGAAAGGAATGAATATCTATGGAATTAACGACTAACAAGTCCGTACTTGACTGGATCAACGGCAAAGTTGACCTTGTTAAGCCTGACAAAATCGTATGGATCGACGGCTCCGAGGAGCAGCTCGATGCCCTCCGCAAGGAAGCTGTTGAAAGCGGCGAGATGATTAAGCTCAACGAGGAAAAGCTCCCCGGCTGTTATCTTCACAGAACCAAGCCGAACGATGTTGCCCGTGTTGAGGACAGAACCTTCATCTGCTCCAAGAAGCAGGAGAACGCCGGCCCGACCAACAACTGGTGCGATCCTGACGAGATGTATCAGAGACTTTATGATATCGCAAGAGATTCTTACAAGGGCAGAACGATGTATGTTATCCCGTTCTCGATGGGTCCGATCGGCTCTCCTCTTGCAAAGATCGGTATTGAGCTCACTGACTCAATCTATGTTG
Organism: Eggerthellaceae bacterium; assembly: GCA_963616775.1. Taxonomy (GTDB): domain Bacteria; phylum Bacillota; class Clostridia; order Oscillospirales; family Acutalibacteraceae; genus CAG-488. Next base: position 58,095 of record CAVELL010000050.1, on the reverse strand, counting down.
TTCTCAATATGGCTATTATGACCCGCGTCGGCAAGAAGGTTCTTGACGTGCTCGGCGACAGCAACGATTGGGTTCGCGGCTTCCACGCAAAATGTGATGTTGACCCCGAAAAGAGATATATCTGCCAGTTCCCCGAGGACAACGCTATCATCTCCGTAAACTCTGCTTACGGCGGAAATGTTCTTCTCGGTAAAAAGTGCTTCGCCTTGAGAATCGCTTCCTACCAGGGCTGGAAAGAGGGCTGGATGGCTGAGCACATGCTTATCCTCGGTCTCCAGAATCCTAAGGGCGAAGTTAAGTATGTTGCGGCTGCATTCCCGTCAGCCTGCGGCAAGACAAACCTCGCTATGCTTATTCCTCCGAAGTATCTTCAGGAGAAGGGCTACAAGATTTGGACAGTCGGTGATGATATCTCCTGGATGAGAATCGGTGCAGACGGCAGACTTTACGCTATCAACCCCGAAAACGGCTTCTTCGGCGTTGCTCCCGGAACAAATGCAAAGTCGAACTTCAACGCTCTTGAGTCTACAAAGAAGAACACAATTTTCACAAATGTTTGCCTCAACCTTGACGACAACACCGTTTGGTGGGAGGGTCTTAACAAGGATCTCCCGACGAATGCTGTCGACTGGAAAGGCAACAAGTGGGACGCTTCCAAGTTCAATAAAGCTGACAAGAGCACCTATGCTGCTCACCCGAACTCAAGATTTACTGCTCCGGCCGTTAACTGTCCGTGCATTTCTCCCGAGTTTGACAAGGGTGAGGGCGTGCCGATTTCCGCAATCATCTTTGGCGGACGTCGTGCAAAGTGCGCTCCGCTGGTTTACCAGTCAAAGAGCTGGAAGAACGGTGTGTTCATCGGTTCCGCAATGGCATCCGAAACAACTGCCGCAGCCGCAGGTGCAGTAGGCGTTGTTCGTCGTGACCCGATGGCGATGCTTCCGTTCTGCGGATATCACATGGCTGACTACTTCAGGCATTGGCTCGACATGGGCGAGAAGCTCGGCGACAAGGCTCCCAAGATTTTCAACGTAAACTGGTTCCGTACCGACGATGAGGGCAACTTCATTTGGCCGGGATTCGGCGACAATATGCGTGTTCTCAACTGGATCGTTGACCGCTGCGAGGGCAAGGCTGACGCAACAGAGACAGCTATCGGTTATGTTCCTAAGCCGGAGGATATCGACCTCACAGACCTTGATATGGACATTGAGACGCTCAAGTCGATTCTTGATGTTGATAAGGACACCTGGACAAAGGAAGCTGCCGAGATTGAGGAGCACTACAAGAAGTTTGGTGACAAGCTTCCGCAGGAGCTCAGAGATCAGCTTGAAACACTCAAGGCAAACCTTAACAAATAAATCCTTGCGGGTTTGCAGCTCTGTTTGTTTCAGCACAGATTAAAACCGAAAATGTTTAAGGCAACACCTCACAAATTGAGGCGCACGCCTTGCTTAAAGGCTATATTCACAATTCATTGCTTGTTGTGATTATAGCCTTTTTTATATGTTGTTTTAAGGCTTTGCGTCTTCGCATAAGCTGCTGAATCGGTTTTTTCCTTAAATCCAATGTTTCATCGTGATACCCCATCGCACCGAGAATTACTGCTAAGCTTTTTTCCTTAACTCCCTTATAAGAGCTGTATTTTTTATATTTTAGAAAAATCGCATTAAAACATACGGATTTGTTTGACTTAACAGATTTTATTTGATAAAATAAAATAGACTATAAGGAGGGCGAATATGAGAAAAGTAATTTCAGTTTTGATGTCCCTTGTTTTTATAATGAGCTGTGTGCCCATGACAACGTTTGCCACAGAAATAAAAGCTACAGCTGCGGTAACGGGAAACGATAAATCCAAGGTTTATACTAAGAACACAGGCGATGTGTTTTTTGCTGAGGGCTATGCCAAGGTCGGCGAGCCTCTTAATGTTGTGCTCAAAAACGGCAAAACCGATTTTTATTGCAAATGGTATGTCGACGGTGAGCAGATAAGCAATCCGGGTCAATCCTATATTCCTGTGGAATCCGATTTAGAGTCGATGGTGACCGCCGAGGCTTACGGAGCGGACGGAAACCTGATCGGCACGGTAAACATGCTCGTCAGCAAGCTACCCGTAATGTACATTGAAATTGACGGCAGAGAGGAGCTTGTCCAAAAGGAAACAAGACTGCGCGCGTCTATGAAGCTCCGGGGCAACGACGAGTTCAGCGACAGCTCTGTTCTCTATGACGGCGAGATGGAGATTAAGGGCAGGGGAAATTCCACCTGGCTTGCAAGCAAAAAGCCGTATAAAATCAAGCTGGACAGCAAGAGCGATTTGCTCGGAATGGGGAAAAACAAGCATTGGGTGCTTTTGTCCAACCCGTATGACAAGTCGCTTTCGAGAAATAAACTTATATATGACCTTGCTGCGGATATGGGGCTCGATGCTATGAGCTCACAATGGATTGACGTTGTGATGAACGGAAAGGTTGTCGGAAACTACCTGCTTTGCGAGCACGTCAGAATCGGCGAAACCAGAGTGAATATAACGGACTGGGACGATATTGCCGAGGACGCGGCAAAGGCTATTTACAAAGCGAATAAGGATACAATGTCCAAAGACGAGCGCGATGAACTGATTGATATTATGACGGACAATATGAACTGGGTGACGGACGGAACTGTCACCTACAACGGAAAAACATACACGGTGGCGAATTACTATGACGTTCCGAACGCCAACGGCGGATATATTCTTGAATCGGTCAGCAGCGAAGGCAATTATTTTACCACGAAAAAAGGATTGATTGTTTCCGTGAGCAAGCCTGAGGGAATCGGAAAGGGAATGCTTTCGGGCATTAAGAGTTATTATTGCGCTTACGAGAATGCGATTTATTCCGAGGATTTTTGTTCGCAGTATGACGGACAAAAGGTTAGATACAACGAGCTTGCCGACATTGAGTCCCTTGCAAAAGAGGCTTTGCTCAATGAGATTTTCCAAAATCAGGATTATACCAATCTCAGCACGTATATGTACAAGGACGTTGACGGCAAGCTGATTGCCGGACCGGTATGGGATCTTGATATGAGCAGCGACAACTCGTCGTACCCATATTCCTATAATAAGTGGAGTGTTTTCGGAAGAAGGTATATGGCATATCTGGTTAAGGATCCTGTATTTTTAAATGAGGTATATAAGGCGTACCGCCAATACCGCTACACGGCGATAGCGGATATGCTGAAGCCCGGCGGAGATTTTGACACGGCATTCAAAAAGATTTATGAGTCGGGAACGAACGATATGATGCTGTGGAACAGCGGTGCCGACTTTGAGAAAGAAATAAACAATTTCCGCCTTTGGCTCAGCCGCAGGCTGGACTGGATCGACAGTAAAATGACGAGCTTTGAGGTTTTTTATGCTTCGGTAAACGGAACGCAGATAAACAATTCGGGTGCGTCGACGCTTTCGCTTGACGGCTCGGAGCTCAAAATTATGTCCGACAGCGCAGAAACGGTAAAATTTGAGGTTTATGTAAATGGAATCAAGGTAAACGAGCTTCCGTTCAGCGGGGAGAATACAGCTTCGCTCGGCACACTTGAAGAGAACAGCGTTATATCGGTTGTAAGCTACGGAGCGGACGGCAAATGCATAGGATCCTCATACGTCACGAATTATAAAGAACCGTCTTATCTTAAAATCACCTCAAAGCCGGAAAAGCTGATATATTCGGCAGGAGAGGATATAGACCTCGGTGGCTTGGAGCTCACGGCAGTTTATGCCGACGGTACCGAAAAGGTCGTCGAACCCGAGACGGCGATTTCGTGTGTCGGTGATTGCCTCGGCTCACAAAATCCCGTATACGGCAGGATAACCGATGAGCTCGGCTACACCTATATTTCCCTCAGATACCTCGGCGCAAGAGCTGATTATGCAATTACACGCACCCCGAACGAGGACGCGGACAGGGTGAGTGCAATGATTGCGGCTTTACCTGAGGAAAATATTGCCGACAATCTCGACCTGATATTTGAAGCGAAACAGTCTTACGATGCGCTGAGTGAAGCGGCAAAGAAAAATGTCGTTGATTCTTCGCGGCTTGACGAAGCGATGAAAAAGGTCGATGAGCTTGCTGAAAACAGCGAGTCTCCGATAATCGGCTGTTATATTGATAAGCTCGGACGAATAAATCAGAAAAATAAAATTGTTGTCGTTGCAACGGGTACACCGAATAAGATTCGTGTTTTTTATGACGGCGGAGCTGCCACTTTCACGACAAGCGATGCAACATCGTGTATCGGCAACAAGCAAATCGGAAATTACAGTCTGATAACATTTCCGTATATGGTTCACGGCGAGAAAATTACGCTGGGAGCATTTTACAGAAACGCGCAGAAGGGTGCACTGTATTCGTTTGATTCTAAGCTTGCCGTTGAAAACAGAAGTCAAATGGTAACGTCGCTGTCGTATCCGAAAACTCTTGCTACCACTCAGAGAACGGCGGAAGTGAGGCTCGGATTAAACGAGCGTGTTGAAAAGATCAGGGTTGCGGCCGACGGAAAAATCGTTACGGCTGATGCGGAGAATAACACGGCGACGGCATTGATGAAATTCAGCACCGCAGGAATTAAGAATTTGGAGATCAGCTACTATGCCGACAGCGAGTGGCACAGCTACAAATCCGTTTCGGTTTATGTTCGGGAGACAAAGGCGGCAGCCAAGCTTTGGGCTGTTGATTATCCGAGCGAAACGGCGGAGGACGAGGCTCAGGTCTATGTCGCAACTTCGCTTGCCGTCGGTTCGGTTAAACTTGTCGGCGACAGCGATATAATGCTGAGCGCAGCCGTCAGGGACAATGTAAAAATCTGGCAATGCACGGTCAAAACGGACACGGCTAAAGAGTATCGGCTTTATATCGACTCGCAGGATACGGGACGCACGGTTGCTATCGAGAAGCTGGATAAGCTTCTGATAGAGAACGGAACGCTTGTCAAGTGCCGTGTTAAAGGCGGCGAAGTCGATATTCCTGCCGAGGTCAATGCCGTCAACAGCGATGCGTTCAGCGGTTTTAACGGTACTTTGTGTTGCTACAGGGATTCCGCTGTGCAGAAATTTGCCGAACAGAACGGCATTGAGTACGTCGTTTACGGCTGTGAGATTAACATAGACGATGAGCTTGCGATGACAGGCGGCGAAAAATGTACGGTTGAGCTTCTGGCGGCACCGATTCTTCCGCCCGATTTCAACATCACCGTGACAACGGACAATGACTCGGCAGTATCCGTCGGCGCGGACTCGTTCACGGCGGTGAATCCTGGATATGCAAGGGTCAAAATCACGAGCGCAGACGGTCTTGTGAACCATGAAATAAGAATTTATGTCGGCGGAGGCTACACAAAAGGAGACGTAAACGCGGACGGCAGTATAAACTCCTACGACGCACTGATGATACTCAGGGATGCGGTCGGATTTGCCAAGCTGAACAGCGGAGAAAGGTCGGCGGCGGATATCAACGGCGACAACGCAATAAATTCTGTCGACGCTCTTATTGTGCTCCAGATATCGGCACAGATTACCTCAATTTGGAATTACGTATAAATCTTTTTATGCATAAAAAAGCTGTCTCACCTTGTCGGTGGGGCAGCCGTTTTTTATAATTCGTAATAGTTTATTGAACCTTCAAAAGGTCATACAACTGTTCGTACTTCTCCTGTGAATACTCCTTGTCGGAGGAGAAAGAAGTATTACCTGCGATTCCGATTACTTCGTCCTTTTCTCCGTTAAAGAATTTCTTTGCATAGCGGTTTATGCGATACAAGGCTTCACCGTAGTTGTCAAGCTCTTCGGAGCTGAGCTCATCCGACATCACCTTGATTTTGTCCGCAAGACCGTCAATATCGGCGGATGAGGAATAGACGATAAGCCTGAGCGCAAGAGCGGCAGCCTTTGCCGAGGAGCCTGCCGTGCTTGATTCAAAGCCTGCAATGTCGCTAAAAATGTCTTCGATTGAGTCCTCTTTTTCTTTGGGAGCCGTTGTTGTTTCCTGTTCGCTTTCGGTTGTTGTTTCCGGCTCGGTTGTACTGACAGTCGCAAGAACCGTTGTGGTTGCGGTGGTCTGTTCGTCCTTTTTGAACGGGACGGAGCACGCCGCGAGGGAGGAGACAACAAGAATAAATGCCGAAATGAGTGCGATGGTTTTGATTGCTTTTGCCATAAAATCAGTTTCCTTTCTGTCGTTTAATTACCTTGAGTCTTGAAAAGTCCTCTCGCTCTTTTTCATCCAGAGCGTCGGAAATAAATTTGACGGTCGAGGTGAATTTCGGAATCATTACATTGCTCAGTGCGTTTGTGCGCTTCTGAGTTTTTTTGATTGCGTCCGCAAGGCGAATAACGTTGCTTTCAATTTCGGCAAGCTGAATCGTAAGATGCTTTGCCTGTTCAAAGCTGAGGTAGGCCTCGTCAAGCAGGGAGTTTGTGGAATTGAGTCCGTAAAAGAAGCCCGGCTTTTTTTTCTCAAGGCTTATTTGCGGAAGCTCAACGCCCATAACGCTCCTGACGGTCATTTTGAGCCCGTTTTCAATCGGTACACATTCGGCAAAGGCAGAGCAGTTACCGATTGAAATCTGCGCCTGTTCGAGCGCATAATAAGCCTTTGCGTAGGACGTGTTGATGTCCTGCTGTATCGTTGAAGCCTTGTCGGTCATTGCCATTATTTCGCGGATAAGAATGTTTCTTTTCCTGTCCATCAGGTCGTAGCCGAGCTTGGCAAGTGCAAGCGACTTTTTTGTTGCCATCAGGTTGTTCTTGGTTGGGAAAACCTTAGAGCCCATCGGTATCTCCTCCTTTCATATTTGCCGAAGTCTTTATTTTGACTGACCCTTATAGTATTTCTCAATCGTCTTGTCGTCAACACGGTCAAGCTCCTCTCGCGGAAGCTCGGAGAGTAACTCCCAGCCGAGATCAAGGGTCTTTTCGATGGTACGGTTTTCGTACTGTGACTGGGTGATGAATCTTGCTTCAAAATCCTTGCCGAACCGGAGAAGTCTCTTGTCCGAGGCGGAAAGCTCATCTTCACCGATAACGCTGGCAAGGCTCTTAGCGTCCTGCACCTTGGCGTAGGACGAGAAAAGCTGGTTGGCAAGCGTGCTGTGATCCTCACGGGTGAAGCCCTCGCCGATGCCGTCCTTCATCAATCGAGACAGGGAGGGAAGAATACCGATAGGCGGATAAATTCCCTTTGAATCAAGCTCGCGGTCGAGAACGATTTGACCCTCGGTGATGTAGCCGGTGAGGTCGGGAATCGGGTGGGTGATATCGTCGTTGGGCATGGTGAGAATCGGAATCTGCGTGAGCGAGCCCTTGGAGCCCTCAATGATTCCGGCACGCTCGTAGAGTGACGCAAAGTCGGAATAAAGGTAGCCCGGGAAGCCCTTTCTCGCAGGAATCTCGCCCTTTGAGGAGCTGAACTCACGCACGGCCTCCGCGTAAGAAGTCATATCCGTGAGAATAACAAGCACATTCTTTTCAAGCGTGAATGCAAGGTATTCCGCCGCCGTGAGAGCACAGCGCGGGGTGATTATTCTTTCGACGATCGGGTCGTTGGAAAGGTTGAGGAACATTACAACCTTGTGCATAACGTTCGCTTTTTCGAACGACGTGCGGAAGTAAGCGGCAACGTCGTTCTTTACGCCCATTGCGGCAAATACGATAGCAAAGTCCTCACTGTCGGAGATCGACGCCTGACGCACTATCTGAACGGCAAGCTCATTGTGTTTCATACCCGAACCGGAGAATATCGGCAGCTTCTGACCTCTTATGAGCGTCATAAGAGCGTCGATTGAGGAAATGCCCGTGTTGATATAGTTTCTCGGATAAACTCTCGATACTGGGTTTATAGGCGACGAATTAACGTCCCTTTTTTCCGTCGGATAAATTTCTCCGAGTCCGTCAATCGGTCTGCCGAGTCCGTCAAAGACTCTGCCGACAATCTCGGGGGAGAGGGCAAGCTCAATTGGGTGACCAGTCATTCGTGTCCTTGTGTTGACAAGGGAAAGTCCCTTCGTTCCCTCAAAGACCTGAATAATTACCTTTTCGCCCTCAATCTGTACGATACGTCCCGTGCGTGAGGAACCGTCCTCAAGCCTGAGCTCGACCATTTCGTCGTAGGAGGCGTCCTTTATGCCGTCGAGGACGATAAGCGAACCGTTTATTCGGCTTAAACCGAGATGTTCAATTATCATTTGACAGCCGCCTCCTTTTTGCGGACAGACGCGAGAGCCGAATCAATATCCTTATAGTATTCATCGAACATATCAAGTCTGTCGTTAGGTATATCATATTTCATCTGAACAAGTTTGTCAAACAGCTTCAGCTCGACAAGCTTGGAGACAGGTATTTTCAAAGCAACAATTTCGTTGCTCTTGTGGTAGAGGTAGAGGATTATCTGCATCATCTTGAGCTGCTTTTCAAGGGAAACATAAGTGTCGTCCTTGTGAAAAGCGTTCTGCTGAAGAAATCCGACTCTGATAACTCTGGCGACCTCAATGATAAGCTTCTGATCGTCGGGAAGAACGTCCGAACCGATGAGCTTAACAATTTCCATAAGACCGGTTTCCTCTGCAAGCAGAGCGGCAATTTCGTTTCTGCAAGCCGTGAAATCGGCACCGACGTTTTTGTTGTACCACGGCGCAAGCTCGGCAAGATATTCGCTGTAGCTGTCGTTCCAGTTGATAGCCGGATAGTGACGTGCGTAAGCGAGGGATTTATCAAGAGCCCAGAAGCAGCGGGTGAATCGCTTTGTGTTCTGGGTTACCGGCTCGGAGAAGTCGGAGCCCTGCGGAGAAACGGCACCGATAACGGAAATCGAGCCCTCCTGACCGTTCAGCGTTTTAACGTAGCCCGCGCGCTCGTAAAATTCGGAAAGTCGCGACGGAAGATATGCCGGAAAGCCCTCGTCGGCAGGCATTTCCTCAAGACGTCCGCTGATTTCACGCAGAGCCTCTGCCCAACGTGAGGTGGAGTCCGCCATCATCGCGGTGTGGTAGCCCATATCGCGGTAGTATTCGGCGATTGTGATTCCCGTATAGATTGACGCTTCACGCGCGGCAACGGGCATATTTGAGGTGTTGGCAATCAAAACGGTGCGGTCGGTAAGCGGTCTGCCCGACTTCGGATCGGTTATTTCCCCGAACTCTTTAAGTGCCTGGGTCATCTCGTTACCGCGCTCGCCGCAGCCGACGTAAATGATTATATCGGCGTCGCACCACTTCGCAAGCTGGTGCTGGGTCATTGTTTTTCCCGTACCGAATCCGCCGGGAATTGCGGCGGCACCGCCCTTTGCAAGCGGGAAGAGGGCGTCGATTACACGCTGCCCCGTTATGAGCGGCTTTTCGGGCGGAAGTCTTTTGGCAATCGGTCTCGGAGTTCTGATAGGCCATTTGCGGCAGAGCGTCAGTTCGTGAAGCTTGCCCGTGCTGTCTTTCAGGGTAATGATTTTGTCGTTTACCTTGTATTTTCCGCTCTCGGCGGCGAACACGACTTCACCGCAAAGCTCGGGCGGAACCATTATTTTATGAATGAGAGCCTTTTCGGGCGTCGTTGCATAAACGTCTCCGCCCTTGAGTGTGTCGCCGACCTTGACGGTAACGGTAACGTCCCATTCCGTACTTTCGTTGAGTGAAGACGGATGGAGTCCTCTCGGAATAAAAGCGCCTGCGCTTGCGGCGATATCGTTAAGAGGGTTTTCAATTCCGTCAAATATATTGCTGAGGATTCCGGGACCGAGCGTGATGCAGAGTGGAGAGCCTGTTGAAAAAACGGGATCGCCCGGTCTGAGTCCCGACGTCTCTTCGTAAACCTGTATAACAGTCTCGTCGCTGTCGATTCTGATGACCTCGCCGATAAGTCGGTTGTTGCCGACGAAAACCATTTCGGTCATTTGCAGGTCGGTCTTTCCCTTAACAGAAACAACGGGACCGTTTATTGAATATATAACATTTTCCATTGCGTATGCTCCTTCTGTCAAAGAGATAAGGATAATCCCGAATAACCGTAGAAGCTCTGCTTTTCCGCTTCAAGCCGTGAGTCGAGAGTGTCGTCCGCCGTCATTCCCGTGCGGAGATTTTTTCCCTTGCAGCCGCCGAGGATTATGGTGCCGTCATATCCGACATCACAGCCGAGGGCTTTTATTTCGCCCTCAAGGGCTTTGTCGTCGGGTCTGAGAATGATAACCGAATCATCACCGATGGCTGATTTTATCTGAGATGCACTCTTCATTATAAAAGCGCGGTAATCCTCACTCTTTGTGAAAGATATAATTTGCTCTTTGGCCTTGGCAAAGACCTTTTGAGTGATTTCGTTTCTCTTGGCGACAAGCTTCTCCGTTTCCTTGGTTTCCGTCTCGGAAAGCTCGGAGTTTATTTCCTCGTTGAGACGGTCAAATTCGCTGCTTCTGACGGGTCTGACGCTCAGACGCGCGGCGCGGCGTGTTGCCTTGAGCTCGGCATCGACATAAGAGTCAACATCGCTGCGGATTTTGGCGCAACGCTCGTCTGCGTCCGCGTTTATCGCCTTACGAAAAAGCTCGGTTTTATTTGCGCTGCTGTTCAACCTAACTCCTCCTTTGGAGTCATCATATTTTAAGGCAACACCGCACAAATTGCGGTGAATTTCGCACATCTCAATTGTGCGGTATTGCCTCAATTCCTATCGCTTCGCTGACATAGTCGGCAATCGAATTGTTTGTGCCGTCGGAATTTCTGTCCGGTATTTCGATTATCAGCGGAAGGGAATGTGCTCTGCGAAAGGACGCTATCACATCCGAGCAGAGCGATGCGAGATTTTGATTCATAAGGATTATTCCGATATCGGAGTTCTGCGCCGCCTTTTCAAGCAGGTCTGCCGTTTTATCCCGATTATCGGTAACATCGCCCTCAATGCCTGCAAGACGCAAGCCGAGAGCGGTGTCATCATTGTCACAAATTAAGTAAAGGCGCATAAGCTCACCTTAGATCTTGTTAAGAATAAGAATTGAAATAACAACGCCGTACAGCGCGATTGATTCACCGAGGGCAACGAAGATAAGAGCTTTACCGAATGCCTTAGCGTCCTCGCTTGTTGCCGCGATAGCTGCCGGAGCACCTGCCGCAACGGCAATACCGCCGCCGACACCCGAAAGGCCTGTAACGATAGCGGCTGCGATAAGTCCGAGACCCTTGCCGCTGTCCGATGACTGAGCTGTTGCTTCCTGTGACTGTGAGGTGGCTGCGACCTCAGCCGTATCGGCTTTGTCGCCCTCAGCCGCAGATACGGAGAATGTGACTGCACAAACCGTAATTGCTATAACCGCAAAGGCGATAAGGTTTCTGGCAACGATCTTCTTGCCGGAAATACCGTTTGATTTCTGTTTGAATGAATAAGCGAAAAGGGCGGTAAGAGCCGCAAGGGGGAGAACTGCGATGAGTACATAAAAAACTGACATTGTTATTACCTCCGAAAATTTATTTTTTGACTGTTATAATTACGTTTTCATTGTCCTCGGGCTCAGAGGATTTGAAAGCGTTTTTGATACTGAAGAAAAAGCCTCTGTTTTTACGTCTTCCGACGCTGTTAAACGGTTTGCCGTCACCGGCATAGAATCGGCTGAACATCTCGTAGAACTCAAGTCTGAGCACCTGGATTCCCGTGAGAAGTCCCTCAAGCGCAATGACGATAATGTTGCCGAATATCATCGAGATGATACCACCGACCGAGTATTCGTCACCGGCAAGAGATGAGAAAACCATCATCATTCCGGCGTGGACGAGAACGAACGCGCCGACACGCAGGAACGAAACCGTATTGCTGAAGTAGGTGAGGATATATTCGATGACCTCAAAGAAATTCTGCATAATATAGTCGGACCATTTTTCGGGCAGGTAGTTTTCTTTTTTGTCAACCATACCGATAAGAATTTCCTGAAAATAAAGTATCAGCAGACAAACAACGGCGACCGCAACGACGATCGGTGTCGGGAGAATTGATGTTCCGGACATAAATCCGACAACGGCGCACACAAGCACCGCGTAAAGAATCATACCGACGATTCCGTTCTGGCTGAATATCGCTTCGCCCGGCTTCTTGTCCTTAAAGGAGCAGAAAACGTTGAGACCCATTGAAACCAGCACGAGCGCGACACCGATACCGATTGCAAACAGCAGAACCGTGTTGATTGAATCCATAACGGAAAGCGGCTTGCCGCTCATTCCGAGCGCGTGGTAAAGCGGATCCAAAAGCTCCTCGTAGCCGAAAACCGAACCGAATATCAGTCCGAAAAATGCCGAGCTCATTCCGCAGGGAACAAGTATTTTTGCAAGCTTTGCGCCCTTGAGACGGTAGAAAAGGTATCCGCCGATTGCGAGCACAAGACCCTGACCGACATCGGCAAACATTATACCGAAAAGAAGCGAATAGGTTATTGCAACGAACGGTGTAATGTCCACACCTCCGTAAGACGGAAGTCCGTACATCTCGACGAACATTTCAAACGGGCGGAACGGCTTTTTGTTTTTGAGCTTTACGGGAGGGCTGCTCCGCTTTTCCTCTTCGGGATCAGCCTCTTCAAAGGTTACGCCGTCGATCTTTTCAATTTTTTGCTTGAACCACTTGAAGCTTGATTTCGGAACCCAGCCGACATAGATGAAGTAGTCGGAATCCGAATCCTTAGCGGCGTAACGTCTTAGATCAAATGCAAGGCTTGCAATTTCAAGGTAAGCGTGCACGCTCTCGCAATGCTCGGAGTTTTCAGCCCAGAAAGCGGAGATTTCCTTGTCAAGCTCGTTAAGCTCCGCGGTAAGGGTATCCTTTTCCGTGTTAAGCTTGTTGAGAATCTCGCGCGGAGTACCTGTTGTAAACGGTATTCTTATACGGTTAAAATACAGCGAAGCGAAAATTCGGTCAACCTCGTCAATCTGCTTCTGCGGTGCGGCGTAAAGTCCCCAATAGCTCTTTTCGTCGGACGAGCTTTCCATAAAGACGAAGAGCTTGTTGCCCTCATAAGCCTTGAGCTTAGGATAGCAATCCTTTGGAATACAGCCGAAACGCACCTTGAGAAATTCACAGGACAGCACGTCCTCAATAGGAACGTCAAGTCCGATGAAATGGTTAAATTGTTCGGCGGAGGCTTCAAGCTCGCTCAGCTTGTCGGCAATTTCCTTTCTCCTTGCAAAGGTTTCCGACAGCTTCTCTTTAAGGGAGTCGATATAATCAAACTCCTCAGTGTCGATGATGATTTCGTCGCCCTTGAAGGTGTCCTTTAACGTTACACCGGCTACCGAAGCTATTTCTTCGATCTTTTGAATCGAAGACGAATACGGATTTTCCTCGTTCAGCGGTACGAATCCGAGCGAATCGGATATGAAATTCATGGCGTTTTCGGGATGAAAATCTCCGCTGATACAGCAGGATGTGATAAACTCATCGAGGTGCTCCATCAGGCCGTATGTCCTGATAAGTTTCATTTTTTCTATTGCCAAAACACAGCCCCCTAACTTTCCGTTCCGATCAGAACGGAACCGGCCTTATCTGCCGGAATATTGTATTTTATCGCTTCAACAATGTGAATGATATTTTTGACCTCATTCTCCGCAAGGAAAAGATAGCTGAGCATAACGGCGGTCGGATTCGTGTAATACCTGAAGCCCTTTGTCATTTTGCGTACAAGCATTTCCTGCGCGGCGTTTTCGATATATTTGAAATCTATCTTTGAAAAGTCTTTCTTGTAATATGTGTTCGGAATCATCTGAATTATATCGGTAGCGGATTTTGCCGAGGTGATGGTATTGAGCTGCCTGTCGGAAAAATTCGTGTAGTCCTTCATAACAAAGTCGCTTCTGAAAAAGTTGTCCGTACTGCCGATATTCAGAAGTCTGTACGCCCTGGTGAGGGTATACATATCAAATCGGTAATTTATTATCTCATAAATTTCTTTCTTCTTTCGTTTGTCATTGCAAAGCTTAACGGATTTAACAAGGAAAGAGAAAAGATATTTATTCAGGTCGTTTTCAATGAAAATGAACATTCCGTCGTCGGAATACGAATCCTTATAACGTCCGAGAATCTCCGCATAGTCGGTGTGCTCAAGAACCTTGAGCAGATCCGCAAAGCTTTTAACCTTGGCAAGAGCGTAAAGGTCAATGTCGGTGCGGCTGTTAAAGAACGGCGGAAGAGACGAAAGGTATTTTTCGGGGGTTCCGCGCTTCAGAAGGCGCAGAACTGTCATTATCTGACGTATATCATTCTGAACAATATAATAACGGTAAAAAACCTCTCCGACGGATATCTGGTATTCACAAAGCTTTTCGCACTTTTTCAGCAGGCTCAGCTTCAGTATTTCTTCAATCTGAGCGGCTCCTGCCGTCGGCGGAAGAAGCTCGAAGTCGGAGCTGTAATATGTCCTTGTTTTCAGATAGCCGGTAAGCTCGCCGAGCGAACGGCAGTTGAGCATATCCGTGTAGTTCTCTTTTGTCAGCCGCTTGCCGTACATCGCATGGGCTTTGGCAAGAACGGCATTGTCCGCGTATGAAACCGACATATTATCACCTCCGCTTCAAAAATTTCGAATTTCGCTCAGTTCTTTGTAACGTTTTTTACAACGGTGCTGACCCATTGTTCTTCTTTTTCACGGTAAACGGCGTCAATTTCTTCCGTAATTCTTTGATTGCGCTCGTTCACGCTCTTGATGTATGCGTCACCCTCTGCGCGCTGCTTTTGACTCTTCCTGAGGGCGAAATCCAGAGCCTTTTGATTTTCTTCCTGTGTGATCTGATTCTTTTTCTCGCTCAGCCCTGCAATTTTTTCGTCGCGGTATGCTTCCGCCTCCCTGACGCGCTTACGTGCGTCCTTGTCCATATCTATTATGGCTTGCAGCATTTCTTTCATCACAATCACCTCGCAGTTTATTTCCAATTCTGTCCACATATTATAGCACTTTGTAATAAAAAAGCAATGGTAATTTTGTACAATTTGATGTTCTTTTTTTCGATGAAAAAGACAAACATTTCGTTGAAAAAAATGACGAAGTATTGTAAAATACTAATGGATTGTGTAAGTTAGAGCTTGAAAGTAATTGTCGGTTATTCAGGGGGTAAAAGGATGAAGCTGAGCTTTATTATACCGGTATATAATGTCGAAAAATATCTTCGCCAATGTGTCGATTCAATATTGAAGCAGACCCTTGATGACTATGAAATAATATTGGTCGATGACGCTTCACCGGATTCCTGTCCTGCAATATGTGACGAATACGCCGAAAAATATCCCGACACCGTAAAGGTTATACATCAGGAGAATAAAGGTCTTGCAGGGGCAAGAAATACGGGATTAAAACAGGCTCAGGGGGAGTACATCAGTTTTTTTGACAGCGACGATTTTTTCATAGCTGACGGAATTTCGGAAATCTATGATAAAGCAAAGGAGCTTGACGTTGATATTCTGCAAAACTCATTTATTACCTATGATGAAATGAAAAATTGCCAAAGCACGACTCTTTCCGCATTTGAAGTCGGAAAGATCTATTCACATAGTGAAATGAAAAAAAAGATTTGCGTTTCAACAACTGAACGCTCAACGATATTTGTATGGCGAAATCTTTATAAACGCAGTTTTCTTGAAAGAAATAAAATTATTTTTGATGAAGAGCTCCGGATGATAGAGGATTCGCCTTTTAACACTCTTGCTTTTCTGCGGGCAGAAAAATTTACCGCTGTCAATAAACCGATTTATGCTTACAGAATCAGAAACAACAGCTTGCAGAGGAAGCAGTATGTGAGTGACTATGATAAAATACTGGAGTATCAATGGAATCTGAGAAGAAAGATATTTAAAGAAAATTCAGATAATGATAACCTATTTTATACCGATTTCGCAGAATATATGATTAAGGCAAATCTGCCGATGCTTCTTTCCAACATCTATCACAGCGACGCAGGGGATAAATATGCGGTGCTCAGGCGAATCGGGGATTCCGAGATGATGCGAAAATCCTTTGAGGACTACGACATCAACGCTTTCAAATCAAAATCGCTCGATTGGCGGATGACGTGGTTTGTAAAAAAAAGGTGGTATCTGCCGGCGCATTTCCTTTGCAAGAGGGTTTTGTATAAAAAATAAATAAGTATACGATGAAGCCGTGTTTCTTTCAAGGAAACACGGCTTCATTGCCTAATGTGACAAAAAACGCAATTCAAAGGAAGTATAATCCTTCTTGAGGTGGTGGGGTTGGTAGTTTATGTTGATGTGCTGACGGTGATAAACCTGTTCGTCAATTATGCGCTGCTTTTGTGCTCGTCTTTGATAATGAAAATGAGAATCCCGAATGTGAAGCTCCTGCTCGGAGCACTTGTCGGCAGTCTTTACGGCTTGGTCATTTTTCTGCCTGAGGCAGCGTGGTACCTCGAGCTGCTTATGAGAGTGGGTTCGGGTGCTCTGATTGTGCTGATATCGTTCGGCTATAAGAATATGCGGAGATTTTTACGCTGTTTCTTCACTTTTTTTGCAGTCGCGGCGGCGTTCGGCGGAATTATGCTCGCCCTTTGGCTCACGGTTGCTCCGACGGGAATGCTGTACAACAACGGCACTGTCTACTTCGACATTGATATATCGGTGCTTGCCGGTTCAACTGTTATCTGTTTCACTTTGGTCAGCGTTGTTTCAAAAATAATCGGACGCAAGGCTCCTGCCAATTCGGTTTATAACCTCACTCTCACCGCGGGCGGAAAAAGAATTTCGGGCGTTGCGCTGTGCGATACAGGCAATTCCCTTTGCGAGAGCTTCAGCGGTTATCCTGTCGTTATCGGCGAATACGACACGCTTACTTCGATTCTGCCGCAGAGCATAATAAACTATTATGAAAATCCGACAGGTGCGGCGGATGCGGAAAATCTCAGAGTGGTTGTATACAGGACGGTTGCCGACGTCGGCATACTGCCTGCATTCAGACCGGACAGCATAGAGCTTTCGTCGATAGACAAAAAAATAAAGACCGATGAGGTCTACATAGCCGTGACGCGGAATCGGCTCGGCGGCGGTGAATTTGATTTTATACTTAATCCAAAGCTTTTTGACGGGGAGAATAGCTATGAAGATAATAAAGAAAATAAAAGAATTACTGCTGAGGCTCAGGGCGAGCGGAACGGTGCACTATGTAAACGGTCCCGAAACGCTTCCCGCTCCTCTGTCAAAGCAGGAGGAGCAGAGAATAATCGGGGAAATAGCGGCGGGAAACGACAGCGTAAGGGAAAAGCTGATAGTTCACAATCTGAGGCTCGTGGTGTACATAGCCAAAAAGTTTGAAAATTCGGGCGTTGGAATCGAAGACCTTGTTTCAATCGGAACGATAGGGCTGATAAAGGCGGTCAATACATTCTGCCCGGAAAAGAATATAAAGCTTGCGACTTATGCCTCCCGATGCATTGAAAACGAAATACTGATGCACCTGAGAAAGACGGGTTCACAGCGAAACGAGATTTCAATCGACGAGCCGCTGAATGTGGATTGGGACGGAAACGAGCTGCTGCTTTCCGACATTTTGGGAAGTGAGCCAGACCTCATCAACCGCGATATCGAGCTTGAGGACGAAAAAAATCTTCTGCTCAAAACAATAGATATGATGGGTGAACGCGAAAAAACCATAATGTCGATGCGCTTCGGACTGAACGGACAGCGTGAGCATACGCAGAAAGAGGTCGCGGATCTGCTCGGAATATCGCAGAGCTATATTTCGCGGCTCGAAAAGAAAATTATTGTCAAGCTGAAAAAAGAAATCGAGAAAGCGACGACTGTCTGACTGTCAAGGTAATACCGCACAATTTGTGCTTAAAGCTTCATAAAATTAAAACTGCCGTTGTAGCACACGTCAAGAGTATCGCGCGAGATGTGCGTGTTCTCGCAAAAGGCTTCGTAAACATCCCGTTCGGGGCGTATGGCGGCAATACAGCGCGGAATGTTCAAAGCCGCCTGAACCGAGCGGACACGGTTTGTCAGCCGTTCAACGGAATCGGACGGGGCTTCTCCCGAACGGCAAAGTCCGACGGCGCGGCAAAGCTCAACGAATATGTCGCTTTTGCAAAGGTCTGTCAGTTCGGGAATACAAATCGCGGCGGCTGTCTGCTTCGATATGCCGAGCTGTGCGAAGAATCCCGTCACGTCGTCAAGAATCGAATCGTTCAGAGAAAGCATATTTCTGTGGGCAAGGACGGCACAATACATTGAATACTGTAATTTTTGAAGTGATTTGCAGTTGCCGCGGTATGCGCCGACAATGTTATTCAGAATTTCCGAGGCTCCCGTCAGCGCGAGCGAAAAAATGACACTGTTTTCGCAGGATATCATCGCGTCAACGGCATATCCGAAGCAGGAAAATGCATCGTAAGCAACGGTACCCGAATCAATATATTTGGTAAACTCAGGCTCAAGGACTGTCTCCGTCGGCGATTTCCTGTATGTTCTGTATCGGGCTTCGTCGAAGTCCGTCATCGAGCAGGAGGAAAAATACGGTACAGCGGCATAATCCACGCCGCTTTGGTATGATAAAAGCATTGCGGAGTCAATGAGTTCTGCACTTCCGACGGCAATTATCCTGTCAATGCC
This sequence comes from Eggerthellaceae bacterium, assembly GCA_963616775.1. GTDB lineage: Bacteria > Bacillota > Clostridia > Oscillospirales > Acutalibacteraceae > CAG-488. The sequence goes on along the minus strand of CAVELL010000050.1, from coordinate 39,487 downwards.
GCAGGAGGAGATGCGCTTGATCGCACCGTCACGGATTGCGTCAAAGTCCTGTCCGACGATGCATTCAACAGTGGGTATTTTTTCACGAAGTGTTTGCTCAAGCTCCTTTAAAACGCCCTGCTTTTCGGGCAGACCGCCGTTCGAGATAATCAGAACGCTCTCAAATCCGCTTTGTGCGAAGGCTTTTACCGATTCGTCGCCGAAAATGATTCGCTGCGGAAGATATATTTCAGACATAATATCACCTTTCCTTTTGATTTATTATTATCAGCCAAAGGGATAATATTCCGAAAAAATGTTTAAAGAACGGCATAACCGTCCAAAATATGATAAAGCAACCGCCGGCGGGCGGCAATTATCAAAAAGGGTGGTTATATGAAAAGGTATAAGAGTCAGTTTATGAGAATAACGGATGTTTTCATCGGCTTAACGGTCATCATAACGGCTGTCACGCTGGTTGCGTCGGGCTTGGCGGTGACGAGAATAAACACGGAGTATATGGAAACAGGCGTCAGAGCCGTCAAAATAGTTGCCGAGAGGGAAAATGAAGAAATATTTTTCAGTATGAATGAGAAAAAATTTTCTACACCCGACAATCTGGGACAGCGGCTTAAAAAGGCGGCTTATTTCCTGCCCGCACCGTTGAACACGGTGATTTATTTTATTGATAAAATAAGTGAGATAAATTGACAGCCCACCTTTAATGTGTATTGAGATTTATATAATTCGCTTTGTTTTTTTGCTGATTTTCCTTGCCTCCATCTGACGAGGGAGGTGGCACGGCGAAGCCGTGACGGAGGGAGAGAAAATGCTTATTACAGTTTTTATGAGAAAAACTTTTGTAACCGGTGTCTTTCTGACTACCCCTCAGTTGGCTGCGCCGACAGCGTCTCGCTGCGGCTCGGTCACGCTCCGGCTCTGACAGTCCACCGGACTGTCATTCACTACCGTCGCGCCGCTTCGCTACCTGACAAGGTGAGCCTATATGGTTTCTGCAAACTTATGGCTTACATTCATATATAAACATTCTCAAAATTTGTTTTTCCTCGGTATGATGTGGGCATCATTCCCTACGATTAAGGTTTTATCAAAGTTCGTCGTAGGGCACGGTGACCACATCGTGCCGTGATTCTCTAATTTATAATTGCACAATAACCTGTCGTGAGTCAGCCTTTGAACAGATCTCTGTACGATATATGAAGAACCTCGCAAAGCCGGTTGATTCTGCTGAACGGCGGTGTAGCCGTTCCTCTTTCGTAATGGGCAATGCAGGTTCGGTGTATTCCGAGAATATCTGCAAGCTCCTGTTGAGTATAGCCCATATTTTTTCGTGCTTCTTTGATTTTTACGGCAAAACTCATTTTAAATTCCTCCGAAAATAAAAAGTGCGCAGCCGAAGCCACGCACAAAAAAACACACAGCTCGGTTGCGCCACACAACTTCCGGATACAACATGTATGCAGAAAAGAGCCTGTGCTTTTTATCATAATGACAAAAAGCTACATGCATAGTGTATCCGAATATTAAGTTGTGTGGCAAAAATATTATACCAATATTATATCAAAAAATCCAGCCCTATTTATATTTTTCTTCCGACAAAAAATTACAGACTTCGTCATTTGCGGCGAAGTCTGTTTACAAATGTGATAATTCCGGCTGTAAGCTTTACAATCGGACTGAGTATTATTATGTTTCTTCTTTCCTCTGCGGTTATCATTTCTTCATCCGATTCGTCCGAGCCGCGCATCATAGTCTCCTTTTCAAAAGCAATTCGGTTTATTATTCACCGCTTTTGCCCGGAAGTATTCAAAGATTACGAAAAATTATCGGGCGGAGCTGTTCTCCTTTCAGAGCCGCCTCGACGGACTCGGGAATGAGAACAAAATCCGCCGTGACGGAGCGCGGCTTTTTCTCCGGATCGTCCTGTCTGAACGGAACGAGATAGATGTTGCGGTAATTGAGCAGCTTTCCGATGTTCTTCGCCGCACCGGACAGTCCGTCATTGGTTGAAACCGCCAGCACAACGGGTCTGCCGTTTCTGAGATGCGACTTTGCCGCCATTGTTACGGGAGTGTCGGTTATGCCGACGGAGAGCTTGGCAACCGTGTTTCCCGTGCACGGGGCAACGACCAAAACGTCCAGCAACTTTTTCGGTCCTATCGGTTCTGCCTGTGGTATTGTGTGCAGTATTTCATGCTTGCATATATTTTCGATTCTGTCCCTGAACGATTTTGCAGTTCCGAATCGAGTATCTGTGTTATAAGCAATTTGTGACATTATGGGAATCACGTCGTAATTAAGCTTTTTCAGCACCTCTATCTGCGGTATTACTTCTTCAAACGTGCAAAAGGAGCCGCACAGGGCGAAGCCCACAACCTTATTCATTCTTAGCCTCCTTTATTATTTCCGTTACCGTGTCTGCAATGTTTGCGCCCGCGCTGACCGGAGTGAACCTTCTGGGCAGACTCTCGGCAAGAATATATCTGAAATTGAATTTGCTTGTCTCGGTGATGTTAAAGCCGTAGGGCTTGGATGCAATCTCGATATAAAGATTTTTGCCCGTCAGCTTTTCGGTAGATTTATCCCCTAATACATTATAAGGCACAGTATTCACAATGACATCAAAATCGCCGATTTTGTCAAAAAATTCTGCGTAATCAATCGCCGGTATTTTTTCGTTTTCCGAGAGCGCGGCACTGTAAGCGTTGCGTGACACAGACACGACCTCGGCTCCGTTCGCTTTCAGGAGTTTGCATATCGCTCTGCCGCACCTGCCGTAGCCGAGAACTGCCGCCCTTATCTCATAAATATCCCTTTCGACATTTTCAAGCACAAGTCTCAAAGCACCCTGAGCCGTAAGCCTTGAATTTTTAACAAGGAAGCTTTCGTTGCAGTAGCTGACGGAATTTTCCCCGAACGGGTTATATTTAAGATTGCCGTAGAATACCCTTTGCTTCTTGCCGAGACGGCTTTTAAGCTCATCGACCGACATACGCGTTCCTGTTATCAGACCGTTTGCAAGCGTGGGAATCGGCAAAACTATATTATTATAAAAAGATATGTCGCTTTCCGATGTATCGCCGTCACAGCACACGGCAGTAAAGCCTCGGCTTTCCAGTCTGTCGCGGCAAGCCTGCATTTTTTTGTCATTTCCGATTATCAAAAATTTCTCTGCCTGCATTTTTATTACCTCCAATACAGACTAAGCTGCCGAGATTTCCGCGGTGCGGACGGTTCGGTCAGTCACTATATACTATGATAAAAAAGTGCGTCGGTGAGAAAATATTTCATTTTACTATTTATTTTTCGGCTTGTATGCCGTATAATGTAATCGGTTAGGAGTTGAATACATTGTACGAAATAGATGAATTACTTAAAACGGTTAAGCGTATACATTTTATAGGCATCGGCGGTTCCGGTATGTGTCCGCTTGCCGAGATTCTTTTCAATGAGGGATACGAGCTTTCCGGCTCGGACAACAACGAGACCGATACCCTTGCGAGAATAAGGAATATGGGCATACCCGTAACGCTCGGTCAGAAGGCGGAGAATATCGAGGGCGCGGAGCTTATTGTATACACGGCGGCTATTCTTCCTGACAATCCGGAGCTTGTCGCGGCAAAGAGCTCCACCATTCCGACGGTTGAAAGAGCAGACCTCCTCGGTGCCGTAACGCGCCTTTATTCGGACTGTTACTGTGTGTGCGGAACCCACGGAAAGACTACCGTGTCGTCAATGCTTACGCAGATGATGATTCAATGCGGCAAGGATCCCTCAGCCGTCATCGGAGGCAAGCTTCCGCTGATTCAAAGCAACGGCAGAGTCGGTAAGAGCGAAAATATGGTTTGCGAAGCCTGCGAGTTCAAGGACCATTTCCTCAAGCTTGACCCGGATGTCGCCGTCATACTCAACGTTGACGCCGATCACCTTGAATACTTCAAGAATATTGAAAATATAATCAAATCGTTCCACACCTTTGCGGCGATGGCAAAGAAAGCCGTCATCTACAACGGCGACGATGCCAATACCCTTAAAGCTGTTGAGGGCGTCGGCGGCAAGGATATGATAACCTTCGGTCTTGACAAGAAGAACGATTACTATGCGGACAATATCGAAACGGTTAATGCTTTCGGTCACTTCGACGCATACAAGAAGGGTGAGAAAATCGGAAGCATAAAGCTCAAGGTTCCCGGAAAGCACAACATCGGCAACGCCTTGGCTGCGTTGGCGGCGGCGGACTACTGCGGTATTCCGTTTGACAAGGCTATTGAGTCGCTTGAGCAGTTCGGCGGCGCGTGCAGACGCTTTGAAATACTTGACAAGCTGAACGGAATCACCTTTGCCGATGATTACGCACATCACCCCGCGGAGCTGAGAGTGACACTTGAAGCGGCAATGCAGATGAATTACCGCAAGGTTTGGGCGGTTTTCCAGCCGTTCACCTATTCGAGAACAAAAGAGCTGATGGACGACTTTGCCGAGGTATTGCAGATTCCCGACGAGTGCGTGATGACCGAGATTATGGGCTCGCGCGAGGTCAACACTGATGGCGTTTACACCTCACAGCTTGCCGCAAAAATTCCCGGAAGCGTTTGGTTCAACACGTTTGACGAGGTTGCCGACTACGTTCTTGACCGCGCACAGAGCGGCGATTTAGTTATCACCCTCGGCTGCGGCGACATTTACAAGGCGGCAAAGATAATGATTAAGCGTCTCAAGGAAAACCAAAACTAAGGCAATACCGCACAAATTGAAGCACACGCCTTGCTTGAATATGTTTCCGTCATGCTGCACAAAAATTTCTTGACTTGCGTCAGCAAGCCCACAAATTTTTTGTACAACCTTACGAAAAATCTTGCTGCGCAATCCGCATACCTCAATTATGCGGTGTTGCCCTAACAATTTTAACTAACAAAAAAGCTATAATCCACAGCTTGCAATGTGAATTATAGCTTTCTTTTTTTCTTTGCGGCACAATGAATCATTTTATAATAAGCTTCTCGACATATTTCGACGTCATTGCGTTGAGCAGGCAGTTGTAGGTCATTTTAAATTCAATCGGCGAGCCGACCTTGCAGTCGCTGCCGCAGTCCGTCACGTCGAGCACAACATGGTCGCTGCTTCCTCCGACGATTTTTATACGGCTGTCGACGCAGCTCAGACCGGGCAGGTAGATGTCCTGCTTGCCGACCGCAACGATTGCGCGCTTCATCAGCTTCTTGCAGTCCTTCGGCAGCATCTCCGGAACATCGGGCTTATCCTTGAGCTCGATTATCTCGGCTTTGAGAATGAAGTTATCCTCGCGTGCGTCCGTGAACGGAACGTCAAAAACAGGAATGTTTCCGAGAAATACCGATTCTCCCATTCGCATATTATTGATGACCCTCGGGAGCTTCTTTTCAACGAGCATTTTAAGCGAGCTTGACGCACCGCCCGAAACTATCGGGAGCTTAATGCCGTATTCCTCCTGCACTGCGCTGACTGCGTTCTCGAAAAGAGCCATATTTTTCTCGTTCGGGAGAACCTCGTTGACACAGCTCAGGTTTGTGCCGATGCCGTAAAGCTCAAGGCTTTTCATTTTGAGACATTCGCCTGCAACGGCTTTAAGCTCGTCCGTATAACAGCCCTCGCGCAGATCGCCGCATTCGTACATCAGTATGACCTTGTGGCGTTTGTTTTGCCTTTCCGCTTCCGCATTGAGGGCACGGATAACCTCAATTTCACTGTTGAGGCTGACGTCGCAAAATCTGACCGTGTCGCTTATCTGTGACAGCATCGGTGAGCGGATAAGCCATTTTTCAACCCTGATGTCAACAAATTCCTTGAAGTTTTCCACTCTGGAATCGCATATCGCAGTGATTCCGCCCTTCTCGACAAGGTAGCGGACAAGCGGCTCGTAGCCGACAAGCATTTTCGTGACGACGGCAAGTGACATACCGCTGTCGGCACACATTTTTTTCAGTATTCTGATGTTGTGAAGTATTCCGTCGGGTCTGATCTCAATGCAAGGATACATAGCTTTACTCCGTTTTTCGGTCGATGAAACGTTTTACTGTTTTAAACGAGCTGCGCTCAATCTCAAAGAAGGCTTCGTCGAGCGGTTCGCACGGCTCGCAGCCCTTTGCCTTGAGAGCTTCGTTGATTATTTTCTCCGTGTACCACGGATTTTTTACGAACACGGGACCGAGCGCGTTGGTGAAAATAACGTTCTTGTATTTTGCACCCTCGGTCTGATCCTTGTCGTTGTTGCCCTTGCCGTAAATGAGCTTGCCGAGCGCAGCGGACGGATCGTTGAGGAAGAAATCGACAAGGTGAATCTGAACAGCCATAATCTCAAGCTTCTCGTCCTCACAGAGGGAGAAATGCAGGTCGTCGCCGTAGATTTCATTGCGCTCAACTGCCGTTGCGTCAAGAAGTCCGAGTCCCTCGACAACAGAGCCGTCGCATCTTTCGGTGGACTTGATGAGAACCATTCCCGTTGTGCCGATTGCAATGATAGGCTTGCCGCTCTCGGCAAATTTGTAAACGGCGTTGCCGTATTTCTTAATGTTCTTTACGATTGAATCGGCAGTTTTGATTTCGCCTGCGTTCATAAAGATGATGTCGGAATTGTCAAAGTCGATCTCCTGAGCGAAGGTGTCAATGCGGTTGATTTTAACGTCAAGACCCATCGCCGTGCCCACACGCTCAAAAGCCATGAGGTTGCCGCGGTCGCCGTGGAGATTGAGCAGGTCGGGATAGAGCCAGGTGATATTCAGTGTGTTCATCATTCGTTTCCTCCGTACTGCTTTGTGGATTTTTCGAGCTCGTGATATTTTTTGAGCCATGTGATAAGGTAGACGTTGTCAACGTCGAACTTGTCAAGCTCGCTGAGAATTGCCTCGTCACTGTCGTTCGGAAGAACGGAAATATCGTTCTTGTCGATTCCTGCGTAAATCATTCGGTTGGCGGTGTCGTAAGCAACAGCCTCGGAGAAGCAGATATAGTGCTTGATGTTGTTCTTTTTGAGTGACTCAAAGTCAACGTCAAACGCATAGAAGGTGTTTGTGTAGTAAGGGGAGAAATCTTTAAGCTCCTCGAGACCCATGAGGAGAAGCTTCGGCGACTCGTCTTTCGCAATGTAGTCAAGCGCAGTTTGGAGAGTCTCCGGATTTTCCTGCTTGATTCTGATATATTTGAGCGTCTTTGTCTTGTATTTGAGCGTTTCCATACGTCCGCTGATGTTTTTGAAGTTTGAGAAGCTTCGCCGGAGCTCCTCGTTTGTCATGCCGAGCTTGGTGCAGACGGCAATGCAAAGCGCGTAGTTGAAGATGTAGAAGGGCTCCTTGTTCGTTACCTTGAAGCGGCAGCCGTTGCAGTCGAAGCTGCACTCGGAGAAGTCAACGTTCCGAGCGTAGAAATCAACCTTGTCCTCCGAGGAGAAGTCACAGCCGGCGCAATGGAATTTGCCGACGTTGTCAACGTTGTAATAGTCGAAATAAATTTTGTCGCTGCACTTGGGGCAGGGCATTGTAACGTCATAGAACTTGTCCTTGACGAAGGAATACTGAGTTTTGTCTACGCCGTAATAATAAACCTTATCCGAGAAATCCTCAAAGGACTTTGCTCTCGGCTCACCGTCGTTGAGGAAAAGGGTCATATCACTGTTGAAAACCCTGCGGAATTTCTGAACGATGTAATCCGGCTCGCCGTTACGCTGAACCTGATCCTTTTGGAGGTTGGTTATACAAACCTTTTTTGCGGGGATATATTTGTAAATTCCCGCAAGCGAACGCTCGTCAATCTCAAACGAGAAAAACTCGGTTTTCATCTTGCCCGTGAGCGTCGAATTGCGGATGAGAGCGGTTGCTATACCGCCTATCATATTGGCACCCTCAAGGTTTGAGCATACCGTTCTGCCCGAATCTCTGAGAGCGTGCACTATCATATTGTTGGCCGTGGATTTGCCGTTTGTGCCTGTTACAAAAACGACTTTTTCAGGGTCAATTCCCGTAAAATGACCGATAAAGTCGGGCATTATCGCGTTTGCTTTTGCGCCCGGCATATTGGTGCCTCTGCCTTTGGCAAAGATGTTGGAGAAGAGCATAAGACCCTTGCCGACAAGCAGCGTGAAGATGAATTTCAGCTTTTGCATTTTAATCCTCCCGAATAAATAAAGCGTTGATTTAATTAACGCTATTATTGTATCACATTTAATTGTAAAGTCAACAATGAGGGACTCGATGAGCGAATATATTTTTCAAAACAAAGTAGGAACGATTTATACAATATTTTTTTCTTGTCGCTATTGACAACACCCCCTTTTCGGGGGTAAAATATCTGTATCAATTCAATGGATTGCCAAAAAATAATGTGAGGTGAGATTTCAGTGAGTAGTGACAGTAGCTACGGGCAACGAAACTTGAACAAATTTAATAAATTGCACAGCATAAATACCGTTGCAGACGTCCGCTCACGGAATCGGAGCTGACATTGCGCCTGCGGCGCGGCTTTGTGCCGTGCTGAAAGGGGCGCTTAAAATTGGACACTATGGTTGAAGTCATCAGCAAGATGCTTGCCAACAACAAGTTCTCGGCGATCAAGGAAATGCTCAGCGAAATGAATGTCGTTGATATTGCCGCCTTGATTGAGGAGATTAAGCCGGAAAATCAGGTTCGCCTTTTCCGCTTGTTGCCCAAGACATCCTCGGCTGATGTTTTTTCGTATTTGCCGGGCGATATTCAGGGAAATATCGTTGACGCAATTACAAATTCCGAGATTGAATTTCTTATGGAGGATATGTTCCTCGACGATGCGGTTGACTTCTTGGAGGAGGTTCCGGCAAATGTCGTGACCCGTGTGCTTGCACACACCAAGCCGGAAACAAGAAAGCTTATCAACAAATTTCTTCAATATCCCGAAAATTCGGCGGGCAGCATCATGACTATCGAGATGGTTTCCTTTCCCGAAAACTATACCGTTAAGCAGGCGATAGAAATGATAAGGAAAACCGCTCTTGACAAGGAAACGATTTACACCTGTTACTGTATGGACGATAAGCGTAAGCTTGTCGGAACGGTTCCGCTTCGCAGGTTGATTGTTGCTCCGGCAGAGCAGCAGGTCAAGGACATTATGGATGACGATGATCAGCTTATTTTTGTCAACACAATGGACGATCAGGAAGAGGTTGCGGCAATCGCAAAAAAATATGACTTGCTGTCAATTCCCGTTGTTGACAAGGAGGAAAGGCTCGTCGGCATCATCACCATCGACGATATCGTTGACGTTATCGAGGACGAGAACACAGAGGACTTTGAAAAGATGGCTTTGCTGTTGCCCTCCGAGGACTCGTATCTGAAAACGGGTATTTTCACTCTTTACAAGAACCGAATAGTATGGCTTCTCATACTTATGGTTTCGGCAACCTTTACGGGTCAGATAATCGAGGGCTTTGAGGATAAGCTCTCGATGATTGCCGGACTTACCGCCTCAATCCCGATGCTTATGGACACCGGCGGAAACAGCGGCAGCCAGGTTTCAACCCTTGTTATCAGAGGTCTCGCTCTCGGCGACATCCACATCAAGGATTTCTTTACGATTATCTGGAAGGAAATCCGGGTTGCCGTACTTTGCGGAACCACGCTTGCGGTCGTCAACTATGCGAGAATGTGGATAATCAAGCTTGTAACGCATAACGAAATTTCAAGCAGCACATTCATCGTTGTTTGCCTTGCGCTTACATGCGCTGTCATCGTTGCCAAGGTTATAGGCTGCGCATTGCCGATTTTGGCAAAGCTTTTGCACCTTGACCCCGCACTTATGGCGGGTCCCTTGCTTACGACCATCGTCGATGCGCTTACCCTGCTCATCTACTTCGGCTTTGCAACACTTTTTATCAACGGCGGACTGCTGGTTGCGGCATAAACAGAACACAAAGGCTTCGTTGTCTTCGGATGACGGAGCTTTTTCTTGCACTCATCAAAAAAATATTATATAATCAACTCATATTCTATGTTTCGATTAAGGTTAGAGGAATACAGTTACATCAAAAAGAACGGAGAGGGTGACTTTATGAAGCTTTTATATGCCGAGGACGAGATGAGTATGTCCGAAGCGGTTGTTGATATTCTGACCTTTCACAAATATATGGTCGATGCGGTGTATGACGGTGCGGACGCCCTTGCCTATGCCGAAGCCGAGCAGTACGACGGCATTATTCTCGATATTATGATGCCGAAGATGAGCGGTCTTGAGGTGCTCAAAAAGCTTCGTGCCGAGGGGTGCAAAACGCCGATTCTTCTTCTGACGGCAAAGTCCGAGATTGAGGATCAGATTCAGGGACTTGACCTCGGAGCAGATGACTACCTTCCGAAGCCGTTTGCAATGGAGCTGCTTCTTGCAAGGGTGCGTGCGCTTTTACGCAGACGTGAGGAGTTCACGCCGAACGTGTTGAAATGCGGCAATGTTACGCTTGACCAAAAGAATTATGAGCTTTCCGGGAACGGACAGAAATTCGTCCTGCCGAAGTTGGAATTTCGTATGATGGAGCTGCTTATGCTCAACAAGGGCGTCTACCTTTCGACCGAGGATATTCTTTGCAAGGTCTGGGGTTACGATACGGACGCCGAATACGGCACGGTTTGGGTCTATATCTCATATCTCCGCAAAAAGCTTGCCGCCCTCGGTGCCGATGTTACGATCGCCGCCAAGCGCAACGTGGGCTATACTCTTGAGGTGACGGAATGACGCGAGAAAGAAAAAACAAGCTTAGATTGGCGAATTATGATTATTCGTCCGACGGGGCTTATTTTATAACGGTTTGCGTTAAAGACAGAAAGCAAATTCTTTCACGAATCGTAGGGGGGCGATGACCGCATCGACCCCTACGAATATACCTAATATTATACGTCCATTTAAGATGTTGGTTACAAAGGAATTAGGATTTTCAATTTAGCAAACAAGTTTTTATAATCACATAATAAGAGATGAAGAAGATTACCTTATTAAGGCTCAATATATAGACGACAATCCGGCAAAACGGCAGTCCGATAAATATTACTACGAGCTGAAGGAAGTGAAGCAATGATTAAAACCCTTCAAAAAAAATTCATAATAACGGCGATGACGGCAATCACGGTTTTGCTTGTCATTTTGCTCGGAGCAATCAATGTGATAAACATAGTTTCCGTCAGCGGGGAAACGGCACGGACGCTTCGTGTTATCTCGGAAAATGAGGGCGATTCCGGCAAGCTCACTCCGCCGAACGACGAGCGCAAGCCCGAACCGCCGCAGGGAAATATGAGCGGCGGAAAGAACGAGTACGATACGTTTATGTCGTCGAACTTCTTTGTCGTTCGCTTCGATTCAGACGGCGAAGTGATTAAAACCGACGTCAGCCGCACCTCAACGGTCAGCGAAGAAGATGCGCAGCAGCTGGCAAAGGAAACCGTTGCTTCCGACAAAACCGACGGCAAAACAGGAAAGTACCGCTTTAGAATAATGACCTCGTCCGACGGCGGAACAGTGGCTGTTTTTCTCGACACATCGAATGAAATCGTGTCATATCTCCGTGTGCTTGCCCTCTCGGCAACGGTGGGTCTTGTGTGCTGGGTGCTGATGCTCCTTTTCGTTGTTTTACTCTCGAAAAAGGCAATCAAGCCCATTGCCGAGAACATTGAAAAGCAAAAGCAGTTTATCACAAACGCGGGTCACGAAATCAAAACGCCGATTGCGATAATTCAGTCGAATACCGAGGCAATGGAGCTTTACAACGGCGAGAACAAGTGGAGCAAGAACATCAAGGCGCAGACAACACGTCTCGGCGGACTTATGAATGATCTGCTGTTTCTTGCGCGTATGGACGAGAACGCAGGCAAAATAAATACGGCTGAGCTTCGCGTCGACAGCTTGCTTGAAAAAACGCTCGGCAGCTTTATACAGCCGATTGAAAACAAAGGGGTTGTGCTTCGATCGGAAATTAAACCCGATGTAATGCTCAACGCCGACCCGGCGCAGATTGAACAGCTTTTTTCGATTCTGCTTGACAACGCCGTGAAATATGTTGACGGCGGCGGCAGAATTTCCGTTTCACTCAACGAGAGCGACCGTCATGTGAAGCTTGAATTTTTCAACACCTGCGCCGAGCTTCCCGACGCAGAGCCGGACAAGCTTTTTGACCGCTTCTATCGCGGTGACAAGGCGCGAACGCAGAAAAACGGCGGCTACGGAATAGGACTTTCGGTTGCACGTTCGATTGTTGAAGCAAACCGCGGAACAATAACCGCCGAATATGCCGACGGCGGCGTCAAGTTCAAAATTAAATTCAAAATAAAATAAGCTCTATCAATGCAGGCAAAGAGTTACCGAGGAACGGCTGAATCCGCTCCCCGGTAATTTTTTTCGGAGATTTTTATAAATTATTTTTTTTCTAAACTTCAGCTAAGGTATGCCCGTTATGATATAGACAACAAATACAGCAAAGGAGTGGTGAGTATGAACTTCAGGCACGAATTTAAGCACGAGATCGGGTACTGCGATTTGCTTGCTTTGCGGTCGAGACTGTCGGCTGTTATGCAGCAGGATCCTCACGCAATCAACGGCAGATACGGAATACGCAGTCTTTATTTTGATAATCTTGACGACAAGGCTCTGCTTGAAAAGGTGAACGGCGTTGACAGACGTGAAAAGTTCCGTCTGCGCTGCTATAACGGCGACACGTCGCTTATCTTTCTTGAAAAAAAGATAAAGATTAACGGTCTTTGCGCAAAGGAACAGACAGTCGTCGGTCGTGAGCAAGCGCAGGCTATCGTCGACGGAAAGGACTTTGATGACGGCGGCAACGAGCTTTTAAAGGATTTCAGGATAAAAACCGAGACGCTCGGACTGAGACCGAAAACCATTGTAGACTATACCCGTGAGCCGTTTGTTTTTCCCGTCGGCAACGTCAGGGTGACAATGGACTACAACATCAGAACCGGAATGAATTGCACGGATTTTTTTGACGGCGGATGCGTAACCGTCCCGGCAGGGGACGCACCGATAATTCTAGAGGTTAAATGGAACGAGGTGCTTCCATCCCTGATACGGGATATCGTGCAGCTTCCGAGCACACACACATCGGCTTTTTCAAAATATGCAGCCTGCCGTGTATACGGCTGAAATAAATCTAAGGCAATACCGCACAAATCGAGGCGCACGCCTTGTTCGGTAACCGCCGATTAAACCATAGCACAATTCTCAGCGGCTATTTTGCCGTCTAAAACGCCAAAAACACTCGTTAATACATAGAGTATTGCCTGCGTTTTTTGACGCTTTCGGCGACAAAATTTCTCGCTGATAATCGCACTCTGATTTAACCGGCAGTTACCCTTGCATCTATTTCCGTTATGTTGCACAAAAATTCCTTGACTTGCGTCAGCAAGCCTACAAAATTTTTGTACAACCTGACGAAAAATCTTACTGCGCAATTCGCACACCCCAATTGTGCGGTATTGACCTAATTAAAAGGAGCGGTTTTTATGAGTTTCAACGACATTTTCAAATCAAGCTTTTTGGAGAATATAACCTCCGTTTCACCTCTCGATATGGTGATTTCATTGGCACTTGCTTTCGGTATAGGACTTTTCATCTTTCTGATTTATAAAAAGACCTTTGCCGGCGTAATGTATTCGTCAAGCTTCGGCGTAACACTCGTTTCGCTGACGATGATATCAACCTTTGTAATCCTTGCCGTAACCTCAAACGTTGTGCTTTCACTCGGTATGGTCGGCGCACTTTCAATTGTACGTTTCAGAACGGCAATCAAAGAACCTCTTGACATTGCGTTTCTCTTCTGGGCGATTGCCGCAGGTATCGTCCTTGCTGCAGGTATGATTCCTCTTGCGGTTTTCGGCAGCGTTGTTATCGGTGTTGTAATGCTCGTTTTTGCAAACAAAAAGTCACACACAAACCCGTACATTGTTGTTCTTCGCTGTGCCGACCACGACAGTGAGGTCGCGGCAACGGAGTTCCTCAAGAAACAGGTTAAAAAGTTTAATATCAAGAGCAAGACCGTTCAGAACGGCGCAATTGAGCTCAACGCAGAGATTCGTATGAACGACGCAAACACGGATTTCATCAACATTCTTTCCGAGATGAACGGAGTGAACAGTGCCGTGCTGGTAAGCTACAACGGCGACTATATGGGCTAAGGGGTGATACTATGTCAACGCACAAAAATATCGACAGAATATGCTGCATCGTTCTCGCCGTCACGTTGGTTATAACCGTTCTGTTTATGTGCGGTGAAAGTCTCGGCATCACGAGCACGGCGAGGGCAATGGGCTACGAAACAAAGCTTTTCGACACCTCAAAGGTACACACAATAAACATCGTGATTGACGATTGGGACGGCTTCCTTGAGACCTGCACCAATGAGGAATACACCTCGTGTGCCGTTGTGATAGACAACGAGGCGTACAAAAATGTTGCAATCAGAGCCAAGGGAAACACCTCACTGACTCAGGTTCAAAGCTACGGAAACAACCGTTACAGCTTTAAGCTTGAGTTTGACCACTACGACAGCACAAAGAGCTATTACGGGCTCGACAAGCTCTGTCTCAACAATATAATTCAGGACAACACCTATATGAAGGATTATCTTTGCTACCGTATGATGTCGGAGTTCGGAGTGGATTCGCCGCTGTGCAGTTATGTTTATATCACCGTCAACGGCGAGGACTGGGGACTTTACCTTGCGGTTGAGGGAATTGAGGATTCGTTCCTGCAGCGTAACTACGGCAATGATGTCGGTGAGCTTTACAAGCCCGACAGTCAGAGCATGGGCGGCGGTCGCGGTAACGGCGGCAACTTCAAAATGAGCGAATTTAACGCCGGGCAGAACGGACAAACCGATTCAACAACCGACGGCACGCAGACCGCAGCGAACGGACAGCCGCAGGGAACACCGCCGTCAAAGCCCGAGGACAGTTCGGGCAATACACAGACGGCGGACGGACAGACCGATTCAACAACCGACAGCACGCAGACCGCAGCGAACGGACAGCAACAGGGCAATCCTCCCTCAAAGCCGGACGGTGAACCGGGAGGAAACGGCGGAGGTATGGGCGGCGGAACAAACGGAAGCGATGATGTTTCGCTTATCTATTCCGATGACGAATATTCGAGCTATCAGAACATTTTTGACAATGCCAAGACGGACGTTTCGGATTCCGACAAGGACAGACTCATTGCCTCGCTCAAAAAGCTTAACAATAACGAGGATATAGACGATGTTGTTGATGTTGACGAGGTTATCAGATATTTCGTGGTTCACAACTTTGTCTGCAACTTCGACAGCTACACAGGTTCGATGATTCACAACTACTACCTTTATGAAAAGGACGGACAGATGTCGATGATTCCGTGGGATTATAACCTTGCATTCGGCGGATTCCAAGGGGCGCAAAATGCTTCGTCACTTGTCAACTATCCCATTGACACTCCGGTTTCGGGCGGAACGGTTGACTCAAGACCGATGCTCGCATGGATATTCGCAAGCGATGAATATACCGAGGAATATCACGAGCTTTTCTCGGAATTTATCGAAAATTATTTTGACAGCGACTATATTCCTAACCTTATCGAATCTACCAAGGCGATGATTGCCGAATATGTTGAAAAGGATCCGACGAAGTTCTGCACCTATGAGGAATTTGAAAGCGGTGTGACGGCTCTCAAAGAGTTTTGCACCCTCAGAGCGGAGAGCATAAGCGGTCAGCTCGACGGAACGATTCCGTCAACCTCGGACGGACAGACAGCAGCTTCTTCAAGTCTAATTAAGGCGGAAAATCTCAACATCAGCGATATGGGCACAATGAATAACGGCAACGGCGGCTCACCCGACGGAAAAGGACAGAAAAACGAGACGCAAGCTCAGTCGGCGGCTGAAAATGCAAATTCAACAAGCGATACAGCTTTTTCACAAACACCTCCCAATAATTCCGAAGGCTCCTCGGACGGAACGGACAGTTCGACAAATTCCGACAGCTCCGTTCCGACGGGTGGCTTCGGAGGAACGCCTCCCGATATGTCAGGCTCGGACGGCAGCAATCCTCCGTCTATGACAAACGGTGAAATGCCCTCAAAGCCCGACGGGGAGATGTCCTCAATGCCTAACGGAGATACGCAGGACAGCTCCTCCGAGCAAAACGGCGACGGACAAAATGAAAAATCTCCGCCGAAAGACGGCGAGGCAAACGGAGAAACGGCGCAGACGCTCGACAGAAATTCAATCATCATTCTTGCTGCCTGTGCAAGTGTGCTGATAATCGGCGTGGCGGCAGCGTTTATTTACAAAAAGAAGAGCTGAGGCAATTCGCACGCCTTTCGCGCACATTGCCTTAAAAGTGACGGCACACCGAGACAACTTTTCGGTGTGCCGTGAAATTTATTTGATGATTTTCAGCCGTCATATACTCCCATTATAACGATACCTGCGACGGTGAGGAGGATACACAAATAATGCTTCAGGGAGAGCTTCTCCTTGAGGAAAATCCTGCCCCAGAGAACCGATGCCGCGCAGTATGCGGAAATTATCGGAGCGGAAAGAGCGAAGTGCTCTTGGTCGGCGATGGCATAGATATATGCAAACTGTCCCGCTGTTTCAAACGCCGCACCGACGTATTTCGGAGCTTCCTTTTTAGGTAAAAACTTGTCTTTTTTAATGAACTTAACATAGATGAAGCAAAGTATGCCGCAGATAAGGAATGTCAGCTCGTATGATGTGTTTGCGGCGTCCTCGTCGAGCTTTTCGAGAACAAGGCTGTCGGCAAACGATCCGAGAGCGTCAAGAAGACAATAAATTACAGGCAGAAGAATCGCAATAACACTCTTTGTGTATTTGTAGTTGCCCTTGCTCTGACGTGCCGCTCTGAGGTCGTCGTCCTCCGTTGTTTCGGCAACACCGAGCCCGATAATACCGACGGCAACAAGGGCGATTGCAATGTACTGAGCCTTAGCAAGCACCGCCATTCCCGTGATGATGCTGATAACCGAAGCCAGCGCACCCGAGGAATTGCAAATCGGAGAGGAAATCGAAAGCTCAATGAAGCGAAGCCCGACGTAGCCGATCGTCATTGAAGATATGTAAAGAAGCGATACGGGCAGGTAGGTGAGCATCGTGGAGAACGAAAACTCCACATCGGTAAAAATCAGCGTGTAAGCCGCGTGAATACCCATAACGACGCCGACCGCCGTAACCATTTTCAGCGCGCTGTGCTTATCCCTTGAGTCGGCACAGCCGATTTTGGAAAACAAATCCGAAAAGCTCCAGCAAAGCAGAGCGACAATAGAAAGAAAAAACCATTTCATTATAAAACAACCTCAATAAACTAATTTTTTTTCAACATAAAGCGTTTCGTCGGCAAGGCTGACTCTGCCGAGTCCGAGAAGCTTCTTTTCGGGAGAATATACGCGGCAAAAGCCGTCCGATTTCTCTCCCTTTATTCTTTTGAGGTCGAGTTCTCCGCCGTTTTCAAACCGAACCGCCTGCTTTTCGCTGACGTTGACGGCAGGGTAGCACCGCAGCATTTCGTCACACGGAGTTATCAGCTCATCAATCCGTCCCTCATCGGCAAGCTGCCGCACCGTTTCAAGGGTGACGGTTCTGTCGATTGATATTCCGTTGGCTTCAATACGGCGCAGAGCGGTTATCGCTGCACCGCAGCCGAGCTCGGAACCGATGTCGGCGGCAAGCGAGCGGATGTATGTTCCGGCACTGCACGAGACCTCAATCTCAAACTCATTGCCGCTGTCCGGAACGTCGAGAAGCCTTATGTAGTGAATGACAACATTCCGTGCCTCCCGTTCTGTTTCAATGCCCTGACGGGCAAGCTTGTAAAGACGTACTCCGTTTTTGGAAACGGCGGAATACATCGGAGGAAGCTGGCTGATTTCTCCGACAAAGCGGCTTAATGTGCTTTCAAGCTGATTGCGGGTCACATTAACTTCGTTTTTCTGAAGAACGGTTCCCGTTATGTCGAGCGTGTCCGTGACCGTGCCAAGCAGGATTTTTGCGCGGTAAGCCTTGTCGTGGGTCGGCAGATACTGCGAAAATCTTGTCGCTCCGCCGAGCATGACGGGAAGCACGCCGGTTGCCATAGGGTCAAGGGTGCCGGTATGACCTGTTTTATTGACTTTTAAAATCCGTTTAATTTTGTCAGCGGCAACAAACGAGGTTATACCCTCGGGTTTGTCAAGGAAAATAAAGCCCGTCAAAGCTGCACCTCCCGAAAATGATGAGGAAATTATACATTATGTAAAGCAAAAAGTCAATCGACGGTTATGGGCAATAATGTGCAGAAAATTCGACAATGTTTGTGCAAATAAAATATTAACAATTTAAAATGCGACATAACGATTGTAAAAATCAACAAAAACAAGGGTGACTATTTGTAACAATCTTCAAAAATTGGCAAATTGACTGTTTTTTAGTTGACATAATTTCGCTAATGGGATATTATATAGGCGTATCTTAGTCCTGTGAGGTGTGCGTATGAACAAAGCTCCGATAAATTCGGAAAGGGTTTATGCGGCGCGTTACGGCGATAAAGCAGCAATGAATGAACTGATCAAGGCTCTGGCTCCCACGGTGGAGAGCATTGCTTCCGGCTATGTCGGCAAGTGTCCGATGACACGAAACGACCTTATTCAGGAAGGAATGATTGGTCTTCTCGGTTCTGTGTACGGGTACGACGCCGATGAGGGTGTGAAATTCGAAACCTATGCAACGGTTTGCATTTCAAACCGAATCAAAAGCGCCGTGCGGAATCAGCTGCGGAACAGACACCTGCCGCTAAACGGCTATGTGCAGATTGACGAACTCGATATCAGCGATTCTCAGTCCGATCCGCAGACGATAATTGATATGCAGGAGCGTATGGAGGATCTCAGCGAGGGCATTGAGAAAAGGCTGACGCAGCTTGAAAAGGCTGTTTTGAGGCTCCATATCGGAGGTCATAATTACAGTTCTATTGCCGAAGTGCTTTCGATAAGTGTCAAGAGTGTTGACAATGCTTTGCAAAGGGCAAGAAAGAAGCTCAAGGAAAAATGATACCCCATACGCTCGTGCGGTACATAACGTCAAAGGCGTGCACAGAGCGTAAATAAAAATTTTTAGCGAGGTAAAAATCATGTACGAAGACAAAACATTGGTATGTAAGGATTGTGGACAGGAGTTTGTTTTCACAGCCGGTGAGCAGGAGTTCTACGCAGAAAAAGGTTTCGTAAACGAGCCTCAGCGCTGCAAGGCTTGCCGTGACGCAAGAAAGAACGCAGTTCGCGGAGAACGTGAGATGTTCGAGGCAACCTGTGCTAACTGCGGCGGCGTTGCCAAGGTTCCGTTCCGTCCGAGAGAGGATCGTCCTGTATACTGCAGCGAGTGCTTTGCAAAGATGAAGGAAGAAGCATAAATTTATTCAACAAATCAATAAGGGTCGTATCAATGCAGATTAAGGCGATGATACGACCCTTTTGTTATTCAGTTTGGGAGGAAAGCTCGGAAAGGAAGTTGTCCACGTCAAAGTTTTCGGGAACGACATTTTCGTATTTTTTCTTTTTCGGTTTGCCGAAGCTTTTAAGAAAATCGTCAACCTCAAAATCGGACGCGGAATCCGCAATCGTGTTTTCGGCAAAGCTTCCTGCTTCGCCGCTGAAGCATTCAAGCTTTCTGCGGTTTACCTCCTCCGGGGAGAGACCGCAGGCAGTGTTGCCTTTCGGAGTCTCATTCATCAGCTCGTCAAATATTTTATCCTCCGTTGAAATTTTTTTCGTACTTTCGGTAATATTTCTGAACTGGTTGGGGCTTATCGCCTCAATGTCGGGGAGCTTGTCGGCGGAATATTTGCTTTCGTGCGGATGCTCCTCCGCTTCACTTTCACGCGCTTTTTCAATGGCTCGGATTTCCTTTTTCTTTTTCGTCTGACAGTAAACGCCGATGAAAATAAGCGTTGCAAGACGAACCAAAAGCAGGCTGAACGACGTTGTGATTCGCGTGGTGGAACCGAAAATATGAAGACAGGCGATAGAAAATGTGCAAACGTAGCTGTCAACCGCAGCTGCGGCGATTGAGCCGTTCAGCTTCGTGAGCGCACCGCGAATGATTCCCGACATAAACTCACAGATTAAGCTCGGAATTATAATTTTTGCGGCAATTTCCGCCGTTGCATAGTCCGAGGTGATAAAGTTCCTGATGAATTTCGGCAAAACAAACGCCGTAAAAAGCAGCGACTGAAAAAGATTCGCAACATTAAAATCGGTAATTTTTTCAAATTTTTTTATCAGAAATCCACGGAAAAATGTTTCCTGAAAGAGGACGGTGAAAATCGAGGTTGCCGCATAGATGCCGACGCAGGCGGCTGCTGTGAGCGAACTTCCCTTGTCGATGTAACGCGCGGCGGGAGAATAAAAAGCGAATTTCAAGGCTTCGGGATCGGCAATTTTTATAACGACAATTTCCGCAGCCGTTATAAGCACAAGCGGAACAATCGCAAAAAAGCCTCCGAGCGCAAGAGCCTGTGTGATTTTTTTCTTGTTCTTTGTCAGTCCGTAAGATTTTATATGCTCCAAACCGAACAGCACGGTCATAACCATAACGACGATGCCGAGAAAATCGGAATAAAAATTGTTGCCGAGAACGGTTTGGTCGGATTTTATGAAGAAAACGTCAACCGCAAAAAGCACGAGCATTACAAAATACATCGTCAAAGTGCGCGGAAGAAGCTTTCCTTTCGGATCACTCATTTTGTCACTTCCCTTTAAGTTTGCGAGTAATTATACCACAGATTATTCCGATGTGCAATAAAAATTTGATTCCCACGCAGGGAGATACGGGTGATGGCAAAAATAAATTTTGTAATCGGGGCAGAGGGATATGATTTTCTGCGGCAGTATGAACATATCGCTGTTGCGGTGGTAGGCGCATATATAGAGCTTCGGCTTGTATTTTTTTATTGTAAATGCCGCTCCGTCAAGGGCTTTTTCTTCGCTGCCCTCAATGTCGGCTTTGAGAAAGGTTATCTCTCTGCCGCCGAGAATGTTATCGACGCTGTCGGCAGGGATTTCGATTTTTCCGCTCTGTGAAAGCTTTGAATTTCTGCCTTTTTTCTTTTCAAAGTGCAGAGTCGTTTTTTCGTTCCAGACAGCCAGGTTAAAGGTTTCTGTATTGTCAACCTCTTCGGCGAAAGCGGTCAGCTTTTTGTAGTTTTTGGGGTCAGCCTCCACGGCGTAGATTTTTCTGTAGCGACCGTTCACCGCACCCAGAAATTCTCTTACCGTGTCGCCGTCGTAAGCACCGAGATCCATCATAATTTCTTCGCTTTGAAGCTTGAGGTATTCGGAATAAACGTCGGACTTTTCCTTTTCACAGCCGAAAAGATATTCGGTTTTGCCGCTGACCTTGAAGTTGAGCACGTCAATAAAGCTCTTTTTTGAAAAATCATCCGCAAGCAGAGAATAGGCACGGTCAAATTCTTCGTCGTGCTCTTCAATATATTCACGTGTGAAAAGCCCGTCGTCAACTATCGGAACATTCGGAAAAAACAGAGCGTGACGGGAGGACAGCTCCTTGACGCGGCGGAGCGTTTTTTCGTCGTGAACGGCGAACGCCATAGCTATCACAAATTTATCGTATTTTTCGCAAATCTCGTCGTACCGCAGAACCTTTTTGCCGCGGAAGCTGTGACCTCGGACAAATTCGTCGCTTGCGAAGATGTCGGCAAATTCGATTCCGAGCTCTTGGAGTCGGTCGATTATCATATCGGCACCGTTTCCCATTCCGTATATTACGATGGGAAGCTCGGCGTCTCCGAGCGAATCCCACACATTCTTTTCCTTAATTCTCTCAATCATCGTTTCATCGCTTTCTTTTTGGTAACCGGTGAATAAATTACAGCACAATTCTCGGCGGTTACCTGATTTATCAGTCTTTGCCTATTGCCTAATCAACTTCATTTATGATATACTAAAATAAAAAAATAATCAAGGCTGTGGTCAAGTGAAATATAATTTTAACGGTATGACAATTATTGCCGTCGGAGAAAAAGAAAAAATTGCGGCTGAGTTTTTGGCTGAAGAAATCGGAATGAAAACGGGTGAAAGACCTGCCGTCTGTGAAAATAAGACGGGCGGCTGCTTTGTTGAGCTGAAAATTGAAAATCCGAGCGACAGCGAAAGCTTTTTCATTGAGCAGAACGGCTGTAAAATCATTATGACGGCTCACCGCTTGCGCGGACTGATTTATTCGGCGGCAAGGTTCCTTAGAAAATGCGCTGTTGAAAGCGGCGACCTGATTCTCACAAAGGATATCACGGGAGATTATTCGCCGTATATGAAGGTCAGGGGACATCAGCTCAGCTATACCGATATGAACAATACATACGAGGCGTGGGACGCGGCTCAGTACGAGAGATATATTCTTGACCTTATGATGTTCGGTATGAACACGGTCGAAGCCTGCCTTGCTTCGGACGAAAAAAGAACGCCGATTATGAAATACAGCTTTGAGGAAGCAATGAAAATCAAATCGGAAATCTGTAAAAAGTATGACCTTGAGCTGTCGCTGTGGAGCTGCTACACGAGCCGCCTCAGCGATGAGGAGAGCGCGGATTACCTCTGCAAAACCTGTGCGCCGAGCCCCGGACTTGACGTTTTCTTCCCTGCCGGAGGAGATCCCGGCGACCTTCGGGCGGACGAGTTCTTTAAAAGGTGCAAAAAAGTCAAGGAGGAGCTGAAAAAGCAGTTCCCGAATGTCAAGCTTTGGCCGTCGGCACAGGCTCCGCACGAATATCCAGACTGGGGCGAATGCTTCAAACGGGAAATGGCGAAGCTGCCGGAGGAAGTGGACGGCGTTATTTACGGCCCGAATCACCCGTTTACGCTTGACGAAATGCGCCGCTCGATTGACCCGAAATACGAAATCAGATACTATCCCGATGTGTGCCATAATGTGCGCTGTGAAATACCCGTGCACTTTGACCGTGACGACTGGCACTATGCCTACGCCGCAACGCTCAGCCGCGAGGCGATAAATCCGAGACCGAGCGAATACCGACTTGTGCACAGGCTGACGAGACAGTATGTGTGCGGCAGTGTTTCTTATTCGGAGGGAGTCAGCGACGACGTAAATAAGTTCGTTTTCAGTGACCTTGATTTTGACCCGAGCTGCGACATCAGGGAGACGCTCAGGGACTATGCAAGGTGCTTTCTGCCGGGCTGTGACTCGGAAAAAATTGCCGACATTATTTTCGGACTGGAGCAAAACTGGATAGGCGATCCGGCTGAAAATTCATCGGTCGACAACGTTTACAATTTGCTCCTGTCACTTAAAAACGACGCTATGCTCGAAAACTGGCGGTTCGTGCTTTTGCTGTTCAGAGCGAGCTGTGACAAGGTCGTGCGCGACAGAAGAATATTTGAACTCGGACTGATTGACGACGCCGCGACCAAGCTCCGAAAAGGCGAAATTGAAACGGCGCGTGAAATACTCGCTGAGGAATACCCGCAGAGCTACAAGGAGCTGCGCGGCAGTCTTTTCCCGCTTGCCGAAAGACTGAACAGGCTTATCGGTATGCAGCTTGACGTTGAACACTTCGGCGGAATGAATGTGGAAAGGGGCTGTACCCTGGACACGATAGACATACCCGTTACGGACAGACGGTATCTGCTTAAAAAGCTGAATGAACACCCCGACAGGGAATATATGACCGACATTCTTGACAGAAATAAGGTTGAGCGCGACGAGTTTTACTTCTCCTTTGCCGAGCACGGATTTGAGGTCATCGGAAGACAGAAGGGCGAGTTCTATATGAACTTCGTCGGCGACGATAACACGGACGGCAGTATGCCGATGTGTATGACAAAGGTGTATGATCATTTCAATTTCGACTGCAAGGTCGCGGGACTTACCGGCGGCGATTACGAGATGAGAATTACATACAAGTCGCGCCCGAACGATAAAATAATTCACCACAAAATTACATTCAACGGCGACGTTCTTTATGACGGATCGCAGTTCGGAGGACGCCGCGACGAGGACTATGAAGAGAAGTATCTTGTCGACGGCTATCAGAGCATCGTTTACGATGTTCCGTCAAGGTTTTTCGTGAACGGCTGTGCCGATATTGAAATCACGGAGCCGATTGACGGGTTTATGTTCAGCGAGTTCCGCCTGACGAAGAAGAGGTGAGCGCATTGCCGAAATACAGCGTACTTATAAGTGTATATAACGGCGAAAAATATCTTGCCGAGTGTTTGGATTCGGTTCTTGCGCAGAGCTATACGGATTTTGAAATCGTTGCCGTTGACGACGGCTCGACCGATTCAAGCGGAACGATTCTTGACGATTATGCAAAGCGAGATTCGAGAATAAAGGTTGTGCACAAGCAGAATCAGGGAGTCAATCTTGCGCGAAGGACTGCGTTTGAAAACTCGGTCGGCGACTATATACTGACGGTTGACTGCGACGACCTGATAGACAGCGAGCTTATAAAATCGGTGGATGAAAAAATCCGCGAGTTCGGCTGTGACCTTGTGCTTTTTGACGTGCTCAGCTTCTATGAGGATCTGTCACGCAACAGAGTAAAAACGCTGATGGAGGAGGAACGCGTGATAGAGCGCGAGGACAAAAAGCTTTTGTATAAGCTCCTCCTCGGCAGAAAAATGAATCCGCTGTGGATGAAATGCTGTCGGCGCGAAAGCTACGGAAAGGGATTTGAATACGAGAGCTTCACGGCGATGTGCCACGGCGAGGATTGGTTCCAGTCGGCGGAGATAATCCACTCTATGCAGAGGGGCTATTACATTAAAAAGCCGCTTTATCATTACAGACGGCTGGAGGGCGGACTTTCCCGAAAATATGATGTAAATTCGCTTCGGCTCAATTCCGATTCCCTGCACGAGGTTATGAAGATGATAAAGAACGACGGCTGCTATGACGGCGAGATTGAGGCAAAACGAAGAGCCTACGCGCGAATGGTTGTCAACACATTTTTGCTTGCGCTGTCGGAATCGGAGCTGACGGAAAAAGAAAAAATCGGCACGGTTAAGGAAATAACCGATACCGATATCTATAAGATTGCCGTTGACCGCCGTTCCGATGTCGGCTCAACGAGGCTCACCGTTCTGAAATTCCGTTTGCTTGCAGGCGGAATGTACCGCACGCTTTTCAGACTGATGAAACAGAAGAATATTTAAAGCAATACCGTAATGATATGCTAAAAACGAGGACTGCCGCTATGCGTTTTCACGTTTTGCGACAGCCCCCGACAGTCGGTCATCAACGGTACACGCAAGGCTTATGCTCTGTTTCGTATCAGGACAAGCGTCCGTGTATCGTGTCTTTAAGCTGAATATTTAGTAATCGCCGATTGAATGTGTTTAATTCAATCGACGGTTAACCATTATACATTGATTTTTTGATTTTGTCAAAGAAAATATAAAAGCAAAACAGAAAGCAAAACAGAAAAAAGGTTGCATATTTTTTAATTATATGGTATATTATAGTCATCGAAAGGGAGTAGTCGGCGAAAAATCGTTGCAATTGCGTCAATACGGTTGTTTTACCCGCTTTTGTATTAAACGACGAGACTTTTATTGCGTTTGCGGTAGAGGCCTCGCTATTTTTCTGTCTAACCCTAAAAAAGGAGTTTTGCCAATGGATTTTTTCTCTTTTCTGTATCAGAATGCTGTTGACAATTTTGACTACAGAATGCTCATCATGTGGGCAATCGGCGGCTTGCTGATTTTTCTTGCGATCAAGAAAGATATGGAACCGACGCTGCTTTTGCCCATCGGATTCGGAGTTATACTCGTGAATCTGCCTCTTTCCGGAGTTGTTGACCGTGTTATAAACGGCTTGCCGCAGGAGGGCGCACTCAGCACGCTTTATAAGGCAGGTATTGCCAACGAGCTGTTTCCGCTGATACTCTTTATCGGTATAGGAGCCATGATCGACTTCGGTCCGATACTTGCTAACCCCAAGCTGATGATATTCGGTGCTGCGGCGCAGTTCGGAATCTTCTTCACTCTTTGCACCTCATCAATGTTCTTTGATATAAAGGACGCCGCTTCGATAGCGACTATCGGTGCTGCGGACGGCCCGACGGCTATTGTTGTTGCGCAGATGCTTGATTCAAAGTACCTCGGCGCAATTATGGTTGCGGCTTATTCCTACATGGCGCTTGTTCCGATCATTCAGCCGCCGGTCATAAAGCTGCTTACAACCAAAAAAGAACGCTTGATCAGAATGAAATATAAGCCCAGTCAGGTTTCAAAGCTGACAAAGATTTTGTTCCCGATCGTGATTACCGTAATTGCCGGAATCGTTTCGCCGAACTCCGTTGCCCTTGTCGGCTTCCTCATGTTCGGAAATCTTATCCGTGAGTGCGGCGTGCTTGACTCTCTTTCCGAAACGGCGCAGAGAGTGCTCGCAAATCTTGTCACGATTTTCCTCGGAATTACCATTGCAACGCAGATGGAGTATGACAAGTTCCTTCAGAAGGAAACGCTTTTGATACTCGGACTCGGCTTCATCGCTTTCATTTTCGACACGGCAGGCGGCGTTCTCTTTGCCAAGCTCCTGAACCTTTTCCTCAAGGAAAAAATCAACCCAATGATCGGAGCGGCAGGTATTTCCGCATTCCCGATGTCGGGTCGTGTGGTTCACAAGATGGGACTTGCCGAGGATTCGCAAAACTTCCTGCTTATGCAGTCGATGGGCGTTAATGTTTCGGGTCAGATTGCTTCGGTTATCGCCGGAGGACTTATCCTTAACTTCTTTGCCTGATGAAAGGAGAACCTGTGTATGAATTTTTTAAGCTTTAATCCGCACGCTTTTATCGAAACGCTCCCGTATATGGGAAAAGGAATGCTCGGAATTTTTATTGTTATAGGACTTATAATTATCAGCGCAACGATTTTGAATAAGGCGACCGGAAAAAGGAAGAAAAACAAGGATAAATAAAGAAACAACAGCCGCAAAGCAGAGGAATTTCTTAGCTTTGCGGCTGTTCTGATAAATGATTTTATTCGATACTCATAGTTGCGTAGGCGTTTAGGGACATATCGGCTGTGTTGCCGCTGAGAAATTCGTAATAGCCCTGTGCGCCGACCATTGCGCCGTTGTCGCCGCAATATTTAAGCTCCGGAGCGTAAAGCTTCCAGCCGTTCTTTTGGCAAAGGGCTTCCATATCCCTGCGAAGAACCGAGTTGGCGGAAACGCCGCCGGCAAGCACGATTTTTTTATAACCGAGATCCTTTGCCGCTTTTTCCGTGTTCTCGGTCAGGCAGCGCACGACCGCCTTGATATATGATGCGCCGAGGTCGGGAACGCTGATTTCCTCGCCCTTTTGCTTTGCGATATTGATGGTGTTCAATGCAGCGGTTTTCAGCCCCGAAAAGCTGAAATCATAGGGTGCGCCGTCAACCCTTGGGTGCGGCATTTTGTATGCCGTCGGGTCGCCGTCTTTTGCAACACGGTCAAGATTCAGTCCGCCGGGGTAGGGCAGCCCCATCGCTCTTGCCGCCTTATCCATTGCTTCGCCTGCTGCGTCGTCATGAGTGTAGCCGACGATTTTGAATTTTGTGTAGTCCTTGACCTCGACAATGTGACTGTGTCCGCCGGAAACAACAAGGCAGAGAAATTCAGGCTCAAGCTTGGGGTGGGTGATGTAGTTGGCGGCAATGTGGGAGCGCAGATGGTGCACCGGCACGAGCGGGATTCCGCTCGCAAGCGACAGCCCCTTGGCGTAGTTTACTCCGACCAGAAGCGCACCGATAAGTCCGGGCGCATAAGTGACGGCGATTGCCGAAATGTCCTCAAGGGTGCAGCCGGCGTCACTCAGAGCCTTGCCGACAACGCCGGAAACCGCCTCAACATGGCGGCGTGACGCAATCTCCGGCACAACTCCGCCGTATATGATATGCTCCTGCACCTGCGAAGCGACAACGCTCGACAGAACTTTTCTGCCGTCCTCAACAACGGCTGCCGCTGTTTCGTCACACGAGGATTCAAGGGATAATATTTTCATTTGATATCACATTCTTTCAGTGTCATGATAACCGCATCTTCGGCGGGATTTGTATAGAAACTTTTGCGCTCGCCTGCCGTTTGATAGCCGAGCTTTTTATATAGCGAGATTGCTTTTTCGTTACTTTTGCGAACCTCAAGAGTGATAAACTCGCACTTTCTTGCGAATGCATTTTTTTGAGCCGTCTGCAAAAGCCTTTCTCCAAGACCGAGCCGTCTGTAATCGGGGTGCACGGCGATGTTATCAATATACGCTTCACCGCAAACCTCGTGAACGCCGATATAACCGAGTACCTTTTTGCCCGACTGGGCAACGAGAAAATGTGCGTTTTCGTTGTCCAGCTCCTCGGCAATGCCTTCTTCCGTCCACGGAGCGGAGAAGCAAAGCTTTTCAATCTCGGCGATTTCGGAAACATGCTCGGCTGACATAGGTTTGATCTCGGCAGTCAGGGCGTCGAGAAGTCTCGACACAAAGCACTCGATCTGCTCCGCACAGGCGGAATAGATGTCCTCGCTGCCGCCGTAAGGGTCGGAGATTTCCGGCTCGGGCACAATGACCTTGAATTTCGGATTAAGCGTCATGATTGCCTGCTTGTGCGCCTTTGTCATGCAGACCATCAAGTCGGTTTCATCAAAAATATATTGGTTAAGCTGTCTTGAACGGTGGTCGGAAATGTCCGCACCGTGCATTCTTGCCGCCCAAAGCGCAAGCGGTGACGCACTGTCACCCGTAAATGCGCCGAGGCCGCAGCTTTGGCAGCTTATGCTTTCGATTTTTCTGTCGG
Organism: Eggerthellaceae bacterium; assembly: GCA_963616775.1. GTDB lineage: Bacteria > Bacillota > Clostridia > Oscillospirales > Acutalibacteraceae > CAG-488. The sequence continues at coordinate 10,663 of CAVELL010000050.1, read as the reverse complement.
CAATGAGCCTTTTGCAAATGCCCTCTGCCATTGCACTGCGGCAGGTGTTGCCCGTGCAAACAAAAGTAATGTTCATATTATCACCTTATCAGATAGCGAGGATCAAGCGTTCCGCTGAAAAAATCAATGACATTTTTTGCCGCTCTGTTGTTCATTTCGCGGAAGTTTTCGCTTGTGAACGGGGCTGTATGCGGCGTCAGCACGACGTTGTCAAATTGGGCGAGCGGAGAATCCGTGCATGGCTCGTTGTCAAAAACATCGACTGCCGCACCGGCTAATTTTCCCGATTCCAGAGCAGAAACAAGAGCGTCGGTATTGACAATTTTGCTTCGCGCCGTGTTAATCAGCACCGCGCCGTCTTTCATCCTTGAAAGCATTTTTTTGTCAATCATATCGGCGGTCTCGTCCGTCAGCGGTACATTTACCGAAATGTAATCGCTTTCGGAAAGAAGCGTGTCAAGCTCCGTATAATGTGCGCCGTACATATCTTCGGGGTGGCGGCAGTAGTAAAGCACGTTCATTCCGAAAGGAACGGCACGTTTTGCAATTTCCTTTCCGATTCCGCCGAAGCCTATCAGACCGAGCGTGCGACCCTTTGCTCCCGACGTCATAATTCTTTTCCATTCGCCGCGCCGCATACTCTCGCTTTGCAGGTCGATTCGGCGTGCAAAATAAAGAATGTATGCCATAACGCTTTCGGCAACAGAGCCCTCGACTGTTCCGAGCGCGCGTGCAACTGCCACACCGTGCTGTTTGCAGAAGCCTATGTCTATTGAATCATATCCGACTCCGCGGCGGGAAACAAGCTTCAAGCCTTTGCTCGCTTCTATGGCTTGATTTGTTATTTTTTCGGGACCGCAGATTACCGCGTCGGCATTTTTAATCAGGGACATAATGTATTTTTCGTCCGTTCCGCTTCCGAGCTCCTCTGTGCTGTGGTCGCTGACATCAAAGCCCGCGTCAAAGAGCATCTTCAAAGCCGTGTCGTCGGCGGTTGAAAAATTCCTTGCTGTAACTACAACTTTCATTTTGATTTATCCTTTTGCATCGTACCAGCTCTTGCCGCAATGCACGTCGGCAGTGAGCCTGACCTTCATTTTGCAGGCGTTTTCCATCTCCTCGCGGACTATGGCGGCGACCTGTTCCTTTTCGTTTTCGGGGGCTTCGACGATCAGCTCGTCGTGAATCTGCATTATGAGCTTTGCTTTGAGATTTTCCTTTTCAAGTCTGTCATAAACCCGAACCATCGCAATTTTGATTATGTCTGCGGCTGTTCCCTGAATCGGCATATTCCTTGCAACACGCTCGCCGAAGCTGCGAATCATCGCGTTTGACGCGGCAAGCTCGGGCAGATAACGGCGGCGTTTGAACAGGGTCTGAACGTAGCCGTCCTCTTTCGCTTTCGCGATAACATCTTTCATATATCGCTCAACGCCCGAAAAATGATGAAGATAACCCTTGATATATTTGTCCGCTTCCGTGCGCGAAACTCCGATGTCGTGGGCAAGCGAGAACGCACCGATGCCGTAGACAATACCGAAATTGACCGCCTTGGCGCGGCTTCTCATCAGAGGGGTGACAGCCTCAACGGGCATATTGAAAACCTGTGAAGCCGTTATTGTGTGGATATCGTCGCCGTTGTTGAAGGCAGATATCATCGTTTCGTCGTTTGCAATGTCGGAGAGAACTCTCAGCTCAATCTGTGAGTAGTCGGCGTCGACAAGAACACAACCGTCCTTTGCAATGAAAAACTTTCTCAGCTCGCGTCCGATGGGCGTTCTCACGGGAATGTTCTGAAGATTCGGTTCCGTTGAGGAAATTCGTCCCGTTTTCGTCTCGGTCTGGTTTAACGTGGAGTGTATTCTTCCGTCGGGCGCAATGCATTTCTGCAAGCCGTCGCAGTAGGTCGATTTGAGCTTTGCGAGAGTTCTGTATTCGAGAATGAGCGAAACTATCGGATAATCGGGAGCGAGACCTTCAAGCACATCGGCGTTGGTCGAGTAGCCCGATTTTGTCTTTTTCTTTGCCGGAAGCTGCAGCTTTTCAAAAAGAATTGTTCCGAGCTGCTTCGGCGAATTTATATTAAATTCCTCGCCTGCCAGATCATATATTTCGCCGACAAGGGAGTTGATTTTTTCTTCAAGCACCGCTCCGTACCGGTGAATGCTCTCGCGGTCAACAAGAAATCCCGTTACCTCCATTGAGGAAAGCACCTTTGAAAGCGGCATTTCAATTTCGTACAAAAGCGGAAGCTGGTCGTTATCCTCAATTTGGGCGATGACCTTTTCCCATGCGCCCTTTAAAGCGGCAGCCTTGAGTGCCGTCTCGTTTTCCTCACTTATTTCGGGACAGAGCGCACCGTATTCCTGCGCCATTCTGACGGGCGAATAGTCGCTTGCCGAGGGGTTGAGAATGTAACCGGCAATCATAATATCACTTATCTTGCCGCAAATCCGAACATCTCTTCTGAATGCCCACGAGTATAAATTCTTTGCGTCGCAGGTTATTTTTTCAGTCCTTTCGTCGGAAAGAATTTCCGCAAGCTCCGATGCGAAGGTAAAGCTGCCGTTTTCGATAACCGCGATATATTCGCCGCAGTCGAAAGCGATTGAAATTATATCGCCGTCCGAAAATTCGGGGACAAAATAAGCTTTATCGCCGAGCTGAATTTCCGAAAGAGAATCAAGGCGTTTGACGGGAACGCTGACCGTTTCGATATCGGCTTGTTCACCCTTGCCGAGATTGAATTTTTCAATCATACTGAACATTTCGAGCGAGGCAAGAAGCTTTGAAGTCTTGCCGCTGTCGGGAGCGGACGGTATATACGAATCCATATCCGTATCAATCGGCGCGTCGGTTCTTATTGTGCCGAGCGTGTGGCTGAGCATTGCGCTGTCCTTGGAATTGACGAGCTTTTCGCGCAGCTTGTCCTTTATGTCGATAGTGTCAATATTATTATAGATATTTTCGACCGAGCCGAAACGTTGAATGAGGTCGCCTGCGGTCTTCGGGCCGACTCCGGCAACACCCGGAATATTGTCCGAGCTGTCGCCCTGGAGAGCCTTGATTTCAATCATCTGCCACGGTTCAACGCCGTAGTCCTCTTTGATTTTTGCCTTGTCGTAGACAACGGTTTGCGTTTTGCCCATTTTAGTCGAGGCAAGAAGCACCGTAGTTGTGTCGCTGACAAGCTGCAAGCTGTCGCGGTCTCCCGTTGCGATGAAGCACCGGTCACCGTCCTTCATTTGAACGCTCAGCGTTCCGAGAATATCGTCGGCTTCCCAGCCTTCTTTTTCGACAGTTTTGTAGCCGAGCAGGGTGAGAAGCTCCTTGAGCACAGGCATCTGCTGAACAAGCTCTTCGGGCATGGCGTGACGTCCTGCCTTGTATTCCGAATATATTTTATGTCTGAATGTCGGTTTCTTAACATCAAACGCAACTGCCACTCTGTCAGGCTGACATTCGCCCAAAAGCTTGAGAAAAATATTCATAAAGCCGTAAATGCCGTTGGTATATTTTCCGTCCTTTGTGCTGAGGAGTTTTATTCCGTAAAAAGCACGGTTGATTATGCTGTTGCCGTCAATAACAAGTAGTCGCATTATTCTCACCCTATTTTATAAGTTTAGCGTTGATTTTGTCACGGTCGGGAGTGACATTGACCGAGTAGTAAACGTGATATATGACCTTGCCGTAGGGTGCGCCCTGCGGCTTTTTGAGATTTTTAACATAGGTGTAGTCAACGGGGACGAGCTTTGCGTCCCTCGCCTTGCTGTGGTATGCGGCTATTTCCGCCGCTTCAACTATCGCTTCGTCGCTGATTTCGCGGTTATCGCTGACAATGATGACGTGGGAGCCGGGGAACTTCTGAGTGTGGAGCCACATATCATTCTTTGCTGCGGTTTTGAGCGAAAGCCTGTCGTTCTGAACGTTATTCCTGCCGACAAGCACCCTGAAGCCGTCCGTGGTGCGGTATTCAATGGGCGGCAAAGTCTTGGACGCTTTCTTGTCGGAGCCGCGTTTCTTTTTTATATATCCGCCGAGTGAAAGCTCTGCGCGGATTTCGTCAATTTCCGCCTGTGTGTCGGCTCTTTCGAGCGAGTCGGCGACTGTTTCAAGGTAGGCAAGCTCCTGCTTGCTATCCTCGATAAAGCCCGTGAGGAGCTGTTCGGCAGTCTTTGCCTTGCGGTACTCCTTGAAGTATTTTTGAGCGTTTTGTGCGGGAGTTTTTGACGGATCTGCCTTGATTCTTATCGGCTTGTTTTCGTTATAGTAGTTTTCAAGGTCATAGAAAAGTGCTCCCTTTTCAAGCCGATAAAGATTTGCGTTTATGAGCTCCGCGTTGATACGCAGCTTTTCCCTGTCGGCACAGCTTTCAAGCTCCGCTTGCCGCAGGCTCAGCTTTTTGGAGGTTCTGGCGATGGCGGAATTGAGAAGCTTTACCAAATCCTGACCTTTCTGCTTGGTGCGCTCAAGGCGGTCGCATTCAAAGTAAAATTCATCAAGAAGCTGTGAAAAGCTCGGCTTGATTTCCGCACGGTATTTGCTGCCGTACTGCTTGATCGGGAAGAAAGAAAAGTCAACGGGCTTGCCTGTTTCGTCCTTGAGAATGAAAGGAGTTCCTTTTTGACTCGTTATAATGTTGCGCAGCCCGTCAAGACGCTCGGCGAGATATATGAAGCCGTCGTCGGGAACCTCGTTGGTGTAAAGCTCGCCGTATTCTCCGCAAATTTCGCGGCAGGTGAGCGGCGAAGCCCCCTGCAAGGTGTTAAGAACGGCGGATGAAAGACTTTTTGAAGAAAAGGTCCTGACCTGTGAAATTATATTTTCCGTCGTGTGATTAGTTATGTTGAGCTTGCTCTGCGGCGGCGGAGCGGTGTAACGAAAGCCGGGCAGTATTTGGCGCACCGCCGACTGGCTGAGGTCAACTCTTTTGAGTGCGTCAACAATTTTGCCGTCGTCGTCAAACAAAATTATGTTGCTGTATTTTGCCATAATTTCAATTGCAAGCGTCAGATTGACCTTGTCGCCGATTTCGTTCGTTGCATTAAAGTCGAGGTAGAGTATTCTGTCAAGCTCCGCCTGACGGATATCCGCAAGCTGAGCATTGAGAAGCTTTTTTCTCATCAGCATACAGAACATCGGCGGCACGGCAGGATTCTCCGGCGCGTGCTCGGTCAGATGGATTCGCGGACTGTTTCCGCGAATCGAAAGAAAAAGCTTTTTTGCTCCCGTTTTGCCGCGCAGATGTATCACCAGCTCCTCACGTGAGGGCTGATGTATCTTTTCAACGCGGCTCGGTTTTATTTCCTCGAGCAGCTCATCTTTAATTTTACTGAGAAATATTCCGTCCAGAGCCATACCTTAACCTCAAACATATTAAGGACAATACCGCGCACCTCAATTGTGCGATGCTGTCTTAATCGGATTTTCCTGTTTTATGTCAATTATTTCAATGCCGGGGAATTGAGCCTGTAATTTCTTTACAAGAACGGGAACGGCGGCAATCTCCGTTTCGTAGTGTCCTGCGGCGATAAGCGTTATGCCGGACTGAACGCAGTCGAGAAAATTGTGATGAGATGCGTCGCCGGTGATAAAGGCGTCAATGTCGCCTGCCGCATCAATTAGCGAACAGCCCGAACCCGTGCAAATCGCAATTTTTGTAATCGGCTTGCCCGCATCGGCATATCTTACCGTTGTGCCGAGCCTGTCGGCAATGTGTGAAGCGAGCCTGTCGGCTGTTGTCTTTTCAACCGTGCCGAGTCTCAGTATCGGATCTTCGGCGCGTGTAACCTCTATTCCGAGAAGCTCGGCGAGAGAATCGTTGGTTCCGCCGTCGGCAATGTCAAGCGGAGTGTGACAGCACAGAGCGTTTATGCCGCTTTTGACAAGCTCATAGGGCACGCTGCCGGATGTTACCGATTTTATCGGGCTGAAAATGACGGGGTGGTGGCTTATCATCAAATTCGCTCCGAGTTCGCGAGCCTTTTCAATCTCTTTAACCGTGATGTCAAGCGTGACGGCAACCCCGTGAACCTGCGCCGACATATCGCCGACCGACATTCCGCTGTTATCCCAGCTTTCTTGAGTATCAAAGGGCGCAATCGTGTTAAGATAATCGTAAAAGTCTTTTACCTTTGCCATTTTTTCACCTCTTTAAGGCAATGCGTGCGCATCAATTGTGCGGTATTGCATTAAGTATTGATTCAAGGCATTGCCTTTCGCTCTCGTCGCCTCCATGGGTGCGAATGGCGGAAAGCCTTGCCGATATTCTTCTGATTTTTTTGTTTTTGAAGCTCATCGCAGCTTCGTCGTTTCGCTTCAGTATACTTCCAAACGCAATTTCGGCGTCGGTGTGCGGCTGAATGCTGCCCGTGAAAACGGCACCGATGCATATATAAACCTTGCCGTCCTCAAAGCAGACCTCTTCGTCGGTTATTTCAAACCCGTTTGTGAAAAGATAGCTTCGGACATCCTCGTCGTGTGACTGCGGCTGTAGAATGAGCTTGTATTTCGGGCTTTTCACCCAGTCTGCGTCGGTGAGAATCTCGGATATCAGTATGCCGCCCATTCCGGCTATGACTATGTCGTCGACCTCGTCGGGGCGGACACGGCTAAGTCCATCGGAAAGGCGAAGCTGAACCTTGTCCTCAATGCAATTATTTCGGACGGTTTCGGCGGCGTTTTCCAATGGACCTTTTCGCAAGTCTGCCGCAACGGCAGACGGTATTTTCCCCGAAAGAATCAGAGCCGCAGGCAGATAGGCGTGATCGGTGCCGATGTCTGCGACACGGGAACCGACGCGTACCATATCCGCCGCTGTTTTAAGTCTCGGCTTGAGTCTGATCATTTGCTTGCAAGATAAGCGTTGATGTCGGCGACCATCTGGTCAACGTCAACACCGTGTACGGCGCATGCCATTTCAAGGCTCTCTCCTCTTGCCGAAGGACAGCCGAGGCAATGCATACCCATATTCAGGAAGAATTCTGCGGTTCCTCTGTCTGCGTCAAGGATTTCGCCGATGAGCATATCTTTATTAACTTCTGTCATATTAAAACCTCCGTAAAACATACTGATATATATATTATACACATATTTTGATATTTTTCAAGTTTTTCGGAAAATGCTTTAATACTCTTTTCAAAGGGACTGAAATGTGATACAATAAGCCAAACGGAGGTTATGGTATGAAGAAATTTTTGTTTTATCTTATAGAATGGACATGGGCACTGCCGATAAATCTTATCGGCTTTATCGGCTACATAATTTTTGCCGTAATCAAGGGCTGTAAGCACGAGCGGTTCTTTAATGCGACAGTAACCTACGTTCCCGGCGATTGGGGCGGAATTTCGTTCGGTACGTTTATCTTTATGAATCCCGACAGACCCGACGACCGGCTCAGGGATACCCGTATCCACGAGTACGGCCACACATGGCAGGCTCTTCTTCTCGGCCCCGTATGGTTCCTTGTTATTGCGATTCCGTCATTTATCTGGTGTAATTTCAAGCCGTGCATAAATTACAGAAAGAATAAAAATGTTTCCTACTATTCGCTCTACTGCGAGGCATGGGCAAATGCGTGGGGACAGAAATTTACGGGACTGAAACAGACGGGAATCGGAAAATAAGTCCACAAATAAAAATCGTTTTTGAGAAAATGCCGAGCGCATACCTACACTCCCGAAAGGAACGGATTTATATGAGAGCAGAATACAAGGCAGCTGCCAAAATTAACCTTATGCTGGACATACTGGCAACGCTGGACAACGGTTATCACAGCCTGTTTATGGTGATGCAATCCGTCGGACTTTACGACACGGTGAGCGTTGAAGAAACCAATGACGGGAAAATATCAATAACGTGCAGCGAAGCGTCGCTTCCGTGCGACAGGACGAATATCGCATACAAGGCGGCAAAGGCATTTTTTGACACGGTCGGAGTTAAAAACAGGGGCATAAAAATAAGTATCGAAAAGCATATTCCCTTTGCTGCGGGAATGGCGGGAGGAAGTGCGGACGGAGCTGCGGTCATAGCCGCTCTCAATGACATTTACGCAACCGATTTGACCCGTGAACAGCTTTGTGCAATCGGAGTCAAGGTCGGAGCCGACGTTCCCTTTTGCCTGACGGGAGGAACCTGTCTGGCGCAGAATATCGGCGAAATTCTTTCTCCGCTGCCGCCGCTTGCGGATTGTTACATAGTCCTTGCCAAGCCGGACAGAGGAGTTTCGACCAAAGAGGCTTACGGTGCTTTTGATACAGCACCGAGCATAAGACATCTTGACACCTGCGGAATGCTGTACGCGGCATCCAAAGGGGATTTTGCCGGAATATGTAAGCGGACAAAAAATATTTTTGAACAGCTTATTGAGGTGCCCGAGCGTGTTCCGATTAAATCCGTGTTCAACCGTTACGGTGCGCTGGCGGCGTGTATGAGCGGAAGCGGTCCGACGGTGTTCGGCATCTTTGACGACGAATCCAAGGCGGAGAGTGCCGCCGAAAGCCTGAAATCGTTTGTCAATCAGGTTTATGTCACGAAACCTGTTTCGCATGGACTGGAACGCATAAAATAAGACGCAAAAAGAGCATTCTCCAAGCGGAAAATGCTCTTTTCTAGATCTGTCAGCTTATTTCCATGAGAACGTAACCGACTGACTTGCTCTGTTGACCGTGTAGCCGCAGCCGTTTTGAAACTTGCCGTTTTCGAACTTGATTTGGCGTTTTTTCTTTGACGCGTTATGCTCGATTTCCGTGCAGTTCTCAAGTCCGCCGATGAATGCATCCATCATTTCGGAATCGGTGAAATAAATCGTTGCGCTGACGCTGAGAACCTGCGTGGATGTGGGGGTGAGACCGCACAGCTCAATTGTGCCGGGCTTGAAGCCCGTGAGCCACCATGAATACTGCTTGCTGCGGTGTAAGAACAGCGTGTTGTTCCTGTACATCGTAAGCTCCATCTGAACAAGCATATCGTCGTCGGCGCATTTGTAGAACTTTCTGCCCTTGTCATCGACAAGCTCATCGTCGTCAAAGTCGCGGTAGTAAAGACCTATTTCACAGCCGTTAAGCAGATAGCCGTACTGACCCTTCCAAAGCTGTACCATCCACTCCATATCGTTATAGTCAAAGAAAATACGGCTCGTATCAAAGTTGCAGACGATGAACGGAGCGGCAACGTCATAGAGGTATGTGTAGCCGAAGGTTCTCTGCCAAGCGTAGTTTGATGCGTAGAAAGCTCCGTCTCTGGCATCATAGGAGAATCCGAGGAGACCCGAGCCGTTGGTGTTTGTAACTCTTCCGGTTGCTATGTCGTAATAATAATCACCGGCAATGTGGATTCTGCCCTCTCCGGTCTGAGCGGGAAATCTGTCAATAAGACCTACGGAATATTGAAGCACATAGAGAGCGTCGGTTGATGTGATTTGACCGTCAAGGTCAGTGTCGGCGGCAATTATCTCCGCTTTTGTAAGCGTGCCCTCGCCGGTGCAGTATCTCACGATTGAAAGAGCGTCAAGTGAATTAACGGAGCCGTCGCTGTTTACATCGCCGGGGGTGTTTGCCGCCGCAGACGACGAAACCGCCATACATGATACAGCAGCGATAACAACGGAAAGAGAAACTACCGCACAGATGATTTTCCGAAAAGCTTTCATTCTGTTACCTCCTCTGATGCTTACAGGGATTTTTTGATTCCGACGATGTACTGCAGGATTGTCAGCGCGTCGACAGAGTTTACCTTGCTGTCGTTTGAAACATCGGCAAGACCGAGCTGTGTTGAGCTGAGCGTGATTGAGCCGATGGAGTATTGAAGAATATTCAGCGCGTCATAGGATGTGATTTTTCCGTCAAGACTCACATCGCCCTTACTGAAATTCTTTTGAGTGATGAAATTTACATTGAAGGGCATGGACAGACCGCTGAAGGTGATATAGAACGTGTTTTCACCCGGCATAATCACGTCTGTTCCGGAGGGAACAGACCAGCCGATAGAAGCGTTCGGATATTCGACCGTCTTTATTGCCGAATCGGTGTAGGTTACCTTGAGAACCGTGCCCGTGAGGTCATACTGAGTGATTTCAACATCGTTGAGGGGTCCCATTTTCCAGTCCGCGTCCTGTACGAGCTTTGTTTTCGGTGCCCTTTCTATCGTGAAGCTCTTTGCGGCAACAAAGGCGACGTCGATTGAAACATATACGCCCGACGGAATGTCGTCACAGTAAATATTCATGGTGTTTTTGCCGACAACCCATTTGCCCGAAGCACTCTTGGCGTACATATTGGCACCGGAAGCCTTTACGGTGTATGAATACTCGGAGCCGTTGTATGATATGACGGTACCGTGAAGATCAAGACCGCCCTTGAGCATGGCAAGCGTGCCCTCCTTGGTGTACATCCAGTCGACGCCCTGATAAAATGTCAGCTTTGTCGGCGCGGAAACAAATGATGCATTTGCCGCGGAAACGGGCATAAAAACGCAGGACAAAGCAATTATCAGCGCAAGAACAACAGCGCAGAATGATGAAAATTTTTTCATTTTCCATTCCTCCCGTGTGAGTTTATTCAAATGTATTATATAATAAAAAAAGAATTATGTCAATCACAAAGATTCGATGTTTCTTTTCCTAAAACCGTGAAAAGTTACGCAAAGAGAGAGGGACAGGATAGAC
>CAVELL010000049.1:0-3515 GCA_963616775.1 Eggerthellaceae bacterium | reverse complement strand
ATCGCTTTTTTCTATGCTTTTTTGTTTTCAGTCTCACATCTATTGTAAACCTACATTGCCTTTATCAAAACGGGCACTGTGTTCATTGACATTACACCGGTTTAATGGTATCATTTGGGTAGTAATTTTAAAAATTGAGGAGATGTATGCTGTGGGCAAATTTGACGCGCCGTCCGTAAGAGAGCTGCTCGACGAAAGCGCAAAAAAATACGGGGACTCAACATTTATTAAATTTATCAGAAACAACAATGTTGAAGATAGAAGCTACAACAAGGTCAGAAGCGACAGTCTTGCCGTGTGCCGCTGGATTCGCAGTCTTTCAAGGGACAGAATGCACATTGCCGTAATCGGCAAATCGAACTACGAATACATCACCTGTCTGACAGGAATACTCATCAGCGGAAACGTAGCCGTTCCGTTCGCTCCCGACATTTCCGTTTCCGAGGCGGCGGAGCTTTTCAAACGAGCCGACATTGAAATGGTGCTCTATGAGGACGATTTTTCCGAAAACGCAAAAGAGCTCAACGAGCTTTGCCCGTTCCTCAAGTTTTCGGTAAGTCTCGGCGATCTGGACAAGTTCGACCGCATCTATTCGGAGTATTCCGACTCCTCCGAATATGCGCCGCTCTCCGACATCGAGGTCAACAAGGACGACTGCTGTGTTATCATTTTCACTTCGGGCACAACGGGCGTGAAAAAGGGCGTTGAGCTTTCTACCCGCGCACTTGTCGGAAACATTATGTACCACGACTACTGCACGGACATTTTCAACCCGAACGACGTTGCGCTGTCCGTTCTCCCGATGTACCACATCTACTGCTTTTCGGGCGACTACCTCAAGAATCTCAAAGACGGCTTGCAGGTCTGCCTGAACGGCTCTTTGATGGATATAATAAAGAACCTCAAAATTTTCGAGCCGCGCGTTATCCGCGTTGTTCCTATGATTGCGCAGACTCTTTTGCAGAGGGTCAAAGCCATTCTTGCGCGCAACCCCGAAGCCACGCCGCAGGAAGCTGTGCAGGAGGTTTTCGGCAGAAATATAAAGTGGCTCATTTCAGGCGGAGCCTATCTTAACCCGGAGCTGATTGGAGAATACTCAAAGCTCGGCATTTATCTCAGGCAGGGCTACGGTATGACCGAGGCAGGCTGCCGCATCTCCGTTCCCGACGAGACGGTATCAATGGAATCCGTCGGCAGAGTAACCGATATCTGCGAGGTTCGTATCCGCAACGGTGAAATTCAGGTAAACACGCCGACGGTTATGCTCGGCTACTACAAGATGCCCAAGGAAACGGCGGAGATGTTCACCGAGGACGGCTGGCTTAAAACCGGCGACATCGGCGAGCTGACCCCGGATAATCAGCTTTTTATCACGGGACGGGTTAAGAACCTTATCATTCTCTCCAATGGTGAAAACGTTTCGCCTGAGGCTATCGAAAAGAAATTTGCCAACGTTGAGCTTGTCAGCGAAGTGCTTGTTTACGCCGAAAACGACAGAATCATAGCCGAGGTTTACCCCGACACTGAATATGCGAAGCTTGAGGACATTGACGACATTCAGGCAGAGCTCGACAAGGCGGTTGACAGAATGAACAAAGCAGCGAAGCCCTCGCACATCATCTCGGAGGTTCGCGTCCGCACCGAGCCGCTCGAAAAAACGGCAAGCGGCAAAATCAAGAGAAAAGAAACTGTGATTAAATAATCGGAGGTGCTCAAAATGAACAGCGTCAACAAACCGATCTATCCCCTCATTCCTCCGCAGGAAATGATACAGTATATGCTGAAATACAGCTTCTTCCACAAGCAGGTAACACAAATTCCCGATTCCGTAATTGTATCGGAGCAGATTGATTTCGACCTCATGACAAAGGCGTTCAATATTGAAATTGAGCGCAACGACTGCCTGCGCCTTTGCTTTTTCAAAAGAAACGGACAGATTATTCAGTATTTCCGCGACCCGTACAGAATCGGCAGCGTTCCGATTCTTGAATTTAGCTCCGACGAGGAGCGCAACGAGGTTCTGACCGCCGACGCACAGAAGCCTATCAGAATGTTAAAGGGTGAAATTTTCCGACTTAAATATTTCAAAACGCACGACGGAAGATGCGGCATTTATATAAACATTCATCATCTTGTAATGGACAACGCCGCGGTGTTCTTCTTCTTCGGCGACCTGTTCGCGGTCTATGACCACCTCAAGAGCGGCACTCCGATGCCGAAGCCGCTCGGCAGCTACGAGGAGCGCATAAAAAAAGAGCTTGATTACGTTGCCGACAAGAGCAATCTTGAACGCGAAAAGCAGGCGTATACGGAATACATTACCAAAAACGGCGAGCCGCTTTACCTCGGTGTCGAGGGTCCGAAGCTGCTTGAAGCGGAGAGAAAAAAGAAAAAGGATCCGAGCATAATGGCTCCGTCGCTTTTTGACCCGATCCACGACAAAGCCGACCTTGCCAAAAGGGTTGTTCCGCTCGAGCTGAGCGAAAAGGTCTTCAAGTTTATGGAAGAGAACAACATAAGCGGCGAATGTCTTGTTCAGCTCGCAATGAGACTCCACCTCTCCAAAATAAACGGAGGTCATCTGGACACATACTTCATTTCGCTGTGCACCAGGAGACGCACGCTTCCCGAAAAGCGTTCCGGCGGTACAGTTACCGCTCCCCTGCCGTGGCGGGTACACTTGGAGGATAACGACACCTTCGCCGACGCACTCGACAAGATGGCGGAAGCTCAGGTCTGGGCATACCGTCACATGGACTACCCCTATCTGGAATACCGCGACCTGCAAAGAGAGCTTTTCAACTACTCCGCCGCCGCAGCTTCCTCGACAATGATGTTCTCGTGGCTGCCCATCGACGAAAAGACCCTGAACGGCAGAGAATACGAATACGTCGGCTACGGCCTCGGCAGATATATAATGGTGCTCTACACATTTGCGATGAAGGACGTTCACAGCGGCTGTCTGAAAATCAGCTATCTTCACAGGACAAAGTTCATTTCCACCGAAGATATCGACTCGCTTCACAGCGGCACGATTAGAGCGCTTGAGCTCGGAATATCCGACCCGAATATGACGGTTTCGCAGCTGCTTAAAAAAATGTAAAAGAACGGAGAACAAACTATGCTTGAAACAATCAGAAATATTATATGCGCGTACATCGACATTTCACCGGACGAAATCACGGAGATCTCCAAGCTTCGTTCGGATATCGGCTTGAACTCCTTTGACCTGGTAAACGTCGCGGTAGATCTTGAAAAGGAATACGGTGTTTCCGTCGACAGCAAGGCTTTCGGCGGACTCAAAACCGTAGGAGATCTTATGACATATATCGAAAATCTCAAAAAATAAGCTTATATAAAATCGGGGCTGTCGCATTAGCCAAAGCCCCATAAGGATGTTTTTTGTTGGGATAGGGGCTGTAAAAAAACAGCCTCAAAAAAATCCGAGATTTGTGAAGAGCGAGTCTCGGATATTTTTTTGTTTTGAAGTGTTGAAATGTTGAAAACTTCTGACT
>CAVELL010000048.1:0-17081 GCA_963616775.1 Eggerthellaceae bacterium | reverse complement strand
GCACTTTAGCGGCAACCGATTTTGACAAACTTGTCCATAAACGGTCTGCTCGCTACGACTGCGCAACAAAATTTTATAGGCAAAAAACTGGCACAGCCGATGGATTTTTATCTCCGTCAGCTGTGCCTTTTATCAATTGAAAATTACTTCTGCATTCACAATTTCTGTTGCTCGACTACGAATATTGTTCATTTTCTGTACCCACAACATCATATTTTCAGCTTTGAGTTTTTTCGTAACTTGCTCCTGTTCGGCAAGCGATTTTACGGTCTGTTCAAATAAATTTTCTGCCTGACGCTCAACATCAGAAAGATAATCATAGAGTTTTTCGCTCGTGAGAAGATTGTAATATCTAACCTTATGATATTCCTTAAGGTATCGTCTGTGGCGGTCTGCCCATACGCCCAAATGTATTTCTTTCTGTTCCTTAGTTCTTATGCAAGGGATAAGGTAATCTCCTTGTTGCTCATACTGCACATTCATAATCAAACCTCCTGATAGATAATTTTAAATTTCTTTTTCTTTGCTCCGATAAACTTCGCAAGCACATCATCGACCGCATCGGTATATCTGCCCTGTGCTATAAGCTCGTTTCTCAGGTCATTTAGTGAGTTGATGATTAAGCTGTATTCGTTATCGGTCAGTGCAAGGTGGTATTTGATATTTTTCATCGTGAATCCCTCCTTGACTATATTCTACTCGACTGGTTTTCAATTTGCGAATGTGCGGATTTTCTAAGTATAGAAAAAAGGCTCTGACCTTTTACAGTCAAAGCCTTAATCGCCTCTTTACTATGCCCTATAAGGTTTTATTTATTGATTCTCAATTACTGCCTTATGTGGCGTTAGCATATAAGGCTGCACTTGTTTTTAATGCAGGCGTTGTAAAGTACAACGGCAGGTATGTTATGATGTTCCGCAATGACTACGGTGATTATGAAAAACATAAGCTTGAGGGTACCGATATAGGCTTAGCATACAGCGATGACGGTGTCATCTGGGAGGTTTCCGAAAAGCCGTGTTTCAAGCTTGAGGATGACGAAATCAACCGTGCTTATGATCCTCGTCTTACCGTGATTGACGGTGTATGTTATGTTTGCTTTGCCGTTGATACAAACCACGGACTCAGAGGCGGCATTGCCTCCACGACCGACTTTGAAAACTTTGAAATGCAAACAATGACGCTGCCGGATAACAGGAATTTGGTTTTGTTTCCCGAACGGATCAACGGCTTGTATACCCGTCTCGAAAGACCGATGCCTGTTTATTCAAGGGGAGCTAAGGCTGTTTTTGATATCTGGATGTCGCAGTCTCCCGATATGAAATTCTGGGGCAATTCAAAGCTTGTTATGGGCGTTGAGGACGTACCGTTTTCCAATGACAAAATCGGTCCTGCCGCCCCTCCGATAAAGACCGAAAAGGGCTGGCTGACAACCTTCCATTCCGTGTGGCTTGATACGACGAGAGGCAAGAACGGCTGGGAAGATAAATGGCAAAAGCAATATACGGCGGGAATTGCACTTCTTGACCTTGAGGATCCGTCAAGGGTTATAGGTATTTATGATAAGCCGCTAATTGCGGCGGAGCTTCCTTATGAAGCCGATGAGGGCTTCAGAACCCATGTCGTTTTCCCCGGCGGAATGATTCTTGAGGATAACGGAGAAGTCAAAATATACTACGGAGCGGCGGACACAGTTGAATGTCTCGCAACGGCAAACGTGGATGACTTGATTGCGCTCTGCTTGAAATAATTACAATGCGGTATAATCACAAAAAGCACCCCTTGTGGAGTGCTTTTTGTGATTATACTATATTTTGTGCAAAAAACCTATTATAAAGTTTGTGCACCTTTTTATCCGATTATTATTGTAAAGGCTGTCACGGTGTGATAGAATATCCCCTGATGACTGTTGGGAGGTGTGAATATGCGTATTGACGGGCTTCAGAAAATGACTCTGTTGGATTTCCCCGGAAAAGTTGCCTGTACCGTTTTTACGGGCGGCTGTAATTTCCGCTGTCCGTTTTGCCATAATGCTCTTCTTGTTACCGAGCTGCCGCAGAAACCCGATTATACGGTCGATGAAATTCTCGACTTTTTGAAAAAAAGGCAGGGCTTGCTCGACGGCGTCGCAATTTCGGGCGGCGAACCGTTGATGAACCCGGACATTGATTTGTTTATCAAAGAAGTTCGCAAGCTCGGCTATTCGGTAAAGCTTGACACAAACGGAAGCTTTCCGGAGCGTTTGGAAAAAATTGTCAATGACGGCTTGGTGGATTACGTTGCAATGGATATTAAGAATTGCAAGGAAAAATATGCCGAGACTGTCGGCGTATCTTCATTCGAGCTTTCCGAGGTTGACAGAAGCGTTGACTTCTTAAAAGACGGGTCTGTTGACTATGAATTTAGGACAACGGTTGTTCGCGAGCTCCACACAGTTGAGGATATCAGAAAAGCCGCCGAGTGGATAAGCGGTGCCAAACGGTATTTTTTGCAAAATTTTGTCGATTCGGGCAACCTGATTGACCCTTCCGTCGGCGGAGTGGACAGGGAAACTATGTTCAGAATGAAAGAGGCAGCGGCGGATTTTGTGCCGCAAACCGAAATTCGCGGAATTTAAGACAATACCGCACATTTGAGGTGTGCGGATTGCACAATAAGCTTTTTCGTAAGGGTGTGCAAAAATTTGCAGGATTGCTGACGCAGGACAAAGAAATTTTGTGCGAAATTGACTTTATTCAAGAAATTACACAAGATATTGTGAAATAACTATTGACACAACCACAATATGTATGGTATAATCTCAAACGTAAACTGAAAAAAGGAGATTGAGTTATGTATAATGTTGTTAAACGTGACGGCAAAGTAGTAGGCTTTGACCTTCACAAAATCAGAGACGCTATTACCAAAGCATTCGATGCTTGCCAAAAACAGTATAATTCCGATATGGTCGATTTCCTTGCGCTCAAGGTAACGGCAGACTTTGAGCACAAGATTAAGGACGACAGAATTTCTGTTGAAAGCATCCAGGACAGCGTTGAATCCGTGCTCATCAAAGCCGGCTACGACGATGTTGCCAAGGCTTACATTCTCTACCGTAAGCAGAGGGAAAAAATCAGAAATCTTAACGCAACCGTCCTTGACTACAAGGAGATTGTTGACAACTATCTTCATGTAAACGACTGGAGAGTTAAGGAAAATTCCACCGTCACTTATTCTGTCGGCGGACTTATCCTCAGCAACTCGGGTGCAATCACTGCCAACTATTGGCTTTCCGAAATCTACGATGAGGAAATCGCAGAGGCTCACAGAAATGCCGACATACATCTGCATGACCTTTCCATGCTGACCGGTTACTGCGCCGGCTGGTCTCTCAAGCAGCTTATTCAGGAGGGACTCGGCGGAGTCAGAGGTAAGATTACTTCCGCTCCCGCAAAGCACCTTGCAACTCTTTGCAACCAGATGGTTAATTTCCTCGGTATTATGCAGAACGAGTGGGCAGGCGCACAGGCATTTTCCTCCTTCGACACCTATCTCGCATCATTCGTTAAATACGATAACCTCGACTATGAGGCAGTTAAAAAGTGCATCGAGTCCTTCATTTACGGCGTTAATACACCGAGCCGCTGGGGTACTCAGGCTCCGTTCTCGAACATTACTCTTGACTGGGTTGTTCCGAATGACCTTGCCGAGCTGAATTGTATAATCGGCGGCAAGGAGGTTGACTATAAGTACAAGGACTGCCAGAAAGAAATGGATATGGTCAACAAGGCGTTTATCGAGATTATGATTGAGGGCGACGCCAACGGCAGGGGATTCCAGTATCCGATTCCAACCTATTCAATCACAAGAAACTTCGATTGGTCTGACACGGAGAATAACAAGCTTCTCTTTGAGATGACCTCTAAATACGGCACTCCGTATTTCTCCAACTACATCAACAGCGACATGGAGCCGAGTGACGTTCGTTCAATGTGCTGCCGTCTTCGCCTTGACCTTCGTGAGCTTCGCAAGAAGTCCGGCGGTTTCTTCGGCAGCGGTGAGAGCACAGGTTCTGTCGGCGTTGTTACAATCAATATGCCGCGTATCGCTTACCTTGCAAAGGACGAAAAGGATTTCTATGAGCGTCTTGACAGACTTATGGACATTTCCGCGCGTTCGCTTAAGGTTAAGAGAACCGTCATTACAAAGCTTCTTGACGAGGGACTTTATCCCTATACCAAGAGATATCTCGGCACATTTAACAACCACTTCTCGACAATCGGTCTTGTCGGTATGAACGAGGTCGGTCTCAATGCTAAGTGGCTCGGCAAGGATATGACTCATCCGGAAACACAGAAATTCACGGCTGACGTTCTGAACCACATGAGAGAGAGACTTTCCGACTATCAGGTTCAGTACGGCGATCTCTACAACCTTGAGGCTACACCGGCAGAGTCGACGGCTTACCGTCTTGCGAAGCATGATATCAAGCGATATCCCGAAATCAAGACAGCAGCTCAGCACGAGGGCGACACACCGTATTACACAAACAGCTCGCATCTTCCCGTCGGCTATACTGACGACATTTTCTCGGCTCTTGACATTCAGGATGAGCTTCAGACGCTTTATACCTCGGGTACTGTTTTCCATGCTTTCCTCGGAGAAAAGCTGCCCGACTGGAAAGCTGCGGCAAATCTTGTCAGAAAGATTGCCGAAAACTACAAGCTTCCGTATTACACTCTTTCGCCGACATATTCCGTGTGTAAAAATCACGGCTATATCACAGGCGAGCAGTACACCTGTCCGGAGTGCGGAGAGCCGACAGAGGTTTACAGCCGTATTACGGGTTACTATCGTCCCGTTCAGAATTTCAACGACGGTAAAGCTCAGGAGTTCACAGACCGTAAGGTTTATGATATCGCACACTCTAAGCTCAACCGTAAAAAGGCTGAGACGGAAGAGGCTTGCGGCTGCTGTGTAAAGACCGGCGATGGCGAAGACATCAGCTATTTGTTCACAACAGCGACCTGTCCGAATTGCAAGATTGCTGTGTCAACACTTGACAAGGCAGGCTATGAATACACAAAGCTTCTTGCCGACGAAAATGCAGAGCTTGCACAGGAGCTTGGTATTAAGCAGGCACCGACACTTGTTGTAATCAAGAACGGAGAAGTAACGAAGTATACAGGCGTTTCGGATATCAAAAAGTTTCTTAAATAAACAGGAGCGATTATGTACGACATAATTATAATTGGCGGCGGTCCTGCGGGACTGACCGCCGCTCTGTATGCTTGCAGAGCGAATAAAAAGGTACTTGTAATAGAAAAAGAAACCTTCGGCGGACAGATAACCTTTTCACCGAAGGTAGAGAATATTCCCGGATTCATCAGCCTTACGGGCAATGAATTTGCCGAGAAGCTGGTCGAGCAGGTTCTTGAGCAGGGGGCGGATGTTGAATCCTGCGAAGCTCTTGAAATCAGGGACGGCGGAATCAAAACCGTTGTTACCGATGACGGTGAGTTTAAAGGAAAGGCTGTCATTATAGCCACGGGTGCAAAGCACCGTATGCTCGGTGTTGACGGCGAAGAAAAATATGTCGGCGAGGGCATTTCGTTTTGCGCCGTATGTGACGGAGCATTTTACAAAGGTAAGACCGTTGCGGTTGTCGGTGGTGGTAATTCCGCCTTGCAGGAGGCAATTTTGCTTTCCGATCTTGCCGAAAAGGTCTATATTGTACAGAATCTTGATTTTCTTACAGGTGAAAAAAAGCTTTCCGAACAGCTCGAAAAGCTTGATAATGTTGAGATAATAACCGGAGTCACCGTTGATTCCCTTGTTGGAGAAACGGAGCTTGAGGGCATTGTAATTAAACAACACGATGATGAAAAAAAGGAATTAAAGATTGACGGACTTTTCATCGCAATCGGACTTGTTCCTCAGAATGAGAAGTTCGGCAATGTTCTTGAGCTTGATAACAGGGGATATGCCGAAATCGGCGAGGACTGCCTGTCAAAAACCAACGGCATTTTCGTTGCCGGCGACTGTCGAACAAAGAGGATTCGCCAGGTTACGACTGCGGCGGCAGACGGAGCGGTTGCCGCTCTTGCCGCGTGCGATTATATTGATTCAGCGGAATAAACAAATACAAAAAAGCTATAATTCACAATCGGCATTTTTGCTGAAATGTGTATTATAGCTTTTTTTAAGGTAGGCAGTACGGTGTTTTATTTTACATAAGCCGCTACATCGCGTTCATAATGACCCGAGCTTTGGAAATTTACATCGGTTCTGAGACATTCGCCCCATTTTCTTGCGATTTCCTCGTAAGAATCCGTTTTAATTTTTGCCCGTTCAAAGCCATCCTTTGCGCCGAACATAACCCAGTCGGAATCCCACATACCGTGACCCGATGCCTTATAAGTCCACAGCATCCAGTTGTAATTCAACCGATTCATAGCCTTGAAGCAGCTTTCCCAGGTTGTTGTACCGAGGGGATAAAACTCACCCATCATAAGAGGTGTGTTTGCGTAATAGAGCTTAGTCAGTGTTACGAAAAGTATGAATATGAAATCGGATTTCTGATAGAAATGAACCTGATAAACAACATTTTTAAAGCCTGCAAAAAGCTTGTGAGGAAGAGCAAACGCCGTCCAGATACATTCAAGTGTGATAATATGCTCCTCGTCAACCGCTCTGACAGCTTTATAAAGCCGCTTGTATTCCTTTGTGTTGTTTGTTCGTCTTGTCAGCTCGCCGTAGTTACAATCGCATGACGGTTCATTGAGCAAATCGTACATCGCAACAGCCGGATTGCCTTTAAATCTCGTGGCAATAGCCGTCCAAAGCTCGTCGGCAAGTGTCCTGTAAAACTCACCCTGCTCGGAGTTCTCATAAAGCTGACAGCTGTCGGTCTTTCCGCTGTGCGGCGCGTCGCTCTGGAAGCCCGGTGCGCCATGCATATCAAGGATAACATAGATGCGTCTCTTTGAGCATTCCTCGACAATCCAATCAAGATAATGGAAATCCCATTCGCCGTTATCGTTAACGATTTTTGTTCCGTTGTCGTCGGAATAGAAATTTCTGTACCAGAAAGGAACACGGACACAGTTGAAGCCCATTTCCTTAATTTGGTCAAGGTCATATTCCGTTATCCAGTTATCCTGGTATGTGTTCATAAGCTCATAAGCTCTGTCAACGCCGAAACGGTCAATCAGAGTGGTAAGAATATCATAGTGATCGGTAGCTTCCTCATAAGGGGAGAGCCAGTCCTCCTGAATGAGCCAAGAGCCGAGATTTATTCCGCGCAGAACAACCTCCTCACCCTTTCGGTTGTAAATCTTATTTCCCTTTGTTACAAGAAAATCTTCCTGTGTAAAGGCTGCGTCAAGGTCAGCCGCCGCTGCGCTGAGCGTAAACGGAAGAACGAGAACAGCACACATAACTAAACAGAGTATACGTTTTAAAGCCTTTTTCATAAATTCATCCCCCTGAAAGCAAGCTCACGGACCCATATTGAACCCGTGAGCTTACGATTATTTATTCTCGTATTCTTTGATCCATTTTACCATATCGTCAACGGACTGCTGAACAGACATAGGATCGTAGCCGAGTTCTTTTCTTGCTTTTTCTATCGAGAAATTACAGTTTGACATAAGTTTTCTTATGGAATATCGCGTAAACAACGGTGTTGTTTTTGTGATAGAATAATATTTTTCCATAAGCGGAGCAAAGGGTCTTACAAGGCTGTAAGGCATTTTTAATGACGGAGCTTTTTTGCCGCAAGCTTTTGCAACGGCTTTGATAAATCCGTCGGTTGAAATCATTTCACCGCAAAGAATGTAGCAGTCGCCGCATTTTCCCTTTTGGGCAGCGGCATACATTCCTTTTGCAACGTCGCGGACGTCAACGAAGTTGTAAGCACCGAACGAAAGCGAAGCGGGAAAGCTGCCGTTGATGAACATACGAACCATCTCGCCGACATTTGAAACCTTGAAATCATAAGGACCGATGCAGGCACCGGGATGTACGACAACAGCGTCCAGCTTGCCCTCGCGGCAGTTGTCAAGGACGAACTGTGTTGCAATCGCCTTTGTCTTGGCATAGGTACCGTCAAGGTTGTTCGGACTGAAACGGTCAAGCTCGGTCATAACCTGATTATCGGGGAGCGGCGGAAAAGCGTCAACCGAGGAGGCATAAACAAGTCTGCGGACATTGCATCTTTGACAAGCTCTGACAACATTTTTTGTGCCGTTGACGTTTACTTTCCAGGTGACATCCTCCATACCGGGATTTATGTCAATAATTCCGGCGAGGTGGTAAACAACGTCAACACCGTCAAAAGCTTTTTCAAGTGAGGCGGAATCGGTTACGTCGCCGTACACCTTTTCACAGTCAATTCCGTCAAAAACAGGAACATCTTTTCTTATAAGGATTCTGACCTTTTCTCCGCTGTCGACAAGCTCTTTGAGAAGCGCATAACCGATATGTCCCGTTGCGCCGGTGATAAGGCTGATTTTACTCATAGCTTATTCTCCCTTCATCTCAAGGAGCTTCTGCTTTCCCGTAAACGAATCGACGGAAAGCTTGACGGAATCAAAGATGGCTGCCTCAATGTCGTCCTCGCGAACGCCGAGGGAAACACTCCACTTTTTATTGATAAATGTATTCATACACATAATATCGGCAAGATAAACTGCGTTGATGCCCGACTCAACATTGCGCTTTTTGTAATCGTTCATCATATAAACACCGAAAGCCTTGAACATCCAGTTTGCTATGTGGATAATTTTTCTGTTAGGCTGACCCATCGCCTTGTGAACGATATGCAGGAACTCATCCCATGTGAGGTTGTAGTAGCCGACGGGGTAAGCGTTGCCGCCGACATTCTTTTCAGCCGCACCTACGATAACCTCACCGACCTGACGAACCGTAACCATAGCCGTACCGCCCTTGGGATAGAAAGTTGTTTTACCCATATTGGTAAGCTGCTCAACAAGAATTACCCAAACGGGCTTTCTGCCGGGCTGGGTGCCGAATATGTAAGGAAGCTCAAGCACAGCAACATCCATTTCACCGTCCTTTGCAAATGAAAGAGCGACCTCCTCCTGCTCGATACGGCTTCTGATATAGTGATGCTTCTTTGTAAGCTCCATTTCGGGATACTCTTTTGCAAAATATGCAAAGTACGAACCGAGAATAACGCTCTTCTTGATTCCGACCTGCTTTGCAATGGTAAGAAGATGCCTTACCGGCTCAATGTTGTACTTTCTGTACGCTTCGTAAACAGGTGCGGGAAATTCGACTCTTTCGTCAACACCGGCCGCAAAAACAAAGCAGTCGCAGCCTGTCATCATTTCCGTAAGCTCAGCGTCGGAAAGCTCAAGATAGTTGCCGAAAACAAGCTCCATCTCCTCTGGTATCGGAGCTCCCTCGGGGAGGGGAGGCAGAGCAACGGATTTAACGGAATGACCTCTTTTGATAAACTCTGCGGCTGCAGCAGAACCGAGAAGTCCCGTTCCGCCGATCATAAATACTTTCATAAAATTCACCCATAGGGCACCGTTTCCGATGCCCTATTATCCTTTCTAAAATTACCAGTTGATTGTAAAATCGGATTCAATTCCGAACGGTGCGTTTACCGTCGTGCCTGCCTTTGTAACATTAAGCTCCCATACATAATAATAGTTGATATGTGTGAGGTTGCCTGTTGCAGGATCGATGGTAGCGACAATTTTTCCGTCACGGTAGCCAACCTTTGTATTACCCTCAATCAAGGACTTTGCACCGCCCGCATTTTCGAGAATCGTTGAAACACGAACAATGCTGAACGCCTTGCCGTGGTTTCCGCCGCCGTGAACGGGATTCGTGGAAAGCGCATCGGACTTAACTTTGACGGTGATAACATATTTACCGTTTTTCTCGGTGAGTGTTGCGCTTGAAATGTTAGCCGTTGTAAGCTTTGAAGACCAGCTTTCCTCCTCAACGGGGAAATCCTTTTTGAGATCGGACTTTGAGAGCTTGCGGTTTGTGTCGCCCTCTTTTTCGCCCATATTCTTCTCAACAAGAGAATTGATTACACCTGAAAAAACCTTGAACGGTCCGCCGAGTGTAAAGGTGCCTGCCTGAGTGTTTCTCTCGTAATTCTTAACTCCGCCCTTGGCACTTGTCTTAACTTTATTAACGGACGTGTTGAAATAGTTAAGAATTTCAGCCTGAGTAGAGGGTTTTGACGATGTGGATTTGTTTGACGAAGCACTGCTGCTTGTATTTCCGCCGGCACTCGGTGTGGCGGAGCTGTTGTTACCTGTGTCGGCAGCTGTGCTGTCCGTTTCGCCGGTTGAGGGATCTGTCGGAGTCTCCGGTGTAACCGACGAATCGTCAGTCGTAACATTACCCGAACCGTTGTCGTTTGCAGTGCCGCCGTTGCCGCTTGACGACGAGGAAGCCGGTGCATACTTAGCCGCCTCAACCTTTGCGTCGGAAAGCTTATTTGTTCCGAGCACGGATGAAACACATACTGCGATAACACAGAGAACTGCCGTTACGCAGGTGATTACTGTTTTTTTCATATTTACCACTCCTGTATTATTATTTTATTTCTCGCCGAAATCCTTGAAGATGTCCATACCGTAAACATTGTGCTCGTCCTTGGTGTGGTTCGGATACCATACCTGAGCAAAGAACGGGTTTTTCTTCGCGACTTCGTCGTAGTTCCACGGAATAGGATCACACTCCGGACACCAATGTCCGCCGTTGAGAACAAGGTTCGGCGTCATCTCAAATGTATGACCGAAGGCACATTCCCACTTGAGCGGAGTGTAAAGGTCGCCCTTTGTCATGCTTTCGCTCAAACACTTACCGCCTCTGAACTCTGCAGCTTTTTCCATATCTTCAATGTCAAGCTCCGACTGCGGTTTCTTCTCGTCGTAGCCGTGGTCGAGGTATGTCGGCGTCATATCAGCCTTCTTGATTTCAAATTTATCCCACGTTTTCGGGATATTTTTCCAGTCCTCATAGGAGCCGTAGTATGCACTGATACGCTCGGGAACTCTGTTCTTGATCCAGTTCATAGTACCGAATACTTCCTTATTCGCGAGACCCTCCATAAGGAACTTCTTGACAAGTCCGCCGGGAGCAAGCTTTGAAAGCTTGTAGAACTTCGGAAGAGTTTTTGCCATATCGTCAAAATACTTCTTGATCGGGACATTGTGTCTGAAATGGAGATAATCGTCAAGCTTATCGGAATCTGCATAATACTGACCGTGGAAGTTCTTGAGTATGAACCAGTTGGGAGCAAAGAGCTTCTTCGGTGAGCCCATACCGATTGCACCGAGAAGATACTCTTCAAACTCAAAGTTTGTGATACGGTACTGCTCACCGGAGCCTATGTTATAGAATTTTCTCCAGAAGTCCTCGGGAACGGAATCCTCACAGACATTTGCAAGAAGGAGTCCCGAATCCTCAATCGTTGCCCACTCAAGAACGCCGTTAATGGGAACGTGGAACATAATCGGGTCAATGTTTTTAAGAATACCCGGATAAAGGATACCGGATTGACGCAGCGAGACCCAGTACTTAAGACCCGATTCCGCGATGATATGCTCGGCTCTGACCTTACTTACCGCATAGTGGTCATAGATACTGATTTTGATCGGGTCACCTGTGCGTCCCCAGTGGATCGGCGGATTACGGTCGCCGGTCTCGGCAACGGTGCCTATGTAAACGACCTTGATGCTGTCCGGATTGGGTTGAGCCTTTACGGCATCAACGATGTACTGCATCGCCGTTGTGTTTGTCTTTATAGTGCGCTTCGGAAAATAGTCAGCGGCAGGAGATACCATTCCGCCGACGTGGAGAACAATGTCGGAGCCCGTAACACACTTGCGAACGTCGTCGTAATTTGTCAGGTCACCCCAAACGATTCTAATCGAGGGATCATTTTCGTACTCCTTGAATTTAAGGCGATTCTTTTCGCTGCCGCGGAGAAGCAACACAATGTTGTATTTGTTCTTTCTTGCGTAAAGCTCCTTGAAGCCCGCAAAGCCCATGTTACCGGACGCACCGGTAAGAAATACGGTTTTCTTACTCATTTATTAGCCTCCTGAAATATATTTTTAAGGCAATACCGCACAATTGGGGTGTGCGAATTGCGCAGTAAGATTTTTCGTCAGGTTGTACAAAAGTTTTGTAGGCTTGCTGACGCAAGTCAAGGAATTTTTGTACAACATAACGGAAACAGATTCAAGCAAGGCGTGCGCCTCGATTTGTGCGGTATTGCCTTAAATATTTTACACCAAACTTATTATATTGTATATTCGACAACCTTGTCAAGCATTTAACACATTTAATTGACAAAAATTATTAAAAATCACCTGTTTTTTTAAGACTACACCGCACAAATTGAGGTGCACGCTTTGTTCGGTAACCGCTGATTAAACCATAGCACAATTCGCACACCCCAATTGTGCGGTATTGACTTAACAGGAATATAACAGTGCCACCGATTTTTTAAAACTAAAAATACCGAAACGGACAGTAAATGAAGAACAAGAAAATAACCGTTTGACATTTGCATCGAAACCCATGCGTTTATATGTCCCTTTTGCTTCGCAAAAGATGGACTATGCGGTTTCGATTACCGCAAAAAACAGCCCAAACCGAAAACTCGGCTTGAGCTTATTTTGGTGGAGATGGCGGTAATCGAAACCGCGTCCGAAAATCAATTCCCGCGACTTTCTACGAGCGTAGTTTATCTTTTAAGCTTCCCCTCGAAGAACGCCGACAAACAGGCTTTCTTCTACGGTATCCTTTAGGTCATGATGAACTGCAAGGCTACTCATTCATTCACGTTCACTGCTAATCGACACCCTTATCCGGACCGCAGTACTTCCGGGAAGGATGGGCCGCACTTAGGCAGCCATTAACTGAGTATTGTTGTCGTTTATTTTTATAAACTACGGCTTTTAAAGTGGTTCCGCGCCACTGCTCGCTTATCACGGTTCAAAATCCCCGTCGAAATCCTTTCATCCCCATATTTTAGTCAAAACCGCACAAATTGAGACGCACGCCTTTATTGAAACCGCTCTTTCATTGCGCGTTCAATGTTTCTTGCGGCATCTTTCTTTGCCGCAGCGTCACGCTTGTCATAAAGCTTTTTGCCCTTGCAAAGACCTACCTTAACCTTCGCTCTTCCTTTTTTGAAATAAACCGAAAGGGGAATGAGCGAAAGACCGTCCTGCTTGACCGTGCCGAAAAGCCTGTTGATTTCTTTTTTGTGCATCAGCAGCTTTCTGACTCTCATCGGGTCGCGGTTAAAAATGTTACCGTGGTCATAGGGGCTGATGTGCATACCGTTTACGAAAATTTCACCGTCAACAATGTTGCACCACGAATCCTTTAAATTCAGCTTTCCCTGACGGATTGATTTGATTTCCGTTCCGAAAAGCTCGATTCCTGCCTCATATTCTTCAAGAACAAAGTAGTCATGGTAAGCTTTTTTGTTCTGAGCGGCAACTTTGATTTCGTTCTTTTCCATACCACGACCTCCCTGTGCTTTTATTTGGAAAATCCGCCGTTGTAGTTTCTGCGGCGTGTGCGCGAATGTCTTGCTCGCTCGGCAGCCTGACGTTCTTCTTCTCTCTTTTTCTTTGCGTTGTAGACTTTCTTGAAGTCCTTGGCACCCTTACCGACTCCCGATTTCTTCTTTTCGGGAGCTTTCTTCTTTTTCACTCCGTTTTCAAGCTCGGGATTCTTCCTGTAAAGTATTATGCTTCCGCCGACAACCTGGACAACCTGAGAAGAGGTCTGCCGAGCAAGCTTCTCGGCAATTTCTCTCGGTGCTTCGGGTGCGCTTTCGAGAAGAACCTTTAATTTAATAAGCTCTCTTGTGTTGAACACATCTTCTGTATGGGCAATAACCGCAGGAGTTACTCCGCTTTTACCGACGTGAAAAAGAGGTTCAAGGCGGTTTGCTGCCCCTCTGAGCTCGGCGCGTCTTTTGCTTGTCATTTTTTCTTCCATATTTTCACTCCGTAACTGTCTTTTTAAGTTGTGCAGCCATAAGTCTTAGGGCTTTTCCTCTGTGGCTCATAGAATCTTTTTCTTCGGACGTTATTTCTCCGAACGACTTTCCGCCGCTCATAAAGACGGGGTCATAACCGAATCCCCCGCTTCCGCGGCGTTTTGTGAGGATTTCGCCCTCACACTCTCCGCGAACCGTAATTATTCCTCCGTCGGGAAAAGCACAGCAGGCGACGCATACGAATCTCGCGGTTCTTTTCTCTTTCGGCACACCGTCAAGGTTTTTAAGAAGCTTGTCAATATTCGCTTCGTCGTTACCGTGTTCTCCGGAATAACGCGCGGAATATACGCCGGGTTCGCCGTTCAGATAATCAACGCACAAGCCGGAATCATCGGCAATGCACGCGATACCGCTGTCCTCACAGCCGGAAACGGCTTTGAGCTTGGCGTTTTCTTCAAAAGTTGTTCCTGTTTCCTCTACATCGCGAAGTGTGCATCCGATATCCTCGGCAAGCACAACTTCAATACCGATGGGGGAGAGGATACGTTGAAGCTCAACTCGTTTCTTATTATTATGGGTTGCAATCAGCAGCTTCATTCGACGGTTTCCTCCGGTGCATCATCTTCCATAAACATATTCTCTTCGTCGTGTTTTACTTCGTTATCAAAAAGTCCGTCCGCAAATGCCTTGGGATTGAACGGCTGAAGGTCATCAAGCTGTTCGCCGACTCCGACAAATTTAACGGGAACCTTGAGGTCGTTCTTTATTGCAAGTACAACGCCGCCCTTGGCTGTACCGTCAAGCTTTGTGAGCACAATACCCGTGATTTCGCACACATTTTTGAAATCCCTTGCCTGATTGACAGCATTCTGACCCGTTGTGGCATCAAGCACAAGCAGACTTTCTCGGTCGTTGTAGGGGAGCTCTTTGTCAATGATTCTGTAAATCTTTGCAAGCTCATCCATAAGATTTTTCTTGTTGTGAAGCCTGCCTGCCGTGTCGCAGATAATTATGTCGGCGTCACGAGCTATACCTGCCTGAATTGTATCATATACAACCGCAGCCGGATCGGCACCCTCGTGGTGCTTGACTATATCAACTCCCGCTCTGTTTGCCCATTCTTCAAGCTGGTCGATTGCCGCCGCTCGGAACGTATCGGCAGCACCGAGAATTACTTTTTTACCCTGAGCCTTGTACATTGCAGCCATTTTACCGATTGTCGTCGTCTTTCCGACACCGTTTACGCCGATAACAAGAATAATTGACGGCATTGTAACCAGACCCATATCTTCTCCGCCCTCAAGCATCTCGGAAACGATTTCCTTGATCGCACCTTTAACCTGCGATGACTTTTTGAGGTGATGCTTTGCAACATAATCCCTAAGCTTTTCGCAGATTTCCGCCGAGGTATTCATTCCGACGTCACCCATAATGAGGATTTCTTCAAGATCGTCATAGAGTTGGTCGGTGATATCCTCGTTTTCACTTATTGCAGCGTCGATTGCTCCCGACATACTTTCACGGGTCTTCTTTAATCCGAAATTAAACTTTTTGAAAATTCCAAATGCCATAATATCCTCCGGTTATCTTCCGTCACGAATGTTTTTGATTATATTGTCAACAACGCTTCGGATTTTGCTGTCCTCGTTATAACGCTTCGTAAATTTATCAAGACTGTAAACAACCGTCGAATGATCTCTGTTAAACTCTCTGCCGATGAGCTTCGTCGACAGTCCGGTCATTTCCCTGACAATGTACATTGCCATTTGACGCATTTCGGTTGTTTGAGCGTTCTGCTTTTTTGAGTAGATGTCCGCGCTGTCCGTTCCGTATGTTCTTGCGACCTCGGTGACAATCTTGTTTATTGTGACGGGGGTCGGACTGCTGTCAACAATAATGTCCTTGATGGCAGTTTGAGCGGTCATAATATTGATAGGCATTCCCTGCATTGTGACGAAAGCCTGCATTTTCTTTACGGCACCCTCAAGCTGTCTTATGTTGTTTTTAAGCTTTTCGGCGATATACTGGACGATGTCGTCGGGAAGCTCAAAATTGAGAACTTCGGCCTTTCTTTTAATAATAGCCATTCTTGTTTCAAGGTCGGGAGATTGAATATCAGCCATAAGACCCCATTCAAAACGATTGCGAAGTCTGTCCTCAAGAAGAGAAATTTCTTTCGGCGGTCGATCCGAGGTGAGAACTATCTGATTTCCCGCCTGATAGAGAGCGTTAAATGTATGGAAAAATTCCTCCTGAGTGGAATCCTTGCCGGCAATGAACTGAACGTCGTCCACAAGAAGAATATCGGCACTGCGGTACTTGTCGTGAAATTCCTCCGTGCTTTTCAATCCGATGTATTTAACAAGCTCGTTTGTGAAGCTTTCGCCCCTTGTATACACAATGTTTGCTTCCGGGTGAGACCTCTTGACCTCGTGTGCGATGGCGTTGAGCAGGTGGGTCTTGCCGAGTCCGGAATTACCGTGAATGAAAAGGGGGTTGTATTTTCCGCCCGGATCGTTCGCAACGGCGTTTGCCGCCGCATAAGCAAATTTGTTAGAAGCTCCGACAATGAACGAATCAAAGGTATCCTCGTCCGTGAGCAAATCCTCAACCGGCTCCTCTTTTGGAGCCGCCGCCTTTTCGATATCTGTCAGCACGATATTGATATCAAAGCCTATAACGTTTTTAAACGAAGAAGAAAGCTTATCCATAAAGCGGCTCTCAACAATTTTACGCTTGAAGTCAGAAAGGGCAATGACCACCTCATGGTCATTAAAGCTTACAAGCTCCATATCCTTGAACCAAACATTATATATGGATTCAGAAACCTGTTTTTTACATTCATCCTTTACCATTTCCCAAAGCTCTGCAAATGAATCCATGTGTTTTTTACATCTCCTGTTTGATTATTTATCGTGTCATTATATCACGCAGGGAAAATAATTGCAATGATAAAATTAAACAAATATGCCGGAAGAGGTAATATAAAATGTATAAATAAAAAACTATGTTGAAACCATATAAAAAGGCTCTTTTCTTAAAGCCGTGAAAGTGATATAATAAAAGCGGTGATGAAAATGGC
>CAVELL010000047.1:0-16424 GCA_963616775.1 Eggerthellaceae bacterium | reverse complement strand
AAGATAAGTTCACCGATATATGCCCACACCTGAGTAACTGCTGCCGCACTTGTGTCCACCGTAGGCGGTGAAGAAGCAAATACGGAGAAGATAATGCAGGCAAGAACAATGACTGCACCCTCAAGCAGAACGGCACAATAACTCTTGATAAAGGACTTGCCGACATTCTGCGACGGTTCTCCTGCAAAAGTGGAAAGCGGAATGGGGGCGAGTGCTGCATACATATAGAGTTTGAAGAAACGACCGTACACGGTCATAATCATAATGAACGACAGTACCGTAATAAACAGTCCGCCAATCAAAGTTACTGCCCATAGGGGTATGCTCTCAAAAAAGCCGCAATCTTCAATAGTCGTTATCATTGAACTCGGCAATGTTGCACCTTGCGGTGTGCCAAAGCCTGCGGAGTTCATAATGGTTGTGATAATGCCTTGCCCGATATTAAAGAGTGAAAGCATAAGTTCCATTCCATAAGTGATTGCTCCTTTGGCGAGAGCAAATCGGACAAAGAGTTTTAGTGCGTGTTCCGGTTTCTTCACTTCTGAAAAACTACCGCAAGTTCGCACCATACCTACAACGAAGAACAGTACAAGCAAGGCAAGACCGATAGCCTGAACCGCACCGTTAATATTGACGATTACACTCCATATATTGCCGCCTTTGAAGTTCTGCGGACTTGTGGTTATGAGTTGCCAAATCTCAGCGAGTTTCTCGTTCCAAGTTTCAAGGGCATTTTCGAGATTTTGAACTATCCAATTATCACTCAAAATTCTGCACCTCCTTTATAGAATTAGGGGTATACCCGTTGTTCGGATATGCCCCTTTGAGTGTCGCTTTGTTTAGCCCGTAATGAGATTAAGGATTTCTTTTGCGAAAGTTATAATTACACCACCCGCAAGTGTGAGAAAACCGTTTGCTCTCTGCGAAGGATCGTGGGACTTCAAAGAAAGACCGATCTGAACGATACCAAAGCCGAGCAGAATAAGACCGATAGCACGGATAAGTCCGAAAATAAAGTCAGACAGATTGTTGATAACGGTCAGAGGATCGTTTGTGCCTGCCGCAAATGCGGTTGCGGACAGACACATAACAAAAGCCATACAAAGCACAATGGCACAGTATGTGCGATAGCCCTTTGTGACCTTTCCGGTCATAGGCAGTTTCTTAGTTTCCTTGTTGTTTCTTTTCTTAAAAACACTCATTGTGTTTACCTCCATAACATTTATTTAGTTTCAAAATCCTCATCAGAGAGGAGTTCGTAATGGGTTTCTGCTACTGTAATTTCGGGAGCCTTGTTTTTATCAAGACTGATAAGTTCGATGGTAGCAACATCGGACTTGACTTCGCCGTGTTTATAAACTCCCGCTTTGCCATCTGCGGTTAATGCCACATTGGGGTGCTTGAGAATGTCATACTTGAAATCAAGCACAGGGCGTTCACCACGAATAAAGAGAATGGCATATTGGTTGTCGAGCATACGAACCTCATCAGGAGTTAAAAGTTCACGACCGCTGATCTGATAGTTAGTAGAGTAACTACCGCTGCGACCTTCACTCTTTCCATAGGTGTTGGTATCAATGGTTGCCTTACCAAGCAATTCACTCACATACTTGTGAGTGGACTGTTCATTGCCGCCCAAGTAGAGAAATTCATCACAGTTTCCGATTATG
Source organism: Eggerthellaceae bacterium (assembly GCA_963616775.1). Classification (GTDB taxonomy): domain Bacteria; phylum Bacillota; class Clostridia; order Oscillospirales; family Acutalibacteraceae; genus CAG-488. The sequence goes on along the minus strand of CAVELL010000047.1, from coordinate 14,754 downwards.
GACTCCCATTGCTTTTCAAACAATGCTTTCAACTGAGCCAAGTTCTGCAAAATGATACTGACAGATACCGAGCGTGAACGCATAACGGATAAGATTTTGTCAAAATCATCAGGCAGCGAAACATTGGCGAACTCGTCCATAAGAAAATGAACGGGTATCGGCAAACTGCCGCCGTGAATGTGGTCGGCGGAATAGAATAACTGCTGAAATAATTGGGTATAGAGGATTGATACCAAAAAATTAAAACTCGTGTCGTTATCCGGTATTAACGCAAACAACGCCGTTTTCTTTTCTCCAAGCGTTCCTAACTCCAATTCGTCTGTTGAAGTCAATGAAGCAAGACTTTCAAGGTTGAACTTTTCCAATCGAGCCGCAAGTGTGATTTGAATAGATTTTAAAGTCTTTGCAGAACCTGAGTGATAAGAACGGTAATATTTGAGTGCGATGTGGTCGGGATAATCTTCTCCGAGTTCATTAAACAGTTGGTCGAGTGGAGACGGTCTTGGATCATCTTCATCTTCTATCGAACCTGCACGAAGCATCTCCATTACCATTGCAAAGTTCTGCTCGTCCTCCGGCGCTTCATAATGAAGGTAATAGACGAGCGCCAATAAAAGCATAGATGCTGCCGTGTCCCAAAAGGGATCGTTGCTTTGAGAACCCTTCGGTGTTGTACTCTTAAAAAGGTTGGTTACGAGCCTTTGAATATCGTTGTCATTCTGCAAATAAACAAATGGGTTATAGCAATGGCTTTTTTCCATTGAGATAAGGTCAAGAACTTTTATCTCATAACCTTTTGCTTCAAGCAGTTTTCCGACATCTCTGACAATTTCACCTTTCGGATCGAGTATCACAAAAGAAGTGTTAGCCTGCATCAAATTCGGTTTGCAATAAAAACGGGTTTTGCCTGCACCTGAACCGCCGCAAACAAGCGTATTGAGATTCCGTCTGTGTTTCTTGGCATTGATACCGATAGCCACATTCTGAGTCATCAGTTTGTTTTCGCTTTTCGGTGTTTGGCAGTATTTTTTGTTGACGGCGTTGGCGTTGCCCCATTTAGCCGAGCCGTGTTCTTCTCGCCGTCTGTAATTCTTGCGTGTTGAAAAGTAAATGCCGATACCGAACCCATAGCACAAAAGCAAAACGAGGACAGTTTTTAGGCTGTCCTCGCAAAACTCTATGTGGAACGGATTATTAAATACTGTCAGGAGTTTAGACAGTATCTCCGGCAATCCACCGCCGACTGACGGTGCTATCAACAATGCAAGCCATACAACGGGGATAATTCCGATTACAGAAAGAATGATGGCAGACTGCCTATCATCTTGCTTCACGGCGTTTATCCTTATCCCTTTCGATTACTTTGAACTTCTTTTGTGGGGCGTGTCCGACCTTTACAATCAGTTCGTCAACGGCATCGGTTGTCTTGCCCTCGCTCATAAGGTCTTTACGCTTCTCATTAAGAGAGTCAATTAAGATGCCGTGTTCATATTCGTCCAAAGCAACAAAGTGTTGTCGTTCTCTCATTGTTGTTTACCTCCGTTTATCTTGCCTGCTCTTTTGAGCGTTCCTGCTTTTGCCGATAGAGTTCCTCAGATACACGGGAATGAATCTCACTCATCGCCGTGCGGGTTTTTGAAAGTTCAGAACGGATTTCTTTCGGCTCTTTATGTTTCCATTCATCAGGAACACGCTCAACTGCGAAGTTCTTGGTTTCAACACCGTACTTCTTGCAAAGCATATAACTGATACACATTGCCTGATAACTCATATCCTTGCGACTGTAAGCATCACTATCAATCGAAAGTTGTGCGTGTCCGAGTTCCTGAGCCACGCATTGACAAAGAGCAACGCTATCTCCAATATCTTTCTTGATATAGAGCGTCTGCTTCTCATTATCATAGAACGCTCCCATCTGCGGATGCGGAAGTTCATTTGCAATCTCGACATTCACGGGGGAAGTATCAATCATTGCTGCAACGAGGGACTGTGGATCTCTGTTGACGGTTGGGGCAGGTGTCTGTTTGCCCTTTGTCTGCGACACATCAAAGACCTTTTTTACATTGTAAGAGATTCCGGTTGTGCCGTCATTCTTGGCGTACTCAACAGGTTCAAGGATTGAAATGCTTTTTGCACCCTTGTTGATAGATACTTTTTCCTCCGCCCAATCATTGAAGTCCTTGAGTTGAGTTGCCTGCGGATACTGCTTATAGATAAGCAGAGCATTTGCGGCGGAGTATCTGTCAAGCCTCGCCTGAGTATCGAGAAACACCTTGAATTTTTCTCCGTCCTGAACGATAGAGGATGCCGTATCATCAATCATCTGATATACGGCGTCTTTCTCCGCCTGCTTTTTTTCTTTCCACTCATCGGGAGAGAGTTGCGGCTTTTGATAGCCGCCCTTTTTGGGTTTGAAATTGTTAGTCATAGTAGATTACCTCGCTTTATTTTTCTTTTTCTTTTTCGGGGGTTGCTTATGGGTGGTCTGCTTATTGCGATTTTGGGGCTTCGGCTTATCTTTGGACTTATCAAGGTCGATAGCATCTGCTTCCTTGTCCTTTTTGGCTTCAGCCTTGTACCTGTCAAGTTTTTCTTTGACAGATGGGCGTTCTTCGGCGGACTTGGCTTTACCCTTATCAGAGTGCATATCTACCTCGTTGGAGTTTTGCCTTGACAGAGGGTTTTTGTCCGTCTTGGCAACTTGGGGGTTTTCATTGGAACTTCCGTCCTTCTGAGTGGATTTACCCATCGCTTCTTCTACGATCCTTTCGCCCTTTGACTTGGTAGGTACTTCATTGGCAAGTTCCTCTCGCTCTGCTACGCTTCGTTCAGCCTCAGCCACGATAGAAGCCTTGTCAACCTTGCCGAGTTCAAAGCGGTCGAAGATACGCTGAATTTTAGAAGCATAGTTTCTGTGAAAACGCTCTTTTTTATTTACTTCCGCTATCTCGTTATTGGCAAGGTCAAAATTGTGTCGCTCTGACATCGGAATTTCGGGGTGCAAGTCAAAGGACTGCACCTTACTTTTCTTTGGCTTTTCCCACTCAGGTACAATGGTTGCAGATGCCTTTTCCACACGCCCAAGTTCTTCCTCTGACAGATATACAAGGTCATCAAAGGAAAGGTTCTTCAACCCTTTTTCGGTCATATCCTCAAGCGTGCCATACTGTTCGGAACGGATTACTTTGCCGTCAACAAGGGTTTCAATGCGATAATCAACAAGGTTGACTTTTGCCTGAATTTCGTGCTTGCCATCTTCGGTCGTTGTATAGGCTACACCGACTTTGGAAAGATCTGTGTAGTCTGCACCTTCGTCATTCTCAAATTCCTCTCGACAGTATTCGTCAATAATTTCCTTTGCAATATCAAGGGAAGATTTCAAATACGGATTGTCGATAACAGAAAAGCCTTTCAGCGGCGGATTACATTCTGCGATATAGTCGTGTGGAACAACAGAGCCTTCTGATTGTCTGTAAAGAACCACATTCATCGGGACACCATAGTAGTTTTCTTCTTTAATATCCTTTTCCAACTGATACGGACTTGTGTATTCGATACTTTCTCCGACTTCGCCGTTTGTGCCGAGATATTCGATCCTGCCGATAGGTTTTGACTCCAAAGGATCTTCTTTATTCTGCGAAACAACGCTATAAACTTTTCGCTCTCCGTTTTCAAGGGAAGAAATCGCAACATCAAACCCTCTGTCGGTCAGCATTGTCAGATAGTTTTCCAAGCGGTGTTGCGGAAACCCTACCATAGGTATGCGGAAGTTCTTATCTATGGAACGGGTTGTCTTTACAAGGTCAAGGGCTGTCCCAACGACATCTGCATCATTGGCATAGGCTTCAAAGAAATCGCCCATCTGATACAGTACAAGGCTATTCGGATTGTCTGTCTTGATTTCAAGATAGTCCTGATAGAATTGCGGCAGATGACTTTCTTGCGTTAATTCACTTTCCGCCTGCGATACGAGTGTATTCATCGTATCTTCGCTTCTGCCGATGCGTTCAGGATGTAGGGCGGCGTATTCTTCCAATACGGCATCGTATTCAGGTGTGCCGAGGTCAACCAATTCCGTTTTGGCGTGTTCATCAAGATATTCAAAGAAGCCGTCCGTACTGTCGGTATTCGCCTTTGCTTCGGTTATAAGGTCATAGGGCAAATGTGCAAACACAAACTGACCGCCCGCTGCTGCGTCGGGGTTAAAATAAACCGCTTCAAATTCACCGACATCGGGACGGTGGAAATAGTAGTCATCATCACCGATAGGTGTTGTGTTCGGATCGGCGGGAGATTTCTCCCTTTCCGCCGCCTGCTCGATACGCTCCACAACACTTTGCGGCAAGTCCTGCACATAGTAGGTAATCTTACCTTCGGGAGAGATGTGGGCAATATTCTGATAGTCCCCATTAACTTCTACGGCACGATTCCAAACAGTCAATCCGTTTCCGAGATAGCCCATACCTATGTCATACGGGGCAGCCGTTTTTTCGGACTGCTTTTCCGTGATTTTCAAATGGTCGTTCATAGGGTTCTCACGAACCTTTTGGTCGAACTCTGCTCTTGACATTTCCTTATTAAACAACGGGAACTGCAAATCATAGAGCATTACACGCTCATCATCAAAAGACTGAATTTCATACTCATTTGCACCGATATACACGGTGTTCCCAAGATGGTATTCATATCGGTCATTGTCCTGTTCCGGCTCTTTCTTTTCGGGTGGTGCAGTAGAAAGAATTTCTCTTTTTCTGCGTTCCTCTGCAATTTCTGCTCTGCGGACTTCCTGATTTTCAAGCCACTTCGGATATAACTCCTTTTCTTTTGGATTTAGGTATCTGTCCATTTTGATAAGCTCGGAAATACGCTTTTCCACCTGATTCCACTTCAAAAGAATATGAGGTTTGTCATTGCCGATACCTTTTGAAATCTGAATACCTTTTCCGTCGTGTTGTTCATCAATACCCGTTCCGACAATAACGGGATAAGAACCGCCCCAACCGTATTCTTTTTTCAGGAAGTCCACATTTTCTTTTTTGGACAGGCTTTTTTGGAATTGCTCATAGATACGCATTTTTCCTTCAGAAAAATCGCTACCACGAGTGATAACAGCGTCGATAATCTCTTGTGAAAAAGTAAAAGCAGAGGGTTTCGCTACCTCTGCTTCATAGTCGAGCATTAAACTCATTTGCCCATCAATAGAGGGCAATGGCTTGAATTTGTCCTGAAGTTCTCCCAAGAGTCGCATTGCTTCAAAATGCTCGGCAATAACACCCCAATCATAAAAACTTTGCTTAGTACGATTGAGATAACTGCCTTCCCATAGGTGCAAGACATTTTGATATGTCTTATATCCCACACGGCGTTCATCACTCAAAATCACTTCCGTATAGTCGTTGTTGAAAATGCTCTTGATATATGAAACACGGGCATCTTTATCAGCGTTTGCTTCAAAAAATGCCCGTATCTCGTCTTTGCCGGCTTTCAAGTGGGGTGTTGTTGCGAGAATTTCTCTTATGGTATCATCGCCGCCGAAGAACGGCAGGCTCTTATCTTCATTGGAACGGTCATAGTAATCTAAGCGTAGACTACTTGCTTCAATACCGTTTCCTGAACCCGATTGCGGATGTTGTTCATTTGTCGCACCCAACTCATCATATCGGTTGCTTTCAGGTTCTCCGTCACGCCCTCTTTCTCCGCCAACTCTTTCGTTAAGCGTTCCGTCAGTTCGGTTGCCGTCTGTTCCACTTCCGTCAGATGTTCGTTCAGTTTGCAACTCGTCAGGAGATTGTAGTACAGAACTTTGCGGTTTTCCTTCAGGTACTTTGCTCTCAGTCGAGAGAAGTGTCCCATCGGAGTTTCCGACTGATCCGGTACGGTCAGATTGGGCAGTCTGTAATCGCCCTGCATCGTGTAGGTCAATTCGGTCATTTTCAAGACTCCTTTCGGTTTGATTTTCTTTGACTACATTGTAGTCGGAATTTCGAGTTTCGGCAATTATGCGATTTTGCTTTTCAAGGGACATAATCGTTTTTGCAATTTCCGCAAGTCCCATTTCAGCAATATCACTTGTGGCGAAGCCAAGAGCATTAAGCGTTTCAGGCGTATTGAAATTTATAATATCCTCAAAATCCTCACGGAAAAAGTATTCTTCCGTATCAATGCCGAGCCTTTCCATCGTCATATACGCCACGCTGTTTGCGACCGTCTTTTTGTAAATCGAACTGATAATATCCTCGTCCAATTCCTCCAAGAAACTGTTGTTGGTCGAGTAAAGCAAATCTCTGATATAATCAGGGATATTATCTTCCGTCGCATTTCGTGCAGCACCAAGAATTGCCGAAGCAAGAGAACTCTTATCTTCAATAGTTCCGAAGGTGCTTTCAAGTGTTTCAATAATTTCTTCCTCGTACTCAGGTTTCATAGACCAAATGGGAACGGGGCGGGAGTATCTGCTTTCGTGAGTGTCGGAAATATCGAAATAATGAATAAGCCACTGATGGCTTCTGCTTACATCGTCAAATACCGCAATGCCCGTAGCACCTTTGTTTACCCATCTTCCGAAAGATTTGTTCCAACGCTCAATTTCAAGAACGGCGGTTGCGTCCGGTCTTTGGGCAAATACAAGCAACTGTTCATCAAAGCGAAGTTTGTAGTTTCTGCAAGCAGAAGTCAAAAAGGCTTGCCAATTTTCCGGTGAGGATACAACCGTCTTGCAGGTGCGATTGTATAACTCGGAAATTAGGTCATATTTTCGTGCCATCAGGTAACACCTCCTTATCTTTCAATTTGTTTTGTTTGTTTCTGCCGAGGAATGTTAAAGCCGTAAACGGCGGCAATATCATCACCGAGTCGTCTTGTAACCCTTGTTATATCGGCTCGTGTTGCCTTACCGTCATATATCTTTGCCTTGAGATTTTCGATCTGACAGTCGGTAGCGGTGTCCTTATACACACGATAGAGATAATGGTTTCTTCCGTCGTGATGTACGGCATCTGCACGAAGATCTCCGTATTTATCAACATACCACTCACACATATCCATTTCGGAATAAAGGCAGTCGCAAATCTTTCCTGATTTTATTTCGGCATAACCGTTAAATCTGCCGTTCCAACGCCCAATATCCGCAACCACTAAGATGGGCTGAGAAAGTTGAATGTTAAGGTTTGCTCTCTCATCTTCAAGGTTCACGCTATTGGTTTTCACCATAATTGCGTATAGTTCATCTTCGGGATAATTAGGATAAAGTTCTTCTAAAGACTCTCTCCAATCATCGAGATCAAGGTCTATATCACTCCATATAACGAAACGGTCATTCGCTCTGCTGCTCATTGCTATCACCGCCCAAATAGGAGAACAGTTTATTTGCTTTGGTCGCTTTCTGAAGTTCCGTAATTACAGTCATATCTTGAATGGTAATGTTCGGAATTTTCAAAATATTCTCCATATCAAGAGCCTGCAACTCTTTTTCGGTTTTGCAGTTGACTCTAAAGAGTTTATGCAAAACTTTCGTTTTCTGCTGAAGGGTAAATGTTTCTTTCATTGTTCTGCCTCCTTATCTTTTTTCGTTTTACCGTATTCATCGGTATCACCTCACTTTTTCTTGTCGGTAGCATAGGCTTTGAAATTGCCTTGCTGCTTTTTTCTCGCTCTGCGTACTTTGGGACTGCAACCGAGTTCGGGCGTTGCCGCCTGAATTTTCTGACGGGTGCGACGAATACTCTCGAAGCAAGGAATATGAAAAACCTTGTAGTTGTTCATAACCATCTCGAAAGGCAGTTCGCCAATTTTCACTTCACCGTAGCGATTGCAATAGAGGAAATAAAGGATCATATCGTCATCTCGTGCTTCCTTATGGTTGGAAAGAATAACACGGACTCTGCTTTCAATCGTTTTAAGGTCTTTCATAACTTGCCTCCGTAAATAGAAAAGGGGCGGAATATTCCATCCGCCCCAAAGGTTTATTTTTTCTTGTTCTTTACCTGAAGGAAGATAATTCCTCCGATAATAAACGCTATCAGTACAAGCGTTATAATTGTTTTAGGTTCCATTACTGCTCACCATCCTTTTTCTTGCGTTTGAAACCGATAAGCACAGTTGTTCCAACACCCAAAACAGACAAGCCGAGCAGTCCGAGCCACAAGCCCACCTTGCTCTTGTCACCCGTCTTAGGATTGTCGATAAGAATATTGTACATCTCAACAATGGTTGTGGAATCGGTCATTACATTTGCCTTTTTATCAGAAGGTCGGGAGTAGGCGGAAGATACACCGTCTACGACTTCTGAAACGGTATATTCACCGATGCGGAGTCCTTCAATAAGAATTTCACCGTTTTTGTCGGTAACAAAGGTCTTATCATAACCGTTAGGTCCGGTGACACGGAAGGAGAAGCCCTCGACTTTCCCGTCAGAAGAAGTCTTGATAATTTTGAGAGAACCCGTCATAGCGTTGTTGACAAAGCCTACGCCCGCCTTGTTTTCAACCGAGTAAGTCATACCGTCTGCTTCGATGAATACTGCATAAACGCCTTCGTCAAGCAAAAATCCGTCGGGCGCTTTGGTTTCCTTTACGAGATAGTGACCGTAAAGCAGGTCTTTCATCTCATAGACACCCATCTCGCTTTCGGTAAGTGTTCCGACAAGGGTATCTCCGTCATCAAGTTTCCCATCACCGTTATTGTCCTTGTAAACTTCAAAGGTTGCCCCGGTCAGTTTATTATCGGGATAATCTGCGTCCACTTTGGTAAGGGTGATGTTGCCACGAATGTGCTTGTTGACGATTTCAACCTCAACGACCTGACCGTTCTGCTCGACGGTTACGGGATAAACCGTATCGTTCAGCACAAAGCCCATCGGCTGCTCAATCTCACGGATATACCAAGTGCCAAAGGGAATGTTTTCAAAAGAAAAACTACCGTCCTCTGCGGAAACGGTAGTCATCAAAGCATTTTCTTTTGTAAATTCGCCGTCGCTTGTACGGAAAATACCAATCAGCGCACCGCCGAGAGCGTTTCCGTTCTCATCGACCTTTTTGCCGGAAACAGAGCCGTAAATCAGGTCATTTTCGATTGCCTTGCCGTTGTTGGCGTCAATCTTAACGGTTGCCGTGTCCTGTCCTGCGTACTCAAAGTTTACGGGATACTTGGTATCCGAGAGGATATAGTGTTCATCGGTAGCGAGTTCTTTCACATAGTAGTTGCCGATAGGAAGGTCGGTCTTGATTTTTGCCGTCCCGTCCTCATTCAGCGTGATAATTTCAATCAGTCCGTCTGCGGGAATGGAAGTGCCGCTTGCGCTGACGATTTCCTCTGCAGCGAACAGTCCGAAGGAAATGTTCTTCATTTCGCCGTTTGTGCCGATATTAAAGATTTCGTTCTTTTCAAGAACCTTTACAAGCCCGATTTCAACCCTCTGTCTTTCGTTGAAGAAGGACGCTGCCGTTTCGGTTACGGAAATATTCTGTCCGGCATAGACAAGTTCTGCAATGTGAATTTCACCGTTCAGCACCATTCCATACGGCGCTGTGATTTCTCGCACCTCATATTTACCGAGATAGAGTTCACGGCTCTTGGCAAAGCCGTCCCCGTCTGTAATAACGGTATCTACCACCGTGCCTTTGGTATAACGGAGTGTTCCGTCAGGTGTATAAACATCTTCTGCGACACGAATTTCATATACCGCACCTTCAAGTCCTGCCGTTTCATAAACGGGCTGATAGATTACCTCCGTATCCTCAGAGCCGCTGACATTTACGCCGCTGAACACTTCGCCCGTCTTTTCAACGGTGATTGTTCCTTTCTGAGCCGTATTCGGTTTATTTACTTTAATCACCGTAACCCCGCTTTCTTCGGTAGAATTATCCTCGGTTACATCAAAATATACAGGAGTGCCGTCAAGCACATATCCATAAGGAGCCTGCACCTCGACAATAGAATAGCCCTTGCCGTAATCCAACTTTTCAGGTGTAACGAAACAACCGTTTGCATCCGTATAAAAGGTATCAATTACGTTAGGCGTCGGGTAGGTGTAGGTCATTGTGATAAGATTGCCCGTCGGATCGTAAATCTGAAAGCCTGCGCCTGCATAGGGGATTGTCTTGCCGCTTTCCGCATCGACTTTTACCACCTTGATATAACTCTCAAAGGGTGCGTTGTTGATAATATAGCGATAGGTCTGACCGTCCTTTGCGATAAAGACATCGAAATCTTTAATAAACTCGCAACCCTCCCAACCTGCGGTCTGATGAACGGTATAGATGCCGTAAGGCATTTCTTTGGTCTGTGCAAATCCGTTTTCATCACAGGTGAGATAATCACGCTCGGCAGGCTTTGCGTTATCATAAGAGCCTGCGGCTTTCAGGAAAACTTCAAACTCTGCGCCGCTTTCGGGTGTTTCAATCTTTGTTTCACCGTCATCACAATGCTTAATGATAGCGATACTGCCCTTAACAACCCACTCGTTCACATCGTTTGCCGTCTGATTGTGTTCGACGGTGTAGCGCTTTGCTTCCGCACCGATAGGATAAACGGTAGGATCAAGCAAATATCCCTTGCTCGGTGCGAGTTCCTTTACTGTCCAATCGTCCCCGCAAACATACTCTTTGCTCACAAACTGACCGTTTTCGTCGGTGTAGTATTCATCAACGAGTTGATTGCCTTTGAAAATGCCGTACTTTGCCCCTGCAAGAGAAGCATCGCCCTGTGGGTTTCCGGTTTCGGCGTCGCTCTTGGTTACGGTCACGGTAAACTTTTTGAGCGTGTTCGTAAAGTTACGGCTTGTAACCTCATTCCACTTGATCGGTGCGTTCTGCTTTTCGGGAATAACATAACGGACTGCGGTATCCACTTCCTCAACGGTATACGGCTCAGAGCCGGAAATTAGGACACCTTCAAAGGTTGCCACTCCGTTTGCATCGGTTACGGCATACTCGTCAACGGCAATGCCTGAAAGCGAAGTGCCGTAGAGATGAAAAGCCACGCCCTCAACAAAGTTGTCCTCGGAAGATTTGATAACCTTCAAAGCGCCACGCTTCAATACATTGCTGAAAGTGACCGTAGAGGTGTGTCCCGATACAATCGTGACTCGCTGCACACTCTGCGGTTCGTACTTTTCTTCAGCAAGTTCCGTTACCGTGTAAACACCCGGCATAAGTTCAATATCCACCGTTCCGTCCTTATTTGTGGTTACGGTTTGATTGACACCGTTGCCTGCAATATTAAATTTAATGCCGTCTACCTTGTTATCCTCAGAGTGCTTTACAATATGACCGACGCCCGTGGTTTCGGTCTTAACTTTCAGATAGAAAACAACAGGATCTTCCGCACCCGACATCATTGTCTGCTTGCCGGGGTAGCCCCAAATGAGGATATTGCCGTCGATATTCGGAATGTTTTTCTGTGCCGTAATACTAACGGCGCTTTCAATCATCTTCTTGGAAGTGAAAGTATACTGATTGCCGCTTCTCGATACGGTAATGCCGCTTGCACTAAACTTAATATCCGCCAGAGTGTTGTTGGTGTCGGTCAGCGTAAGACTGTAATTGTCTGCCGCCTGATTATATTTCAGGGTGTAGACTTCTGCCGAACTGCTTCTATGGGAAGCAAAACTCGGTACGGTTGCGTGGCTTTCCATCTGCGAAAGAAGCCAATCGTAGCATTTATCGGCTGGTCTGCCCTTAATACCCTTGTAGTAGGTGTCGGCAGGGATGCCGTAACTGTTTGCCGAAAGACTTGTGGGCGAGGTACGAAGTTGCTGCTGATACTCCCAAAGAATTGACTGTGTTGCAAGGGAAAAATCATCTTCATTCGTACCGCTGACGGGTGCGGTCTTGCCCGGACGCCAACCGTAAACAGAGGTAAGCATAATTCCGTACTGTGCTGTTGTCGGTAGGTTCTGAAAATATGCGCTGTTCTTACCGTTTACGCTGTCATAAGTCCCTCCTGCGTTATAATCGATACCTGATTCAATACACATAATCTGTCGAGAACCGCTGCTGTCCTTAATCATCAGCTTAGTTCTTGCGTGACTGCTTCCTGCGGTATGCAGACTGATATTTCCGTTGCTGTCATAGGCGATATACTGATATGCGTTGGGTGCGTAGTATTTCTCACCGTCATAGCCGACATATTTTGCACCGTAATATGCGTCCACCTTTTTTCCTTCCTCTGCTGTAAACGCAAAGGCGGAAAACGGGAGTGCAGCAATGCACATCACGGCACAGAGAATGGCTGCGGCAATGCACTTTGCATTGGTTTTTACAAAATGTTTCATTTCGGTTTTTACCGTCCTTTCTTGATTTTGGGTATAAAAATACCCTCTGTCGTTTTAACAGAGGGTGTGCGGGTTCACGGACTCAGTACAGAAAATATATTCGGTAACTGCCGCCGTCAAGCTGTTCAACATATATCGTGAAATATTCGATTGTTGCGCCGCCGTAAGCGGAAAGAATACCCGGCATAGATTGCACATAGTCCGTGAGTTTCCGTTTGAGGTTTTCCCCCTGAAACGACCTTGAAGCCGTTACGGGAGTAGCCCAAGACGAATTGCTCGGCGTGATTTCCGTTCCGTCATCGCTTGTGATATGAGTAAGTCCCATTGACTCTCCGACAGCAATTAAATCGCTGCGGATCGTTCCAATGTCAAACGCATAGTCATAAGCGGTTTTCGGCTTTACGGGTTCGGTCGGCATTTCTGTCTTTGTGGGCGGTTCGGTAGTTGCAGGCACTTTCGGTGCGTCCGTTTTCTCCTGCGGTTTGTTTTCGCTTTTCTGCGGTTGTTTTACTTCCGTTTTCGTGATTTCAGTCTTTGCTTCGGTTGATATTGTGCTTTCCGGTTCAGACTCTTTGATTGCAGAGGGAGAAGTCTGCGGTATTTCCGAAGCAGTTTCAGTCATCTCCTGACTTTCCGTGCTTTCGGGTTCTGCCTGTTTACCTGCCGAAGAAAAAACCTCGTTTTGCTCGGTGCTGCTCGGCAAATCGTTCTGCTTTGAGCCGCAGCCGCACAGCAAAGCAGCAAAAACTATCGTCAAACAAAAGCATAAGCCTATCCGTTTCATTATCCATCAACTCCTTTGCCGTTATTGTAGAAAACGGACTGCTGAAAAGCAATGGTGCGAATTTGGGTAATCTTTCATTTTACCCACAAGCGCCGCTTTCCGTGAAGTGTGCGTTGTCTATGAGATAGATTTACTTATGTGAGATAGTTTTAGTTTAGGAGATAGTATTCTTTTTCTTCGGGTAGTCAGGTAGTTTTACGGGGGTTAGAGTGTGAGGAAGGGGGAAATGAAAAACATACTCCCTTTATCTGCTGTCACGCTCCGCCCGTTTTCGCAAAAAACTCGCATAGTGTTCCAGCGCCTTGCAGACATATTCCTCCGTTTTGTTCAGCGGAATACTTTTCGGAATAAATTTGCGAACCCTGTCGCCGCTGAGAACGATCCGTTCCTGCTGATTTGGCTTCTGCTCTGACATAATGGCTTGTATGGCTTCGGGAGTGAGTTTACCTTCCTCAAACATTTTTCGCATACGAATGGTTTGAGCGTGTGACGGAGTGCAATCGTTTAAGTCGATTTCCTCCACCAAGTCACGCTGGCAGTCCTCATTCAGATACGAAAGCTCTACCGCAGGGCGGAGCTTCATTCTGCCGTCGTCCACAATTTCAAGCAGTTCGGGAACAAGGTTTGTAAGGCGGATAAAACGGCGAATTTGGTCTTTGCTTTCTCCGACCTGTTCGGCAAGTTCGACATCTGAACGACCTTGCTGCAACTTAGTCGCCAGTGGCGACGAAGTTAAATCCGTGCGTTTTCCTTGCCGCTTCATCGCATCCAAGCGCATTTTGTACGCAAAGGCTTTTTCGCTCGGAAGTATAACCGACCGTTGCAGATTGCTCTCTACCATTAAAATTGTGGCTTCATCACGGTCGAGTTCTACGACCTCACACCGCAGCATATCTAAACCTGCAAGTTCGCTTGCCCGTTTTCGCCTGTGTCCCGAAATAAGCTCATATCTGCCGTTCTCTTTTTGGCGAACCGTTGCAGGGGTAATAACCCCTCGCTCCTTAATGCTTTCCACAAGCTGCATCATATCCTCGTCATCTCGCACCTTGTACGGGTGGTCGGGGAAATCGTCAATCAGGTCAATGGGAATATCTCGGATTTTAGCAAGTTTCGCTTCGTCCCGTATCTCCTGTGTGGAAAACAGGTCATCGAGCGTCGGCAGAGTGAAGTCGCTCTTTCTTCCTGCCATCAGCAGACACCTCCTTTGCAAGCTCGGCATAAGCCTTCGCCGCAGGGCTGTTCGGTTCATACTTGTAAATGCTGATGCCCTTTGAAGCAACCTCTGCGGCTTTTACCGCCATCGGAATTGACGAGCGATATATTTTAATAACGCTGCCGTAATTCTGACGGAGTGCGTCTGCCGTGCTTTTGGCAAGGTTTGTCCGATTGTCTACGATATTTAATAGGATACCGTCGATTTTCAGGTTCGGATTGATATGCTGTTTGACCTTGCCGATTGTCTGCATAAGCTGCGTCATACCCTTTGCCGGAAGATACTGCGCCTGCACGGGAATGATTACGCTGTCTGCCGCCGCTAATGCGTTCAGAGTTACCATTCCGAGCGAGGGCATACAATCAATCAGTACATAGTCGTAATTATCTTTAACCTTGCTCAAATAGTTTCTCATAACCGTTTCACGGCTCATTGTCGTTACAAGCATCATTTCCATAGCGGACAATTCAAGGTTTGCGGGAAGCA